>NZ_JAJSAW010000020.1:0-81529 GCF_021378985.1 Pseudomonas sp. JR33AA
GCGCTCGGCCTCCTGAAGTCGCAATCTGCGTCGCCTGAACTATCGCGCACTTAGAAGCAAAAACCACGGCAACGGCAACGGCAACGGCAACGGCAACGGCAACGGCAACGGCAACGGCAACGGCAACGGCAACGGCAACGGCAACGGCAACGGCAACGAGCCGAGTCTGATCAACGGTCCTTGAACTGTGCCTCGCGCTTGGCGATGAATGCGGCCATGCCTTCTTTCTGGTCTTCGGTGGAGAACGCCGCATGGAAGACCCGACGCTCAAAGCGTACCCCCTCGCTAAGCGTCACTTCAAACGCCCGGTTGACACTCTCCTTGACCATCATGCTTACCGGAATCGACTTGCTGGCAATGGTCGCCGCCACCTTCAGCGCCTCTTCCACCAACTCTGCCTGCGGCACGATCCGCGCCACCAAACCTGCACGCTCGGCTTCTTCCGCCCCCATCAGCCGGCCGGTCAGGCAAAGCTCCATGGCCTTGGCCTTGCCTACCGCACGTGTCAGGCGCTGGGTCCCGCCCATGCCCGGCAGCACGCCCAGGTTGATTTCCGGTTGACCAAATTTGGCATTGTCCGCAGCGAGGATAAAGTCGCACATCATCGCCAACTCGCAGCCGCCGCCCAGGGCAAAGCCAGACACCGCAGCAATGATCGGCTTACGGCGATTGGCAATGCGGTCGGCATCGCTGAACAGATCGTCGACATAGATCTGCGGGTATTGCAGCTCAGCCATTTCCTTGATGTCGGCGCCAGCGGCAAAGGCTTTGGCCGAGCCTGTCAGCACCACGCAGCCAATGTTCGGGTCACGTTCGAGCTGGTCCAGGGCCTGGTTGATCTCGCCGACAATCTGCGCGTTCAGCGCATTGAGCGCCTGCGGGCGGTTGAGGGTGATCAGGCCGACCTTGCCGTGGATGTCCAACAGGATGGTTTCGAATGCCATGCAGTCTGCTCCTTCAAAGATTGCGCGCAATGACCATGCGCTGAATGTCGCTGGTGCCTTCGTAGATCTGGCAAACCCGAACGTCGCGGTAGATCCGCTCCAGCGGGAAGTCACTCAGATAGCCATAACCACCCAGTGTCTGCAAGGCATCCGAACAGACCTTTTCGGCCATTTCCGAGGCGAACAGCTTGGCCATCGACGCTTCCACCAGCGCCGGACGCCCCGCATCACGAAGGGCAGCGGCGTGCAGAACCATCTGCCGGGCAACGGAAATTTTCGTTGCCATGTCGGCCAGGCGAAACGCCACGGCCTGGTGCTCGATCAGCGGTTTGCCAAAGCTTTGGCGCTCGTTGGCGTAGTCGCGCGCCACTTCGAACGCCGCGCGGGCCATACCCACCGCTTGCGAGGCGATGCCGATACGGCCGCCTTCAAGGTTGGCCAGCGCGATCTTGTAGCCTTCACCCTCCGCGCCCAGCCGGTTGGCCACTGGCACGCGCACATTATCGAAAACGATCTGGCAGGTGTCGGAGGCGTGCTGGCCGAGTTTGTCCTCCACCCGCGCTACCTGATAGCCCGGCGAATCGGTCGGCACGATGAAGGCGCTGATGCCACGCTTGCCGGCCTCCGGGTCGGTGACTGCAAACACGATCACGACGCCGGCGTTCTGCCCCGAGGTAATGAACTGCTTGCTGCCATTGAGTACGTAGTGGTCGCCCTCCAGGCGTGCGCGGGTCTTCAGGCTGCTGGCATCGGAACCAGCCTGCGGCTCGGTCAGGGCGAAAGCACCGAGCATCGCACCTGTCGCCAGCGGGGTGAGGAACTGCTCTTTCTGCTGCTCGTTGCCAAAGCGCAGGATCGGCACGCAACCCACCGAGTTGTGCACGCTCATGATGGTCGAGCAGGCGCCATCACCCGCAGCGATTTCCTCCAGCGCCATGGCATAGGCCACATAACCGGTGTCGCTACCGCCCCACTGCTCCGGCACCAGCATGCCGAACAGGCCGAGTTCGGCCATTTCGTCGATGGCCTCTTTCGGAAAGCGATGGTCCTTGTCCCATTGTTCGGCAAACGGCTTCAGCCGTTCCTGGGCGAAAGCACGTACCGCGTCGGCGATCTGTTGTTGCTCGTCATTTACCAGCATGGTTCACCTCAGTACAGGCATTCAACAGCCATGGCCGTGGCCTCGCCACCGCCAATGCAGATGGCCGCCACACCCCGACGCAGATTGTTCTGGCGCAAGGCCGACAACAGGGTTACCAGAATACGTGCGCCAGAAGCGCCGATCGGGTGGCCGAGGGCGCAGGCGCCGCCGTGGATATTGACCTTGTCGTGTGGCAGATCGAGGTGTTTCATGGCTGCCAGGGTGACCACAGCGAAGGCCTCGTTGATCTCGAACAGGTCGACTTCGGCCAGGTTCCAGCCGGTGCGTTTCATCAGTTTGTCGATAGCGCCGATCGGGGCGGTCGGGAACAGCGCCGGGGTGTCGGCAAAGGCGGCGTGGCCGTGGATGACGGCCAATGGCTTGAGGCCACGTTTGTCGGCCTCGGAGCGGCGCATCAATACCAGCGCCGCAGCGCCGTCGGAAATCGAACTGGCGTTGGCCGCCGTCACGGTGCCGCCTTCACGAAACGCCGGTTTGAGCTGCGCAATCTTCTCCAGGCGTGCCTTGGGCGGCTGCTCGTCATCCTTGATGACGCGCTTTTCCTTGCCCTCGGTGACTTCCACCGGCACGATCTCGGCGGCAAAACGGCCGCTGCTGATGGCTTCCTGCGCTCGGGTCAGCGAGGCGATGGCGAACTGGTCCTGGGCCTCACGGCTGAAGGCATTGGCCTGGGCACAGTCCTCGGCAAAGGTGCCCATCAGGCGGCCTTTGTCGTAAGCGTCTTCGAGGCCGTCCATGAACATGTGGTCGATGATCTTGCCGTGGCCCATGCGGTAGCCACCACGGGCTTTGTCCAGCAGGTACGGCGCGTTGGTCATGCTTTCCATGCCACCCGCCACCACCACGTCTGCGGTGCCGGCCAGCAGCAGGTCATGGGCCATGATTGCGGCTTGCATACCCGAGCCGCACATCTTGTTCAGGGTGGTGCAGGTGGTGTGCTTGTCCAGCCCGGCGCCCAGCGCGGCCTGGCGTGCCGGCGCCTGGCCCTGGCCGGCCGGCAGCACGCAGCCGAACAGTACCTGCTCGACACAGGCGGCATCGATGCCGGCACGTTCCACGGCACCACGAATGGCGGCGCTGCCCAATTGCGGCGCAGTCAGGCTCTTGAGGTCGCCCTGCAACCCGCCCATGGGCGTGCGCACGGCGCTGACGATAACGATGGGGTCATTGGCGAGGGTCATGTTCGCTCTCCTTATTTGGCAGCCATGCGCAGCGCACCGTCGAGGCGGATGACCTCACCGTTGAGCATGCTGTTCTCGATGATGTGGCGGGCCAGCGTGGCGTATTCCTGCGGGCGGCCCAGGCGGGGCGGGAACGGCACGCCGGCAGCCAGTGAAGCACGCACCTCTTCGCTCATGCCGGCCATCATAGGTGTTTCAAAGATGCCCGGAGCGATGGTCATCACGCGGATACCGAAGCGGGCCAGTTCGCGCGCGGCCGGCAAGGTCAGGCTGGCGATGGCCCCCTTGGAGGCAGCATAGGCGGCCTGGCCAATCTGGCCGTCATAGGCGGCAATGGAGGCCGTATTGATGATGACCCCACGCTCGCCACCCTCATCGGCAGCCCCTTCGGCCATGGCCGCCGCAGCCAGACGCAGCAGGTTGAAGCTGCCGATCAGGTTGACGTTGATGACCTTGGCGAAGCTGGCCAGGCCATGCGGGCCCTGCTTGCCCAGTACCTTCTCGGCACCGACGATGCCGGCGCAGTTGATCAGCCCATGAAGGCTACCAAAGGCGCTGAGCGCGGCATCGACTGCCGCCTGGGCGGCCTGCTCGTCGCTGATATCGGCGACCGCGAAGCGGGTGTTTTCACCCAGTTCGCGCGACTTGGCCTCGACGGCCTGTGCATTGAGGTCGACCAGCATGACCTTGGCGCCAGCCTCGACCAGCATCTGTGCAGTCGCGGCACCCAGCCCGGAAGCGGCGCCGCTGACGATGAAGTGTTTATTGGCTATGTGCATGAGTACTTTCCTTTCAGACGCTGGCAGGGGTGGCCTGTTGCGCTTGTTGTTTGGCGACTTCCTGGTTGCGCAGGATGAAGCGTTGCAGCTTGCCGCTCGGGGTCTTGGGCAGCTCGCTGACGAATTCGATTTCCCTGGGGTAGGCATGCGCGTAGAGGCGCTGGCGCACGTGCTGGCGCAAGGTTTCTTCCAGCTCGACGCTGCCGGCGTAGCCGCTGGCCAATACCACGAACGCCTTGATCAGCTCGGTGCGCTCCGGGTCTGGCTTGCCGACCACCGCTGCCTCGATCACCGCCGGATGCTCGATCAACGCGCTTTCCACATCGAACGGACCTACCCGGTAACCGGAGGTGGTGATGACGTCGTCGCTACGTCCAACGAAGCTGATGCTGCCATCCGGGTTCAGCTCGACAGTGTCGCCGCTGAGGTAGTACTTGCCGACGAAGGCTTTGGTTGGCAGGCCGTGGTAACCGCCGAACCAGCACAGCGGCGACTGCTCGCGGTCAACGGCGAGGATGCCTGGCTGGCCGGCTGGCAGCTCGTTGCCCTGCTCGTCCAGCACCACGATGCGGTGGCCGGGGATGGCATAGCCGGCTGAGCCCAGGTGCACCGGGTGCTGCAGGCCATGGTGGTTGCACAGCACCATGCCCAGTTCGGTCTGGCCGTAGTGATCGTGAATGGTCACGCCCAGCTCGTCGGCGAACCAGCGGATCACCTCGGGGTTAAGCGGTTCGCCGGCACTGCTGACCACGCGCAGGCGGCCCTTGATCGGTGCCGAGAAATCTTTGCCCGCCGCAATCAGCAAGCGATACGCGGTGGGCGAGCCGGCCAGGTTGGTGATACCCAGCTTGTCGATCACCCGGGCGCAACTCTCGACACTGAACGGGCCATCGTAGAACGTGGTGGCATGCCCCAGCGACAATGGACCGGTTACGGCGTAATACAAGCCGTAAGCCCAGCCCGGGTCGGCCAGGTTCCAGAAATTGTCCTCGGGCAGCAGCTCGATGGCGTCACGCATGTAGCCCTGAAACGCGACGATCGCACGCAGTGGCACTTCCAGGGGTTTTGCCGGGCCAGTGGTTCCAGAAGTGAACATCAGCAGGAAGGGATCATTGCCTGAGCGCATCACCGGCGCACAGACGTCCGCTGCGCGCTCCAGGGATTGCTGGAAGTCCAGCTCACCGCTGCGGGCCTTGACGGTGATGATGGTCGGGCAAGCGTGCACCTCGTCCAGCTTGGCGCGGTTGTGGCTATCGGTGACCACCACTCGGGCATGTGACTGCTCAAGCCGGTGCTCGATGGCCTTGGGGCCAAATGCGGTGAACAAGGGCTGGTAAACCGCCCCGAGGCGCCAGGTAGCCAGGATGGTCACCAACAGTTCGGGGGTGCGCGGCATCAAGCCGGCAACTCGGTCTCCGGCGCCTACCCCCTGCGCCCTTAGCACATTGGCGAACCGGGCAGCCTGCACCTGAAGCTGATCGAAGCTATAGCGCGTGCTGTTACCCTCGCGGTCTTCATGAATCAGTGCCAGCTTGCCGTCACCGGCATGCCGGTCACAGCATTCGACACAGGCATTAAGGGCTTCAAGGTTGCCGTGCAATGCCGCCACAACGGCCTGGTCATGGTCAAACGTACGAGCGGCCTCGGCGTAATCGCGCATCATCGGACTCCTGGTTTCTTGTTTTTGGAGTTGAAGCATCGGTCCGACGATGTTCGCGCCGCTCATGCACGGCGGCAATGGCCAAAGCTGTCAATCTGGATGACTGGTTTGGCCGCGGCGCATCCCCCCTCTGCGCGCTTGGCTGCACGCAGGTAGGACTGGGTGAGCGCCCCGACCAGTCGCTCGATATGGACGCCGTGTTACACCTGCCGCCGCAAGCGTTCGCCCATCAGTGCCCTGCCCCTCGCGCCTGGATCAATGCCCGATAATGCCCCGGGTTGCAGCCGAACCACTTGCGAAATGCCTTATAAAACGAGCTGCTGTCGGCGAATCCCAAACGCTCGGCAAGCTCGCCCATGGCCACGTCTTCCTGGCTGAGCCAGGCGATCGCCAGCTCCCGTCGTACGCTGTCCTTCAAGCCCTGGTAGTTCTGCCCTTCTTCTGCCAGGCGCCGCCGCAGGGTCGATGGCGACAGGCACAGCTGGCGGGCCAGGCGGTCAGCATCGGGCCATTGCTCAGGGGCCAGGCGCAACAGGTCGGTGCGGATACGCCGCCCGAGGCTGGCCGGGTCACGGTACTTGACCAGGATATTGCCCGGCGCTTCGGCCAGAAAACGCTGCAGTTCCTCCTCGCTGCGCCGCAGGGGCAAGTCGAGGCATTGCGAAGGTATGATCATGCGTGTGCGTGGACGCTCAAAATGCAGGTTTTCCGAAAACATGACCCGGTAGTCGTCGCAAAAGGGGGGTTCGGTACAACGCAGATCAATGCTCAGAATCGGGATGCGCCGCCCGGCCAGCCAGCAGGTCACCCCATGCACGATCATCCAGAACGTGAAATAGGTGAACGCGCGGCGCGGTTCGTCACGCGGCTCATTGATGACAATTTCGGCCAGGCCTTGCTGGCGCACCAGGCTGGGCTGCATGTCTTGAAGCATCAGTGACAGAAATGCCAGCGAGGTTTCCAGGCCTGCACCCAAGGTCGGTTGGCCCATGCTGGCACGGCACATGAATGCCAGGCTGCCACTGCACAGACCGCGCGGGTCCATCGCGAAAAATTCGTCGTTGCAGCGCCGGGCCAGCAAGCGCCACAGGCGGGCATAGGACTCGGCACTGACCCTTGCTTCTGGCAGGTGCAGTTGCTCAACGGCGATGCCCGCCCTGACCAGCAAGCCACTGTCAGGCTCACCGGCAGGGCAGGTCTGCAACAGCGCTTCGCGCACCAGCTGCATGGAAATGGTGTCTTTGTCGCTCATCGACGGTCCTGTCGGCTGATTGCCGGCCATTTTAGGGTCTGTATGAGGCTTTTCATACAGAGCCTAGGGTGCCCCGCAGCAAACAGCCATCATAGCCCCGCTGCCAGGTTCAGGAATGCCTGAATCAGGCGCAGTTCGCGACGACGCTCCAGGCAGCCGATCACGTGTTGGTTGACAAGGCCCTCGCCAGCCAACGGTCGTGCCACCACACGGGGGTCATTGGCCACTTCAGTGGACGAAACCACACCAATACCCAGCTGCGAGGCCACAGCCTCCGTTACCGCCTCCCGGCTGTCCAGCTCCAGCAATACACGCGGTTGCACGCCCGCCTTGATGCACGCCTTGTCGAAGGTGCGCCGGGTGGTGGAGCTGGGTTCGCGCAGCACCATGATCTGCTGGTGCAGCTCGGCCAACGGCAAGTCCTCCCGCTGACTGGCCCAGGCGTGCCCCACGGGTAACAACGCACACAGGCGCGACTCACAGAGATTTTGCAGATGCAGCCCCTTGCGCGGCTCGATTTCGGTCAGCACCGCCACGTCGGCATGCTCGCCGAGCAGCGCAGCCAACGTCTCCTGCGCATTGCCCAGACGCAAGTTGACGGTGACGCCAGGGTACCGCTCACGCAGCAGCGCCAGCATCGGCATGACCCGATGCGGGCCGTCGGCGGCTACCTCCAGGCGCCCGGTCAGCAACTGGCGGTTAGCCTCGAGCATGGCCTGCGCTTCTTCAGCCAGGCCGAACATGGCGCGGGTGATGGCCGCCAGGCGCGTGCCCTCTTCGGTCAGTTCCACGCGCCGTGCAGTACGCCGCAGCAAGGTGATCTGGTAGTGCTCCTCCAGCGCCTTGACATGCCCGGTCACCGCCGGCTGGCTGATGAACAGGCGCTCGGCAGCACGGGTAAAGCTGCCCTCACGGGCCACGGCGTCGAACGCGCGTAGCTGGAACAGGTTCATATTTATCGGCATGACTTATAGCTGGGATAACAACAAACAATTTGATTGATGACAGCGCGAATTGCAACCTAGGTCTCGTAGTTTCAGCCCACCGCTTGTGAGGAATAACGGAATGAGCAACGCCCCGATTCTGCTGACCCCAGGTCCCCTGACCACATCAATCCGCACCCGCCAAGCGATGCTGGTGGACTGGGGCTCCTGGGACCGTGACTTCAACCAGTTGACTGCCAGCGTCTGCGAACAACTGCTGGCCATCATCGACGGCGCCAGCAGCCACCACTGCGTTCCCCTGCAAGGCAGCGGCACGTTCGCCGTGGAAGCGGCCATCGGCACCTTGGTGCCACGCGATGGCAAGGTTCTGGTACTGATCAACGGCGCGTACGGCCAGCGCCTGGCGAAGATCTGCAAAGTGCTGGGTCGCACTTACAGCACCTTCGAAACGGCGGAAGACCAGCCGACCACGGCCGCCGATGTCGACCGGCTGCTGACCGAAGACTCGGCCATTACCCATGTGGCGCTGATCCACTGTGAAACCAGTACCGGCATCCTGAACCCGCTGCCCGAAATCGCCCAGGTGATCAAGCAGCATGGCAAGCGCCTGATCATCGATGCCATGAGCTCGTTCGGTGCGCTGCCGATCGATGCCCGCGAAATCCCCTTCGAAGCGCTGATCGCAGCCTCCGGCAAGTGCCTGGAAGGCGTACCCGGCATGGGCTTCGTCTTCGCCGAAAAAAATGCCCTGGCGGCCGCCGAAGGCAACGCCCACTCGCTGGCCATGGACCTGCATGACCAGCACACCTACATGGCCAAGACCGGGCAATGGCGCTTCACCCCGCCGACCCACGTGGTCGCTGCCCTGCATGAAGCACTACAGCAATACAGCGAGGAAGGTGGCCTTCCGGCCCGCCACCAGCGCTACGCAGACAACTGCAAGACGCTGCTCGACGGCATGGCAGCCATCGGCCTGCGCAGTTTCCTGCCCGCCGAGATCCAGGCGCCAATCATCGTCACCTTCCACGCCCCCACCGATGCCCGCTACCAGTTCAAGGACTTCTACGAGCGGGTCAAGGCCAAGGGTTTCATTCTCTACCCGGGCAAGTTGACCCAGGTCGAAACCTTCCGCGTCGGCTGCATCGGCGTGGTCGGCGCGGACGGCATGCAGGCCGCCGTGAATGCCGTGGCCGACGTGCTGCGGGAAATGGAAGTGCTGGACATCTGACGCATTGCCCACCCGAATTCAGGAATTAGCGCACATGAACTACAACAACCCCACCCAACTGCAAGCCGCCATCCTCGACTGGGCTGGCACCGTGGTCGATTTCGGCTCGTTCGCCCCCACCCAGATCTTTGTCGAGGCCTTTGCCGAGTTCGACGTGCAGGTGTCCATCGAGGAAGCCCGAGGCCCGATGGGCATGGGCAAATGGGACCATATCCGCACCCTGTGCGACGTACCGGAAATTGCCGAGCGCTACCGCAAGGTGTTCGGCCGTACCCCGACCGATGATGACGTCACCGCCATCTACAACCGCTTCATGCCGCTGCAAATCGAGAAGATCGCCGTGCACTCGGCACTGATCCCCGGTGCGCTGGACACCCTCACCGGTCTACGCCAGGACGGCCTGAAGATCGGCTCGTGCTCGGGCTACCCGAAAGTGGTGATGGACAAGGTGGTGGAACTTGCAGCGCAGAACGGCTACGTAGCGGACCATGTAGTGGCCACCGACGAAACCCCGAACGGCCGCCCATGGCCGGCCCAGGCCTTGGCCAACGTGATTGCGCTGGGGATTGACGATGTAGCGGCCTGCGTGAAGGTGGACGACACCGTGCCAGGCATTCTTGAAGGCCGCCGTGCCGGCATGTGGACCGTGGCGCTGGTCTGCTCGGGCAATGCCCTGGGCCTGACCTGGGAAGGCTTCCAGGCGTTGAGTGCCGAGAAACTGGAAAGCGAGCGCCAGCGCATCCATGCACTGTTTGCCGGCTCTCGCCCACACTACCTGATCGACACCATCAACGACCTGCCCGAAGTGATTGCCGACATCAACCGGCGCCTGGCCAAGGGCGAGATGCCGCAAGCCTTCTGACCCCTGCGGTTTCGCTGTGGTAGCGGCCCTTGCGTGACACAGGGCCGCTCCTACGACGGCATGCGCCCAACCACCAATGTGTGTCTCACCGCCGTGTAGGAGCGGGTTTACCCGCGAATACGGTAGCAGCAACAACGGTGAACGGCGGGTGAACATTGGCCAGCAGGTACGGCCCTTTCGCGGGTAAACCTGCTCCTACGCGACGGCCTGTGTCCAACCACCGATGGGTGTCCACCACCAATCAGGTGTAGGAGCGGGTTTACCCGCGAATACGGTGGCGGCGGCAACGGTGAAGGTCGGGTGGAAATTGGCTAGCAGGGCCGGCCCTTTCGCGGGTAAACCCTCTCCTACGCGACGGCCTGCGCCCAACCTCCAATGTGTGTCCACCACCGTGGTAGGCGCGGGCTTACCCGCGAATACGGTGGCGGCGGCAACGGTGAAGGTCGGGTGGAAATTGGCCAGCAGTGCCGGCCCTTTCGCGGGTAAACCCGCTCCTACGCGCGGCCTGTGTCCAACCACCGATGGGTGTCCACCACGGATTTACCCGCGAATACGCTAGCGGCAGCAACGGTGAACGGCGGGTGAACATTGGCCAGCAGGTACGGCCCTTTCGCGGGTAAACCCGCTCCTACGCCCGACAAAGCCAGTAGGCTATTGTGGCAACTGCACCCGCGGTTTGGTCGCGGCAAAGATCGCCCAACTGGAGACGAACAGCGCCGCGATCAATGGGCCGATCACGAAGCCGTTGAGGCCGAACACCGCCAGCCCGCCCAGGGTCGACACCAGGATCAGGTAGTCCGGCATGCGCGTGTCCTTACCCACCAGGATCGGCCGCAACACATTATCCACCAGGCCGATCACCAGCACCCCGAACGCGGTCAGCACCACCCCTGGCAGTATCGCCCCGGTCAGCAGGAAATACGCCGCCACCGGCGCCCAGATGATACCCGCGCCCACCGCCGGCAGCAGCGACAGAAACGCCATCAGCACCGCCCACACCAATGCACTCGGAATATCCAGCACCCAGAAAATAAAGCCTCCCAAGGCACCCTGGGTAATAGCCACCAGCACGTTGCCCTTCACCGTCGCCCTCACCACGCGATTGAACTTCAACTGCAAACGACGCTTCTGGTGCTCGGGCAGCGGGACGGCCATCCGCACCCGGCGCGCGACTTCCGGACCATCACGCAGGAAAAAGAACAGCAGATACATCATGATGCCAAAACTGACCAGGAACTCGAATGTGCCCTGCCCAAAGCTGAACGCCTGGCTGGCCAATACCTGGCTACCCTGGGTTGCCCACTTGGCGATCTTGTCACGCAACCCGTCGAGGTTACCCATGCCCATGTTGTCCAGGCCACGCTGGGCGAATACTGGGAGCATGTCCTTGCCGCGCTCGACGTAACCGGCGATGTCCAGTTGCCCGCTTTCGATGCGCTGGTACAGCGAGGCGCCCTCTTGAACCAGCAAGGCACTGGTGATGATCACCGGCAAAATCGCTACAAGCAGGCACACCAGCGTGGACCCGGCCGCGGCAAGGTTACGCCGGCGACCGCAGCGAATCAGCAAGTGACGCTGCAGCGGGGCGAACAGGATGCCGAGGATTACCGCCCAGAAGATTGCGCCGTAATACGGCAACAGAATCCAGAAGAAGGCAATGGTCACCAACGCCAAGAGTACTGCCAGGGCTTTGTTCTGTAGCGCGGTTTCGTTCATCGCAGTTCCTCAAATGGCTTATGAGTGATTAGTGCACCGCAGCTGGACAAAAGTGCCGCGCTCGCTTGACGCAAATCAATACGCGTCTTGTCCATCGACCCTAGCATCCGCGCCTTTTGCCCCGGTGCGCACATGAACCCTACTGCCAAGCCCGAACTGCTGGCCCCCGCCGGCACCCTCAAGACCATGCGCTACGCGTTCGCCTACGGCGCCGATGCGGTCTACGCCGGCCAGCCGCGTTACAGCTTGCGGGTGCGCAACAACGAGTTCGATCACACCAACCTGGCGCTGGGGATCGAGGAGGCGCATGCCTTGGGCAAGCGCTTCTACGTGGTGGTCAACATCGCCCCGCATAACGCCAAGCTCAAGACCTTCCTCAGGGACCTGGCACCCGTGATCGAGATGGCGCCGGACGCGCTGATCATGTCCGACCCCGGGCTGATCATGCTGGTGCGCCAGCACTTCCCACAGATGCCGGTGCACCTGTCGGTGCAGGCCAACACCGTCAACTGGGCCAGCGTGCAGTTCTGGCAGCAACTTGGCCTGAGCCGGGTGATCCTGTCGCGGGAGCTGTCGCTGGAAGAAATCGAAGAAATCCGCCAGCAGGTGCCGGGCATGGAACTGGAAGTGTTCGTGCACGGCGCCCTGTGCATGGCCTATTCCGGCCGTTGCCTGCTGTCGGGCTACCTCAACAAGCGTGACGCCAACCAGGGTACCTGCACCAATGCCTGCCGCTGGAAGTACGACGCCACGCCGGCCACCGAGAACGCCACCGGCGACATCGTGCGCCAGGTGCAGCCCACCCTGGGCCTGGGTGCACCCACCGACCAGGTGTTCATGCTGCAGGAAAGCAACCGCCCCGGCACTGAAATGCCGGCGTTCGAGGATGAACACGGCACCTACATCATGAATGCCAAGGACCTGCGCGCCATCCAGCACGTAGAGCGCCTGGCCTTGATGGGCGTGCATTCGCTGAAGATCGAGGGCCGCACCAAATCGCACTTCTACTGTGCCCGCGCGGTACAGTCATATCGCCAGGCGATCGACGACGCGGTGGCCGGGCGACCATTCGACCGCGCCCTGATGGGCAACCTCGAATCCCTGGCGCAACGCGGTTACACCGAAGGTTTCCTGCGCCGCCACGTGCACGACGAGTACCAGAACTACCAGCGCGGTAACTCGGTGTCCGAGCGCCAGCAGTTCGTTGGCGAACTGACCGGCGTACGCGTCGACGGCCTGGCCGAGGTCAAGGTGAAGAACCGCTTCGCCGTGGGCGACCATCTGGAGCTGATGACCCCGCGCGGTAACTACCACTTCGACCTGCACCGCCTGTGCAACCGCCAACAGCATGCCATCGAGGTAGCACCGGGTGATGGCCACGTGGTGTATCTGCCGATCCCGGAACAGGTTGCCCTTGACTACGGCCTGCTGATGCGCGACCTCGGTGCCGACGAAGCAGCAAGCTGACAACACTGTAATGTGCTCCTCAGCTACCTGACAGCCTGCGGCAGCGAACATCGTGGCTCTTCTGCATGAGGCCACGCCATGTTGCGCAACCCCTCCCGCCGTACGTTTGTCAAAGGCCTGGGCGCTGCCAGCACGCCAGGGATGCGGAAGTCGAAGTAGGTCATGGCAGAGGCATTGATCAGCCGCAGGCGCACGGTTTCGCCTGGCTGGAACAGGCAGGTGAAGTTGCCTTGTGGGGGTTGGCCGTTGAGCAGGTAGGTGTAGGTGGCGGCACTGATATCGGCGAGGTCGGTTGGGCTCATGCGCATGCGCGCCCAGGCCGAGCGTTCGGCGACGGTGGGGCTCCAGCCGTTTTCGGCCACGTCATCGATGAAGTCGCCAACCGTGCGCTTGTGAAAGTTGTACGCGTCGGACTGCTTCTTCAGCGTCGCCAACAGCTGTTCCGGCGCCTGGTCTGACCAGTCGCTGAACAGCAGCACATGATCGCGCTGGTAGCGGTGCGCTTCGGGCTCGCGTGGCTCGATCACGATTGCCCCGTATTCTGAAGCTGACCGTGATCGCCGCCGACGGCTTGCCGGTAACCCCTGTGAGCGTGGATGAGCTGCGCATTGCCGTGGCAGAGACCTACGACGTGCTGGTGACCGTGGGCGACCAACCCGCCTACACCCTGTTCGCCCAGAGCATGGACCGCACCGGCTTCGCCCGCGGCACCCTGGCCCGTGCGGCCGGGCTGCAGGCACCGGTGCCTGCCCCCGACCCGCGCCCGGTGCTGAGCCTGGAGGACATGGGCCACGGCGGGATGGATGCCATGGCGGGCATGGACCACAGCAACATGGCCAGCATGGGCCACACCGCCATGTCGGCCATGCAGCAACACCCGGTCAGTGAAACCGGCAACCCGCTGGTGGACATGCAGACCATGGCACCGCGCCCCAACCTGGCCGATCCTGGCATAGGCCTGCGTGACAATGGTCGACGCGTGCTGACCTACGCCGACCTGCGCAGCCCCTACCCCGACCCGGACGGCCGCCCGCCATCGCGTGACATCGAGCTGCACCTGACCGGCCATATGGAGCGCTTCGCCTGGTCGTTCGACGGTATCAAGTTCAGCGACGCCGAACCGCTGCGACTGACCTATGGTGAGCGCGTGCGCATCACCCTGGTCAACGACACCATGATGACCCACCCCATCCACCTGCACGGCATGTGGAGCGACCTGGAAGACGAGCATGGCCAGTTCCTGGTGCGCAAGCACACCGTCGATATCCCGCCCGGTAGCCGACGCTCCTACCGGGTAACCGCCGACGCGCTGGGCCGCTGGGCCTACCACTGCCACTTGCTCCACCACATGGAGACCGGCATGCTCCGCGAGGTACGCGTCGATGAATGAAACCCGCAACTGCAGCCTCGTGGCAGGCGTGGCGCTGCTGACCTTGCTCGCCAGTGAACGGGCGATGGCCGCAGGTTTGGAACACGCAAACCACGGCCAGATGGGCCATCAGGCCATGCCCATGAACCATGAAAGCATGGGCCATGGCCAGCCTTCCCTCAGTCAGCCTCGCACGCCCCTGCCTGTCATCACCGACGCCGACCGCCGCGCTGCCTTCCCGCCATTGCCAGGGCACCACGCGCATGACCGGGCACTGAACTGGGCAGTGATCGTGGACGAGCTCGAATACCAGAACTTCGAGAGCAGCAGTGCCCTGAACTGGAACGCCACCGCCTGGGTCGGCGGCGATATCGACCGCTTGTGGCTGCGCACCGAAGGCGAACGTGAACAGGGCAAGACCCACAAGGCTGAGCTGCAGGCGCTGTGGGGCCATGCCGTGAGCCCGTGGTGGGAACTGGTGGCCGGTGTACGCCAGGACTTCAAGCCTGCCAGTGGCCAAACCTGGGCCGCCTTCGGCATCCAGGGCACACCGTGGTACGGCCTGGAGCTGCAAGCCACCGTCTATGCAAGCGAGCGGCAACAGACAGCGCTGCGCCTGGAAGCCGCTTACGCTATGCTGCTGACCAACCGCTGGATACTGGAGCCGACCCTGGAGGCCAACCTCTACGGGCACAACGACGCCGGGCGCGAACAAGGCGCGGGGCTGGCCGACAGCGAGGTGGGCCTGCGCCTGCGCTACGAGATCACGCGTGGCTTCGCCCCCTACGTCGGGCTCAGTTTCAACCGCCTGCACGGCTCGCGTGCCAACCAGGCCCGAGAAGACGGCGAAGACCTGGGCCAGACACGCGTGGTCGCCGGTATCCGCCTGCGTTTTTAAAGGAGTGCTTCACCATGCTGCGCAAACACCTGCTGACCCTGAGCCTGCTGGCCGTCACCGGGCTGGCCCAGGCCGCCGAGACCATCGACGTCTACCGCGACCCCAACTGCGGCTGCTGCAAGGCCTGGATCAGCCACCTGCGTGACAACGGTTTTACCGTCAACGACCACGTCGAGCCAAACATGAGCGCCGTCAAGCAACGCCTCGGCGTGGCGCCACGCCTTGCGTCGTGCCACACCGGGGTGATCGACGGCAAGTTCGTCGAAGGCCACGTGCCGGCCGAGCAGGTGCGCCTGCTGGCCAAACGCAACGACCTCAAGGGCCTGGCCGTGCCGGGTATGCCCATGGGCTCGCCCGGCATGGAGATGGGTGACCACAAGGATGCCTACCAGGTCATCGGGGTGACCCAGGATGGCCAGGACACCGTGGTCGCCAACTACTGATGCTCAGCCTGGGGGCGCTGTTCCTCAGCGCCTTTGGTGCCGCCACCCTGCTACCGCTGCAATCAGAGGCCGTGCTGGTCGGTCTGTTGCTGCGCCAGCCCGAGGTCTGGGCGACCCTACTGCTGGTAGCCACCCTGGGCAACGTGCTCGGCTCGGTGGTCAACTGGCTGCTGGGCCGGGCCATCGAGCACCTGCGCAACAAGCGCTGGTTCCCTTTCAGCGCTGCCCAGCTGGCGCGTGCGCAGCAGCGCTACCAACGCTGGGGGCAATGGTCGCTGCTGCTCAGCTGGATGCCGGTGATCGGCGACCCGCTTACGCTGATCGCCGGGGTCATGCGTGAGCCGTTCTGGCGCTTCCTGTTACTGGTGACCCTGGCCAAGGCTGGCCGCTATGCAGTGCTGGCCATGATCACCCTGGGCTGGTTTCACGCCTGGTAACACCTTTCAGGTTTCGCGTGGTCCACTGCCTGTTACAGTCGCCCCATTCAACCTGGCCCTACACGGAGTTCCCCATGCTGCGCGCAACCGCCCTCGCCCTGGCCTGCCTTGCCAGCAGTTCGGCCATCGCTGCCGAGTCGCCTACCTACGGCCCCCAGCTCGAAGGCTTCAGCTACCCGCACCCCCTCAAGCATTTCGACTTCAAGTCCCAGGGCCAGGCCCTGCAGATGGGCTACATGGACGTGCCCGCCCAGGGCCAGGCCAACGGCCAAAACGTGGTGCTGATGCACGGCAAGAACTTCTGCGCCGCCACCTGGGAAACCACCATCGACGCCCTCAGCAAGGCCGGCTACCGGGTCATCGCGCCCGACCAGGTCGGCTTCTGTACATCAAGCAAACCAGCGTATTACCAGTACAGCTTTCAGCAACTGGCCGACAACACCCATGCCCTGCTCGAACAGCTGGGTGTGAAGCAAACCATTGTGCTTGGCCACTCCACCGGCGGCATGCTCGCCACCCGTTATGCGCTGATGTACCCACAGCAGGTGGAACGCCTGGCAATGGTCAACCCGATCGGCCTGGAAGACTGGAAAGCGCTGGGGGTGCCCTACCGCACCGTGGACCAGTGGTATGCCCGCGAACTCAAGCTGGATGCCGAAGGCGTACGCGAATATGAGCGCAAGACCTATTACGCCGGGCGCTGGAAGCCTGAATACGAACGCTGGGTGCAGATGCTGGTGGGCTTGAACAAAGGGCCGGGGCATGAGGCGGTGGCGTGGAACTCGGCACTGATCTACGACATGATCTTTACCCAGCCGGTGTACCACGAGTTCAAGCACCTGCAGATGCCGACCCTGCTGCTGATCGGCGACCAGGACACCACTGCCATCGGCAGCGATATCGCGCCGTCGGAGGTCAAGGCCAAGCTGGGCAACTATGCAGAACTGGGGCCGCAGGTGGCCAAGCTGATACCCAAAGGTGAGCTGATCACGTTCGAAGGCATGGGGCATGCGCCGCAAATCGAGGAACCAGTGCGGTTCAATCGCACCCTGGTCGAATGGCTGGGCAAGTGAGCCAATGATTGGGCCCTGTGGGAGCGCGCAGGCTTTGGGCTTTTGCGCAAGCCCGCTGCTGCCACAGGGTTTCTTTACACGTTCCAGACCTGCGCTTCTGTCCAGCCCAGCTCGGCAAAGTCGGCCGCCCGCAAATCCGCCTCTTCCTCGCAGAAAAACTCATCCAGCTGGGGTGGCCTGACCGCTGTATCACTGAGCATTGCGTGCACCTGCCCACGGTGATGCACCTGATGTTCGAACAGATGCGCCAGCAAACGCAGCCGCTGCTCGCGCTGCACCCGATCGGGCCGAACGACGCTCACATAGCGGCCAAGGTCGCCATCACTCAGCCCCTGGCAGTAGGCGATCAAACGGTGGTCAGCCTGGGCCTGCTCGGCATGCAGATCGGTACAGGTGGCAAACGGCTGCTGCGGGTCGAAAAAGCGTTCGCCGTCGGCATCGGGCTGCTCGCCGCGCTGCTCGCACTCAAGCATATGCAGGTAAAACCAATCCACCGTCAGCAAGTGGTTGAGGGTGGCCTTGATCGACGGGAAGAAGCTGCACCGCGGGGCGACGAACTCGTCCTGGGACAGTTGCAGGCAGGCCTTGTACAGGCGGTGGTTGGCCCAGCCATTGTTATAGGCCTGGGTCAGCAGATGATGCGATAGCGGCTGCATGGTCGGCTCCTTTTCAGGCGAAGCGTTGCAGTTGCATCTCCCGTAGCCGGCTCAGGGTGCGCTGGTACGGGAACGCCAGATACCCTTGAGTGTAGAGGGCATCGAGCGGCACCTGTGCCTCCAGGTACAACGCCACCCGCCGGTCATAGCATTCGTCGACCAGGGCAATGAAGCGGCGAACCGCATCGTCCTTGGGTGACAGCGCAGGCAATTCACGGTCACCCGCCACGACCCTCGCCGCGCCATCCTCGGTGCCACGGGCAATACGCCCCGCCCGCTGTTCCCCGCCCAGCGCCGGAACGCCGGATACCAGAATCGAGGGAAAACGGTCGCACAAGGCCATGAACTCCATGGCCGCCAAGGGCTGATCACACAGATCGGTGAAACGACACCAGATAGCCTGCTCACTGCGCCGCACGACGTGAATGTGCCTTGAGCCAATAACCAAGGGCTGATCCGTGCCGGCATCTTCCGGGCTGAGCTGGCGAAACACCTCGCCCAACTGGCTGGCCTGCCCTGCCTCGGCTACCCAATAGCGTTGCCGCGCTTCACCGGGGTGCAGGCGGTGATCCTGCTCGCCCGCTACCGGCAGTACCTGCATGTGACGACCAATGGCGGCGATGGCCGGCAGGAACCGCTCGCGGTTGAAACCATCGCGGTAGAGCTGCTCGGGTGGCTGGTTGGAGGTGGCGACAATCACCACACCCTGATCGAACAATACCTGGAACAGACGGCCGAGGATGATTGCGTCCCCAATGTCGCTGACGAACAGCTCATCGAAGCACAGCACGCGAATTTGCCGCGCCAGCTCCGCCGCCAGGGCCAACAGCGGGTCGGCGGTGCCGTTGAGTTGAAACAGGCGTTGATGCACCCAGGCCATGAAGTGATGAAAGTGCTGGCGCCGGCTCGGTATGCGCAGACAACGGTGGAACTGGTCCATCAGCCAGGTCTTGCCGCGACCGACCGGGCCCCACAGGTAGATGCCCTGGGTGGGGCGGCCCTGTTCGAGGGACTGGAAGCAGGCTTGCAAGGCCTCGACGACGCGGGCCTGGGCGGGGTCAGCGACGTAGCCCCGAGTGCTCAGGGCTTGCTGGTAGAGGGTTTGGGGGTCGATGGCCATGGCCACCATTCTACCCGACTGTCACCCCTCGGTGCAGGCGCGCGTCAGTGGGCCAGGCCGACCTTGAGTAGCGCGCCGTCCTTGTCATCGGTCAGTACATACAGGTAACCATCCGGCCCCACCCGCACATCACGGATACGCGCCTTCAGGTCACCGAGCAACCGCTCTTCATGCACCACCTTGTCGCCCTCCAGTTGCAAGCGGATCAACTCCTGCGTGGCCAGTGCACCGATGAACAGATTGTGGTCCCAGGCCTTGAACGTTGGGCTGTCGTAGAACGCCATGCCGCTGATACCCGGTGATTTTTCCCATACATGGTGTGGGTCGACCATGCCGTCCACATGCTTGCCCTTGGCCTCGGGGATTGGCAGCAGCGAGTAGTTGATGCCGTGGGTCGCAATCGGCCAGCCATAGTTCTTGCCAGGCTTTGGGATGTTGATTTCATCACCGCCGCGCGGGCCGTGTTCGTGGGTCCAAAGCTGGCCGGTCCAAGGGTTGAGCGCGGCGCCTTGCTGATTACGGTGGCCGTACGACCAGATCTCCGGGCGCACGTTGTCCTTGCCGACGAAGGGGTTATCCTTGGGCACTTCGCCGTCCGGCAGAATACGCACGACCTTGCCTTGCAACTTGTCCAGGTCCTGAGCAGTGGGGCGTTGGTTGTTCTCGCCCAGGGCGATGAACAGGTAGCCGTCTCGGTCGAACACCAGCCGCGAGCCAAAGTGGTTACCCACCGACAGCTTGGGCTGCTGGCGGAAGATCACAGTGAAATCCTCCAACCGGGCGCGGTCTTCGGACAGCTGCCCGCGGCCGACCGCAGTACCGGCCTTGCCGTCACTGCCCTGCTCGGCGTAGGACAAGTAAACGGTGCGGTCCTTGCCGAACTCCGGTGAAAGCGCCACATCCAGCAAGCCGCCCTGGCCTTCGGCCCAGACCTTGGGTACACCGCTGATCGGCGGGCCGACCTTGCCTTCGGCATTGACCAGCCGCAGATTGCCGGCGCGCTCAGTCACCAGCATGTCCTTGCCACCGGGAAGGAAGACCAGGGCCCAGGGGTTGCGCAGGCCATCAGCAAGCGTGTCGACGATCAAGGTACCTTCTTCGCTGGGAGACCGCTGTTCGGCCGCCGCATACGCCCACAGTGGCAGTAGCGCGGCGGCGGTCAGGGTGACTAGCCAGGGTGCTCGAAGCATGCCGAATTCCTTTCAAGTGGGCTTAGGGCGCACGTGGGTTGTCGCGCGGTGGCCGGGTGGGTTCCAGGTTCGGGGTTTGCTGCTGGCGGCGCAGGTTGTCGCCATTGCCAATGCCGCGGTTGTCCAGGGTGGGTGGGCGCTGGTACGGGTCGGTGGATGGGCCACGTACCGGTGGCGTAGCCGGCATGCTGCCTTGACGGCTGTTGGGGTTGGCCCGCTGGATCGGGCTGTTGTAAGGGTTGTTGTTGCCGGCAGCCAGCTGCACTGGCTGCTGTGCGGCTGCGTGCGCGGGCAGGCACAAAGCCAGGCTGAGGGCCAGGATGGGCAATGTCGGGGTCATGCTTCACCTCCTGTACGAAAATGCCGCGCCTGGTGGGTTTGATAGCCTAAGGCGCGAGGGGTTCGCGGCAAAAGTGTGAATGCGGGTGGAGTTGATTCCTGATGTTTCAGTATGGGCCGCGGAGGGCTGCTTCCCCCTCCAATGGCCGCAAAATCTACCGGTCGTTATCCACCATATGCCGCGCCGCATAGAGGCACAGCATCTCCATGGCCAGGGTTGCCCCGGCCAACGCGGTGATATCGGCATGGTCATAGGCTGGCGCCACCTCCACCAGGTCCATGCCTACCAGATTGATGCCACGCAGCCCACCCAGAATCTCCAGCGCCTGCACCGTGCTCAGCCCGCCACACACCGGCGTTCCGGTACCGGGCGCGTAGGCCGGGTCGAGGCAGTCGATGTCGAAGGTCAGGTACACCGGCCGCTCGCCCACCCGCTGGCGAATCGCTGCAATCACCGCCTCTGTGCCCTGACGGTGCACTTGCCTGGCGTCGAGAATGGCAAAGCCCTGGCTGTCGTCATTGGTCGTGCGCAGGCCAATCTGCACCGAGTGGGCCGGGTCAACCAGGCCTTCGCGGGCGGCATGCCAGAACATGGTGCCATGGTCGATGCGCTTGCCCGCCTCGTCCGGCCAGGTGTCACTGTGCGCATCGAAATGAATCAGCGCGAGCGGGCCATGGCGGCGGGCGTGAGCCTTGAGCAGCGGGTAGCTGATGAAGTGGTCGCCACCGAGGGTGAGCATGGCGCAACCCGCCTGCAGGATGTGCTCGGCATGGGCCTCGATGCTGTCCGGTACCGACTGCGGCGTGCCGCTGTCGAAGGGGCAGTCGCCATAGTCGATCACCGCCAGGTGGTCGAACGGGTCGAACGCCCACGGCCAGTGGCGGGCCCAGGCCTGCTGGACCGAGGCAGCACGGATCGCCCGCGGGCCGAAGCGCGCGCCGGGGCGGTTACTGGTGGCCGTGTCGAACGGCACACCGCTGACCACCACATCCACACCGCGCAAGTCGCGGCTGTAGCGGCGGCGGGAAAAACTGACGACACCGGCGTAGGTGCTTTCTGCGGCGGCACCATACAGGCTATCGCGGGTCATGGCCTGGTCATTGCTTGCGGCTTGGTCCACGGTCGGGCTCCTTGATTGTCATGGGCTATTGCCGGCTGCGGAAGGCGGTCCACAGGCGGTTGCGTTGGCGCAGGTCGGCCAGGGCCATGCTGCGGTCGGCATACAGGCGCTGACGCACCTCGGCCGACGGATAGATATCCGGGTCGTTGCGCACCGCTTCGTCCACCAGCGGCGTGGCAGCCTGGTTGGCATTGGCGAAGAACAGCGTGTTGGTCAACGCTGCCACCGACTCTGGCTTGAGCATGAAGGCGATGAACGCCCGTGCGGCCTCGGGGTGCGGGGCGTCCCTGGGGATGACCAGGTTGTCCTGCCAGACCAGCGTACCTTCGCGGGGGATGCGGTAAATCACCTCGAATGGCTTGCCGGCACGGCGGGCCTGGTCGGCGGCCATCGCTGCATCACCGTTGTAGGTCAGCGCCAGGCACACGCTGCCATTGGCCAGGTCGTTGATCTGCCGGCCGTTGGCAACGTAGCTGATCGACGGCTGCAATTGGCTCAGCAGGTTCTGCGCGGCAGCCAGGTCATCCTTGTTCTGGCTGTAAGGGTCCTTGCCCAGGTAGTTCAGGGCTACGCCGATCACTTCCTGGGGCGAGTCAGGCATAGCGATGCCGCAACCTTTCAGGCGGGTGGCGTACTCAGGCTTGAACAACAGGTCGAGGCTGTCCAGCGGTACATCGCCAAGGCGCTGGCGTACTGCCTCCACATTAACCCCCAGGCCCAGCGTGCCCCAGGTGTACGGCACCGCATGGCGGTTGCCGGGGTCAACCTCGGCCAGTTTGCCCAGCAGGTCCTTGTCGAGGTTGCCGTAGCCAGGCATGGCCTGAGCGTCCAGCGGTTGCAGGGCATTGGCCTTGAGCGCCCGAGCCAGCACGGTGGATGACGGCACCACAACGTCGTAGCCGCTACCACCGGTCAACAGCTTGGTTTCCAGCACCTCGGGGGTGTCAAAGGTGTCGTAACGCACCTTGTAGCCGGTTTCCTGTTCGAAGCGCTGCAGGGTTTGCGGGGCGACGTAATCGGCCCAGCTGTAGAGGTTGACGACCTTTTCTTCGGCCTGCAGCGGCAGGGCCAGCACCAGAGACAAAAGGCACAACGATCGACGCATGGCAGACACCTCGGTGAATGGGTGGATGCCGCGAGCATGCCAGCCGGGTTACATTGCACCAATGGCAAGTTTGCAAAGCTGACATTCATCAGGATCAATGTAATGCTTGGACAAGTGCACGACCCCGACCTGCACCTGCTGCGGCTGTTCGTCACTGTAGTCGAGGCGGGTGGCTTCAGCGCCGCTCAAGGCGTGCTAGGCGTGAGCCAGCCCACCATCAGCCAGCGCATGGCGCAACTGGAGGCACGTTTGGGTTACCGCCTGTGCAGCCGCGGCAAGGGTGGTTTTCGCCTGACGGAAAAAGGTGAATTGCTATTGGACGCGGCGCGTGGGCTGCTGCTGAACATCGAGCAGTTTCGCCAGCAGGCCAACGGCGTTGGCGGGCGGCTGCTGGGAACTGTGCGCATAGGCATGGCGGAAAACCAGGACAAGGCGGTGAGCCTGAAACTGGCGGCGGCCATTGCGGCATTTCGCAGGCGAGAGGAATCGGTGCAACTGGAGCTTGTCAGTGCACCGCCGGCGGAGCTGGAACGGCTGTTGCTGGAGCAGCGACTGGACTATGCCATCAGCTACTTTTCCGGCAACCAGGCGGCCTTTGATTACCAGCCCTTGTTCACGGAGCGCCAGCGGCTGTATTGCGGCAAGGGGCATGTGCTGTATGGCGAGACGCAGGTTGGGCTTGAGCCGTTGCGGGACATGGACCAGGTGCGCCATCCGTACCGTTTTCTCAAAGGGAGCGAGCCATTCCAGAGCAGACGCAGCACGGCAGTGGCGGAGCAGATCGAAAGCGTGCTGACGTTCATTCTGTCGGGGCGGCACATTGGCTACTTGCCCTGCCACTGTGCACAGGCCTGGGAGGCCGAGGGGTTGTTATGGGCGCTGGACCCTGAGCTTGATTTTGAAGTGCCGTTCACCCTGGCCCGGCACCGGGCACAGGGGGTTGGCGAGGCAGCCGGTGTATTTGCGCAGGATTTGCGGGCGGCGTTTGCCTGAACCGGCCCCTTCGCGGGTAAACCTTCGTAGGAGCGGGTTCACCCGCGAAAGGGCCGGCCCTGCTGGCCAATCTCCACCAGGCGTTCACCGTTGACGCCGCTACCGTATTCGCGGGTAAACCCGCTCCTACGCCTGATTGGGGGTGGACACGCATCGGTGGTTGGGCACAGGCCGCCGCGTAGGAGCGGGTTCACCCGCGAAGAGGCCGGCCCTGCTGGCCAATCTCCACCAGGCGTTCACCGTTGACGCCACTACCGTATTCGCGGGTAAACCCGCTCCTACGCCTGATCAAGGGTGGACACGCATCGGTGGTTGGGCACAGGCCGCCGTGTAGGAGCGGGTTTACCCGCGAAGAGGCCGGCCCTGCTGGCCAATCTCCACCAGGCGTTCACCGTTGACGCCGCTACCGTATTCGCGGGTAAACCCGCTCCTACGCCTGATCGAGGGTGGACACGCATCGGTGGTTGGGCAGCTCACCGCCGTGTAGGAGCAGGTTTACCCGCGAAAGGGCCCGTTCAGGCAACCACAATCAGTAAGCCATGCTCCAGGTCAGCGTGTAAGTACGCCCACGCCCCTGGTAGTCATACAGATACGCCGGCCCGTAAGTCGGCGAATAGAACAACGTCGCACGCTGTCCCCATACCGTGCTGTACTGCTTGTCCAGCAGGTTCTGAATACCGGCGCTGAAGGTGCCAAAACCGGTGTCTTGGCTGCCCAGCAGGTCGAATGTGGTGTAGCCGTCAATCTCGTGATCGGCGTCGTCCTTCAGGCTGAAGGCATGGTTGGCCTGCAACCGGGCACTGCGGCCATCACCCTTCCAGCCGACGAACGCGGTGGCCTTGGACAGCGAGGCATAACGGGCGTCGCGCTTGATCCAGCCGCCGTCCTCGGCCTCTTCCTCGGAGCGTGTCAGGTGCAATGTGCCGCCGGTTTCCCAGCCGGTCTGGAACTGCCGGGTCATTGCACCTTCAAAGCCGAAGTCGCGGCTTTTCTGCTCTTGCACATCGATGGTCAGCGTTTGCGAATCGACGTTGATGATCTTGTCCGACCAGATGTAGTACAGCGCTGCCTGTGCATCCCAATCCAGGTCCGCATAGCGCCAGCCCACTTCCACCTGGCGGCTCTTGATACCGGCCAACGGGTTATCGGCCACGCTCAGGCCCGGCTTGCCGTAGTACTTGGCTGGGTCAGGCAGGTCAAAGCCTTCGCCATAGTTGCTCCACACCTGGTGACCGTTCTTGAAGTCGTAGATAGCACCGACGTTGAACAGGTTGACCTGATAGTCGTTACTGCCGCCAGGCACGCCCTTGAAGTCGCTGACATCCACGTCCATCTGCTGGCGCCGGGCGCCACCGGACAACGTCAGGTTATCGGTGGCATGCCAGTCCAGCTGGCCATACACCGACACGCCATCCACCCGGTAGCTGGGGTAGCGTGCGGCCTTGCTGTCTTTTTCCAACTCAAGGCCACCCGATTCGGACGAGGTCTGGGCATTGAAGGTGGTCTGCTCGGCGTTGAAGCGCTCACGGTCCAGGTCAACGCCGTAGGTCAGCTTCAGCGTGTCCCACTGCTTGGCAAACAGGCCCTTGAGGCTGGTAACCTCGAAGTTCTGCTGCGAGGCAGCAAAGTACACCCCGCGCGAGCCGGTGGGCGTGGCACGGTTGTAGTACGGGAACGGGTAGAAGTTGTCGTCTTCCTTGCGGTACGAGGCCTGCAGGTAGAAGTCCTGGCCCAGCACGTCGGTGTGGTGGTAATTGGCGTTTAGCAGCAGGCGCCGCGTACGCGGCTCCAGGTCCGATGAATAACCGCTTCGCAGCTCGGCGTCTTCCAGGTCCGATGGCGCGTTGTAGTTCAGGTTGGGGAAGTAGATACCCGTGCTGCCGTGGTTGCCCGAGTCGTAGTACTGGGCCAATAGGTCGAGGCTCTGCTGGTCGTTCAGCTGCAAGCCCAGGGTACCGAGTACGTCGATGGTGCGATTGTACTGCAGGTCGGTCTGGGTGTTGTCGATGAAGATCTGATCGCCAGCACCATCGTAGAAGGCTTCGTTCTGCTCACCGGAAACACCCAGCCGGGCATTGACCCGCTCGTTGCCGCCGCTGACCGACTGGGCGAAGCGGGTGGCCAGGTCGTCGCTGTTGTTGAAACCGCTGCTGGCCCCCAACTGGGTCTCGAAGCGCGCCGGGCCAGGCTCGCCCTTCTTGGTCACGATGTTGATGATGCCACCGGTGGCGCCACCGCCGTAGATGGCGCTGGCCCCAGACAGCACTTCGACGCGCTGGACATTGAACGGCGAAATGCTGTCGAACTGGCGGGACAGGCCACGTGAGCTGTTCTGGCTGACCCCGTCGATCATCACCAGCACGTTGCGCCCACGCATGTTCTGGCCGTAATTGGTGCGCCCTTCCGGCGCCAGGTCAAGGCCCGGCACCAGCTTGCCGATGGCTTCCTTCAGGCTGACGCCGCTGTCGATCTGCTCGCGCAATTGCTGCTGGTCCACTACCCAGACGGTCCCAGGGATTTCGCTGATTGCGGTGCTGGTGCGCGAGGCTACGCTGACTTCGATCGGCTTGAGGTTGACCGCCTGCGGCGCGGCATCGGCCTTGCGCAGGGTGACGGTGCGAGCCTCAGTGAATTGCCAGCTCATGCCGCTGCCGGCCAGCAACTGCTGCAGGGCCTGCTCGACACTGTAGTTGCCCTGCAACGCG
The DNA here is from genome assembly GCF_021378985.1 of Pseudomonas sp. JR33AA. NCBI lineage: Bacteria > Pseudomonadati > Pseudomonadota > Gammaproteobacteria > Pseudomonadales > Pseudomonadaceae > Pseudomonas > Pseudomonas sp. JR33AA. The sequence goes on from NZ_JAJSAW010000020.1 coordinate 26,645, forward strand.
GGGCTGACCTGGCCGGCGACATCGCCTGTGGTGTACAGCACGTGCAGGCCGGCTTGGTCGGCGAAGGTGGTCAGCGCCTGATCCAGCGGCTGGGCTGGCAGGTCGAGCTGCACCTGACGGGCCTGCATCTGGGGCTTTTCGGCAGTGGTCGCGGCCCCTGCGTGCAGGGGACCGACCAACATGGCCAGGGCACTGCAGGACATCAAGGCATGGTGAAGAGGACCGCGACGGCGGTGCAAGGGCTTGAGCATCAGAGGCACGAATGAGCTTCCTGACAAGTCGTAAATGAGAATGGGTTGCTGATCAGTCTCACTACGACGATCTGGCTTGCAGGAACTTGCACCGGCAAATGAAAAATATTTTTGTTTCTGTCCGGCCTCTTCGCGGGCAAGCCCGCCAAGAGGCTGGCACAGGCGGATCAATGCACCACGGCCAACCACGGCAGGTAGGTCACCTTCAGGCCATACCGTTGCTCCAACGTCCGCAACAGGGCCTCCGGCTCATCCAGGTCAAACACCCCGCTCACCTCCATCGCAGCCAGCTTGCTGTCGGACAACACAATGCGCCCATGCCTGTATCGCTCAAGCTCTGTCAGCACCTGCCCCAGTGGCTTGCCGTTGAAGATCAGCTTGCCACGCTGCCAGGCCATCTGCGTGCCGGCATCGGCCGCCACCGCCAGTTCATGTTCACCCACCTTGGCTTCACCGCGTGCCAACACCACGCGGCCATCGCGGTGCACGCTGAAGGTGGCGGCATTGCCCTGCACCGGCGCACCGGCCGTATCGACCACAAACGGACGTGCATCATCGGCGGTCTCGAACAGGGCCTCACCCGCATCGAGCACCACACGCCGCTCATGCTCGCTGAACACCACGCTCAAGGCACTGGCGCTGTTCAGCGTCACCCGTGTGCCATCTGTCAGGGTAATGACCTGCCGTTCACCCACGGCGGTGTGGTAATCGGCCAGCAGCCTCGGGGCTTGCTGCCACCCCGTCACGGCGGCCACCAGCAACACCACCGATGCCGCCACACCCGCCTGCTTCAGCCGGCCGCGGCAATGGCGCAAGGCCTGGCCGATGTACTTTGCCACCATGCTCTCGGAAACCCCCAGGCGTTGAGCAACCTGCTTCTGGGTCAGGCCCTCGACCCGGTTGAGCAACAGCGCCTGGCGGGCATTGTCGGGCAACTGCAACAGCGCCTGGTCAAGAATCTGCAAGCGCTCGCGGGCCAGCAACGCCGCCTCGGGTGCCGGCGCCGGGCAGGCCACCTCACAGGCTCCGTCGCTGTCGTCGTGGCTGGCGGCGATGCGTTGCTCACGGCGCAAGGCGTCAATCGCCAGGTTGCCGGCCACGCGGAAGATGAAACTGCGCGCGTGCAACACCGGCACCGCCTGCTCGTCGATGTTCACCAGCTTCAGGTAGGTTTCCTGCGCCACATCGGCCGCGCGCTGACGGTCGCTCATGCGCCGCGTCAGAAACTGCAGCAGGTCGTCGTAGTGCTCCTGGAAACTTGCCAGCAGGCCCGACATGGGTGAAGTCAGCATGATTTGGGAACAGCCAGTAAGAGAGGTTATCGGGCGTTAATGAGAAACAGTATCTTTCATATGAACCGACACTTTCAACGTCGACGCGCATTTGCCACACTGCCAGCTCCACTCCGGCAAGGTCACAGCCTATGACTGCACGTCTGTACCGATACACCCGCTTGTGCCTGGTCCTGCTGATGGCCTGTGGCCTGCCGGCCTGTGCGCTGTTCCAGCCACGCGACCCGGTGAACATCAGCGTGATCGGCATCGAACCACTGCCCGGGCAGGAGCTGGAACTGCGCATGGCGGTAAAAATGCGGGTGCAAAACCCCAATGAGGCGCCGATCGATTACAACGGCATCGCCTTGAACCTGGAAGTGAACGGCCAGCCGCTGGCCGCTGGGGTCAGTGACCAGCAGGGGCACATTGGCCGTTACGACGAAGCGGTGATCGTGGTGCCGGTGAGCATCACTGCGTTTTCCTTCCTGCGCCAGGCCTATGGGCTGGGCAAGGTAGATTCGCTGCAGGGTCTACCCTACAAACTGCGCGGCAAACTGGCCGGCGGGCCGCTGGGGACCGTGCGCTTTACCGACGAAGGCAAGCTGGACCTGCCCAAGGGCACCTACTGGTAAGCGCCGGGCGGTGTGCTCAGCGGTTGGCGCTGGCTGCGGCCATCAGCTTGTTGACTTCGCTGCGCACCATGCTGGCGTATTCCGGCGGCGTCATGCCGTCCAGTTCGGCGCGCACCCACTCGGCCCATTTGCCCTTGCGCCGTGGCTTTTCGGCAATCAGCCGGGCGGCTTCGGCCTTGGCTTTGCCCAGGTTGTTCTGCCACATCTCGAACAACCGGGCCTTCTCTGCCTCGATCTGCGCCCGTTCCTCGAAGCTCATGTTGGCCAGATTGAAACTCATGAAGGTACCTGCAGGTTTGAAAATGGCCGCTATCTTACACCCAGGCAACCCATCACCGGAAAGCCGCCGCAACTTTCCCGACGTGGCGGCATCCATTGTTCACACCACCCCATTGACGAGGACGAGTTCATGGCCCGAAAAAACACCACGCTGGCGGACAGCGATCAGATCAAGGACCAGGTATTCAGCGAACTGCAATCGCTGATAGAAGAATCGGAAAAACTGCTGAACGACAGTGCCGCGCTGGTCGGGGAAGAAGCAGAGACGTTGCGCGCCCAGGTGAGCCTGAAGCTGCGCCAGGCACGCCAGGCGGCGAGCAACGTGCGCAGCAAGGCGCAACCGATGGTGGAGGCCACCCAGGACTACATCGGCGGCCACCCCTGGCAGACCGTGGCCATTTCCGCCGGCCTCGGGCTGGCGGTCGGCCTGCTACTGGGTCGGCGCAGCTAAGGCCTGCGCCGCCTGGTGCCCATCAGGCGGCCAAAGCCTGCGGGATGCCGCTGTGGAAGCGCAGCTCCTGGTCTGGCGACTGGATCAGCTCCATTTCCGCAGCGCGTACCAGCTCGACGCGGCGGGCGATGTCCGCCTCATCACCGTAGTTGTGCGCCAGTTTCAGGTAGCCCTGGTAGTGGCGCGCTTCGCTTTTCAGCAACCCGTGGTAGAAGCGGCCCAGCTCTTCATCCAGATGTGGCACCAGCGCAGCAAACCGTTCGCAACTGCGTGCCTCGATGAACGCCCCCACCACCAGTGTATCCACCAGCTTGACCGGCTCGTGGGCGCGCACCAGCCGGCGCAATCCCGACGCGTAACGCCCCGCCGACACCGGGCGCAGCGGCACACCGCGACGCTTCATGAGGCGTAACACCTGTTCGTGATGCACCAGTTCCTCGCGGGCCAGGCGCGACATCATGTTGATCAGATCAAGGTGAGTGTTGTACTTGGCGATCAGGCTCAAGGCCGTGCTGGCGGCCTTGAACTCGCAGTTCTTGTGGTCGATCAGCAGGGTTTCCTGGTCGGCGAGCGCCGCTTCGATCCAGGCGTCTGGCGTCGGGCAGCCAAGAAAGGCGTCGATTTCGGGGATCAGGGACATAAGCGTGCAACCACACAGAACAGGCAGGGCCGGCGATTATACCGGCGGCGGCTGGCGACGCCAGTGACTATGCTTGATGTACATCAAGCGCTGGAGGGGGAAGCGCCGACTATAGTCAGGCATTGGTCGCCATCATCGAAGGGAGTTAACGCCCATGCAAGCCGTCCGCAGCATCCTCGTCGTCCTCGATCCCGCGCACGCCCACAGCCGGGCGCTTACGCGCGCCAAGCTGATCGCAGGCGTCACGGGCGCACGCCTGCACTTGCTGATGTGCGACAAGCGGCATGATCACAGTGCGCTGCTCAGCCTGCTGAGCAGCCAGTTGCATGACGACGGCTACGACAATGTCACCCACGAAGAGAGCTGGCGCGACAGCCTGCACGACACCATCATCCATGTACAGCAGGCCGAAGGCTGCGAACTGGTGATCAAGGAACACCGCCCGGACAACCCGCTGAAAAAGGCCCTGCTCACCCCCAGCGACTGGAAGCTGCTGCGCCAATGCCCAAGTGCGGTGCTGATGGTCAAAAGCGATCGGCCATGGACCGGGGGCAAGATTCTGGCGGCGGTGGACGTGGGCAACCAGGACGAAGACCACCGCCGCCTGCATGCCAGCATCATCGACCACGGCTTCGAGATTGCCAAACTGGCCAAGGGCGAACTGCATGTCATCAGTGCCCACCCGTCGCCGATGCTGTCCGCGTCGGACCCGACGTACCAGCTGAGCGATACGATCGAAAAGCGCTACCGTGAAGCGTGCAGCGCGTTCCAGGCCGAATACGGCATCAGCGAAGCATGCCTGCATGTGGCCGAAGGGCCGGCGGATGTGTTGATCCCACATACCGAACAGAAGCTCGATGCCGTGGTGACGGTGATGGGCACGGTGTGCCGCACGGGGATTTCCGGGGCGTTGATTGGCAATACCTCGGAAGTGGTGCTGGATGCACTGGAGGGCGATGTGCTGGTGCTCAAGAGCGAAGAGGCCATCGCCCACCTGGCGGAGCTGGCCCGTGGCTGATTAGGCAATATGCAGGCCCCTTGTAGGAGCGGGTTCGCCCGCGAATGCGTCATTGATTTCAACGCCACATTCGCCGGCAAACCCGCCCCAAGGTTCCGTTGCCGCCCGGGAATCTAGACCAACGCCTCCCGCACCTTCGGGTCAAGCCCCTCCCCCCCGTGGGCCTCGCTCCACTGCGCCAACTGCCGCAGCATCGCCGGCGTCCAGAAGCTCTTCATATGTTGCCGCACCCCTTGCACCGCCAGCGCCCGATCGGGCTCGCTGTCGAAGTAATGGGCAATCTGGTTGGCCATCTTGACCAGGTTTTCGCTGCTCATCGGCGAACCTCGGCTTTCTCCGCACTGCGGCGCTGTTTCAGCAGCCGCTGCTGTTCATCACTGAAGTCCTGGTAGCGCTTTTGCCATTGCGATGGCTGGAACACTTTCACTACTTCCACTGCCGTCACCTTGTATTCGGGACAGTTGGTGGCCCAGTCGGAGTTGTCAGTGGTGATCACGTTGGCCCCCGACTCCGGGAAGTGGAAGGTGGTGTACACCACCCCCGGCGCCACCCGCGCACTGACCTTGGCACGCAGCACAGTCTGCCCGGCGCGGCTGCCGATACCGACCCAGTCACCGTCTTGGATGCCACGGCTTTCCGCGTCGGTCGGGTGGATCTCCAGGCGGTCGGCATCATGCCAGGCAACGTTGGCAGTGCGCCGGGTCTGCGCGCCCACGTTGTACTGGCTGAGGATACGGCCGGTAGTCAGCAGCAACGGGTAGCGGTTGTTGACCTTTTCGTCGGTGGGCACGTAGCCGGTGAGCATGAAGCGCCCCTTGCCACGCACGAACTGGTCGATGTGCATGGTCGGCGTGCCATCTGGCGCGGCGTCGTTGCACGGCCACTGCAGGCTGCCGTGGCGGTCGATTTCAGCGTAGCTGACACGACGGAAGGTCGGCGTCAGGCGGGCGATCTCGTCCATGATCTCGGAAGGATGGCGGTAGTTCATCGGGTAGCCCAGGGCATTGGCCAGGGCCACGGTAGCTTCCCAGTCGGCCTTGCCGGCCAGCGGCTCCATGACCTTGCGCACCCGCGAAATACGCCGCTCGGCGTTGGTGAAGGTGCCGTCCTTTTCCAGGAACGAACTGCCCGGCAGGAACACATGGGCGAACTTGGCAGTTTCGTTGAGGAAGATGTCCTGCACCACCACGCACTCCATGGCAAGCAAGGCCGCCGTGACGTGCTGGGTGTTGGGGTCGCTCTGGGCGATGTCCTCACCCTGGCAGTACAGCGCCTTGAAGCTGCCATCGAGCGCCGCTTCGAACATGTTGGGAATGCGCAGACCCGGGTCGGGCTGCAAGGTCACGCCCCAGGCCTGTTCGAACTCGGCGCGCACGCCCTCGTTGGAGACATGCCGGTAGCCGGGCAGCTCGTGGGGGAACGAGCCCATGTCGCACGAGCCCTGCACGTTGTTCTGCCCGCGCAGCGGGTTCACCCCTACCCCTTCACGGCCGATGTTGCCGGTGGCCATGGCCAGGTTGGCAATGCCCATCACTGCGGTGCTGCCTTGGCTGTGCTCGGTCACACCCAGGCCGTAGTAGATGGCCGCGTTGCCGCCGGTGGCATACAGCCGGGCCGCGGCGCGGATCTGCTCAGGTGGCACGCCACAAACCGGGCCGAGCACCTCGGGGGCGTTTTCTGACAGGCTGACGAAGTCGCGCCAACGGGCAAAGTCTTCGGTTTCGCAGCGGGCATCGATGAAGCGCTGGGCCAGCAGGCCCTCGGTGACGATCACGTGGGCCAGGGCGTTGAGCATGGCCACGTTGGTGCCTGGGCGCAGTTGCAGGTGCAGGTCAGCGCGGGCGTGCGGCGAGTCGACCAGGTCGATGCGCCGCGGGTCGATCACGATCAGCCGCGCCCCCTGGCGCAGGCGGCGCTTGAGTTGCGAGCCGAACACTGGGTGGGCGTCGGTGGGGTTGGCGCCGATCACCAGCACAACGTCGGCCTGCATCACCGAGTCGAAGCTTTGCGTGCCGGCCGACTCACCCAGGGTCTGCTTCAGGCCATAGCCGGTGGGCGAATGGCACACCCGTGCACAGGTGTCGACGTTGTTGTTACCAAACGCCGTGCGCACCAGTTTCTGCACCAGGTAGGCTTCTTCGTTGGTACAACGGCTGGAGGTGATGCCGCCAATGGAGTCGCGCCCGTATTTGAGCTGGATGCGGCGGAACTCGCTGGCGGCATAGGTCACGGCCTCGTCCCAGCTGACTTCCTGCCACGGGTCTTCCAGGCGCTTGCGGATCATCGGTTTGGTGATGCGGTCCGGGTGGGTGGCGTAGCCCCAGGCAAATCGGCCCTTGACGCACGCGTGGCCATGGTTGGCGCCACCGTTCTTGTCCGGAACCATGCGCACCAGCTGGTCGCCCTTGATTTCGGCGCGGAACGAGCAGCCAACGCCGCAGTAGGCGCAGGTAGTAATGACCGAACGCTCAGGCTGGCCAAGCTGCACCAGGCTCTTTTCCGTCAGGGTCGCGGTCGGACAAGCCTGCACGCAGGCGCCGCACGACACGCATTCGGAAGCCAGGAAGTTTTCGCCCCCCGCAGCCGCCACCCGCGATTCGAAACCGCGCCCGGTAATGGTCAGGGCGAACGTCCCCTGGATGTCCTCGCAGGCACGCACACAGCGGCTGCAGACGATGCACTTGCTAGGCTCGTAGTCGAAATACGGGTTGGAAACGTCTTTTTTCTCGTCCAGGTGGTTGGCGCCGTCATAGCCGTAGCGCACCTCACGCAGGCCCACCTGGCCGGCCACGGTTTGCAGCTCGCAGTTGCCGTTGGCCGAACAGGTCAGGCAGTCCAGCGGGTGGTCGGAAATGTACAGCTCCATCACGTTGCGGCGCAGGCCGGCCAGGCGCGGGGTTTCGGTGCGCACTACCATGCCTTCAGTGACTGGCGTGGTGCAGGACGCCGGGTAGCCACGCATGCCTTCGATTTCCACCATGCACATGCGGCAGGAGCCGAAGGCTTCGAGGCTGTCGGTGGCGCACAGTTTGGGGATGCTGGTGCCCAGCATGGCAGCGGCGCGCATGACCGAGGTGCCAGCAGGCACGCTGATGGCGCGGCCGTCGATGCTCAGGTTGACCTGCACGTCGCTTTCACGGGCCGGGGTGCCGAGGTCGCTGCTTTTATCAGAAGCGGGGTCAAAGAAATTGATCACTGTGCGGCCTCCGTGGTGGTCAGCCCAAAATCGGCAGGGAAGTACTTCAGCGCGCTGGCCACCGGATAGGCAGTCATACCGCCCATGGCGCACAGCGAACCATACTGCAGGGTGTCACACAGGTCGCGCAGCAACAGCGCCTGGTCGTGGCGCTCGGTGATGTCGCTGCTGGCGATCAGCCGGTCGACCACTTCCATGCCCCGGGTGGAACCGATGCGGCACGGGGTGCACTTGCCGCAGGACTCTTCGGCACAGAACTGCAGGGCGAAACGCGCCATGCTGGCCATGTTCAACGTATCGTCGGCCACCACCACACCGCCGTGGCCGAGCATCGCGCCTACAGCAGCAAACGCTTCATAGTCCAGTGGGGTGTCGAAATGGCTGGGGGGGACCCAGGCACCCAGCGGGCCACCGACCTGTGCGGCCTTCAGCGGCCGGCCACTGGCCGTGCCACCGCCATAGCCTTCCACCAGCTCGCGCAGGGTCAGGCCGAACGCGCGCTCTACCAGGCCACCCTGGCGAATGTTGCCGGCCAGCTGGAACGGCATGGTGCCCAGCGAGCGGCCCATGCCGAAATCGCGATAAAATGCTGCACCCTTGGCCAGAATGATGGGCACCGAAGCCAGCGTAAGCACGTTGTGCACCAGCGTCGGCAGGCCGAACAGCCCTTGCAGCGCAGGCAGCGGTGGCTTGGCGCGGACGATGCCACGCTTGCCTTCGATCGATTCGAGCAGCGCAGTTTCTTCGCCGCAAATATACGCGCCGGCGCCCACCCGCACTTCCAGGTCGAACGCCTGGCCGCTGCCGGCTACGTCAGTACCGAGGTAGCCAGCGTCACGCGCGATGGCGAAGGCCTGGTCAAGTACCCGAATGGCGTCGGGATACTCCGAACGCACATAGACGTAGCCCTTGTCGGCCCCCACGGCTAGACCGGCAATGATCATGCCCTCGATCAGCAGGAAGGGATCGCCCTCCATCAGCATGCGGTCAGCGAACGTGCCCGAGTCACCCTCGTCGGCGTTGCACACCACGTACTTCTGCCCAGCGCCAGCATCACGCACGGTGCGCCACTTGATGCCGGCCGGGAACGCCGCACCACCACGGCCACGCAGGCCAGAATCGAGCACTGCGGCAACCACTTCGGCACCGTCCAGCGCCACGGCGGCCTCAAGGCCTGCGAAACCGCCATGGGCACGATAGTCGTCCAGTGACAATGGGCGGGTGATGCCAGCGCGAGCGAACAGCAGGCGTTGCTGGGTCTTGAGATAGGGTATTTCTTCGACCGGCCCCAGTGCCAACGAGTGGCCACCGGGTTCGCCCGCCAAAGCATCAAGCAGTGACGGCACATCGTCTGGCGTAATCGGACCGAAACCCAGGCGCCCCTGCGCACTGTCGCACTCGATCAGCGGCTCCAGCCAGTAAAGCCCGCGCGAGCTGGTGCGCTGGATGTCCAGCGGCAACTGGCGGCGCTCGGCCTCAAGCAGCAGGGCATCGGCAACCTGGTCGGCACCCACGGCACGGGCTACCGAATCACAGGGAATGTACAGCTTCAGCATGCTGAGCCCTCCCGGCAACCGTTGACCAAGTCCCGCAGGCGCTCAGGGGTAAGGCGCGCATGCACCTGGCCGTCCAGCTCCAGCGCTGGCGAGCAGGCACAGGCACCCAGGCAGTACACCGGGCGCAGGCTGATGGACCCATCGGCGCTGGTACCGTGGTCGTCCAGTGCCAACTGTTCACGCAATTGCGCGGCCAGGGCTTCGGCGCCACGGCTTTGGCACGACTCGGCACGGCACAGGCGCAGGGTGTGACGGGCGGGCGGCGCGGTGCGGAAGTCGTGATAAAAACTGATAACCCCACGCACTTCAGCCAGGCTGAGGTTGAGGGCATGGGCGATTTCGGGAACAGCAGCGTCGGGGATGTAACCCATCTCGTGCTGGACGGCATGCAGGATCGGTAACAGGGCACCGGGGGTGTCCTTGTCGCGGGCCAGAATGCGCTGGATTACAGGCAGGTGGAGCAATTCATCAGGCATACAGCGGACCTCGGCATCACGGACCCTGCCTGTTTTTTTCAAGGGGCAGGTTTCCGGCGTGTTCTGCTGCGGCGCACCGCCCACGTCACAGTTGCGTGGTACTGGCGGCCTCCTCGCCCACGGCCGCACGTCTGCGCGTACTGACCCTTGGGCATCCTGCTAGCATGGCACTTGTGGCGCCGAGGGGTTGCATACGAGCGACCAGGCGCATTCTGAAACCGACGCACGTGGTTGCGCCCCGGCATCATCTGCCGTGGCTTGCCGATCAGGTGGGTCTTGAAACCATCGTTGCATGCACCAGGCCCTCGAAACCGAACCTGGTAGATTGCCGGGCCTGCCAAACAGCAGCCCCAGCAATGGGCTGCCATCCAGCATGGCTACGGGGCAGCGCGCGACTGAATTCAGTCGGTAGACTGCTCCGCCGCTGTGGCGGTGGCGGGCGCCGGAGCCTGGGCCTTTGACTTGGCACGATTGCGTCGATCCTGGCTGCGTTGCCGCGCCGCCTGCTGCTTGGCATGCAGCGCCTGAGCGGCGGTCACGGTACCTGCGGCCTGACCATTCAGGTCAAGGCGCGGGGCATTCTCTACCATGCTCGCCCAGTATCGAGCGCCCCGGCACCACGTGGAAATGCCCAGCTTGAGCTGTTCGCGGGTTAACCCAAGCAGCTCCAGGTGTTGCTCGGCATCCTTGAAGATGCCCTCCTTGAGCGGCACCTTGGGGGCCGGGTTGACCGGGAAGGCCAACGGAAAATGCTTCTGCAGGGGCCAGATCGCTGCCACCGCCGGGTCCATCTCACGCGGCTTCGCCTGCGGGGGCGACTTGCGCTTGGACGGTTTCGCGCTTTCGGCCTTTACCTGCCCTTTTTCCGCCCGCAGGCGGTCTCGTAGCTCAGCTAGTTGTTCAAAACCCATTGTTCATTCACTGCTTCGAAGTTGATTGCGTGGTGCAAGGATACCCCATGCAGCCAGCACATTGCTTGCAGGCCAGCTTTCCCGGCTAGCCAAGGCACCAGCGCACGCCTGTACGACGGCCCTCAGCTGAACACCCAAAGCACGCGTGTGGGCTTGTCGGTCAGGTTGGCGTAACGAAAACGGGCGTGGGGTTGCAACTGGAAACTGTCATTGGCATGCAGCGTGACCGGGTCGGCATCGCCCAACCATACGGTCAACTCGCCTTCGAGCACGAAGCAGCCCTGCTCCGAGCTGTCGTCCAGGTACTCTTCGCCACTGCTGGCCCCCGGCTGCAAATGGCTATCGAGCATGGAGAACGCGCCCGTTATGGAGGGCGATGCCAGCACATCGGTAATGCCACCCGCCAGGTGCAGCGTGCGACGCTCGTGAGGGCGGGTCACCCAGTCGAGCTCGCGGGGTTTGTCCAGCTTGTAAAAGTACGCTGTCGAAACACCGAGCTCTTCACTGATGGCAGTGAGATCGGCCACCGTCGGGCGTGATACGCCGCGTTCGACCTGGGACAAAAAACCCACCGAACGGCCGATGCGTTGTGCAAGCTCGCCCAGTGTCAGTCCCTTGAACTTGCGCAGGTCACGAATCAGTACTGCCAGGCCTTCGATTTCTTCGTGCACTTTCATGGTTGAATCGCGACTTTCAGACGGGAAATGGATGCCCAGAAAAGTACAGGATTCATTTCACAAAGCAAAATGCTTTGCCGAAGGTGACTGACGTGAGTTGTACGATCAGGGCACCGATCGAGCACCACGCAGGCGGCGCTCGATCTCCCAGGTGCTGAGAACAGCTAACCAGGCCTTCTGCCCTTACCGAACAGCCTCATAGGTCAGGTCCAGGCACTTGCGGGCTTTCTCCACCAGCTCGTCGATCTCTTCGATACTGATCACCAGCGGTGGCGCGATGATCATGGTGTCGCCCACAGCGCGCATGATCAGGCCGTTGTCGAAGCAGTGCTGGCGACAGATCATGCCGACACCTTTGCCCTCATACCGGGCCCGGGTGGCCTTGTCTTTCACCAACTCGATCGCACCGAGCATGCCCAGGCCACGCACTTCGCCTACCAGCGGGTGGTCGGCCAGTTCGCGCAGGCGTTGTTGCAGATAAGGCGCGGTTTTATCGTGCACCTGGCGGATGATCTGCTCGTCACGCAGGATCCGCAGGTTCTCCAGGCCCACCGCTGCCGCCACCGGGTGGCCGGAATAGGTGAAGCCGTGGTTGAAGTCGCCGCCTTCGCTGATGACCTTGGCCACCTCATCACGCACGATCACCCCGCCCATGGGGATGTAACCCGAGGTCAGGCCCTTGGCGATGGTCATCAGGTCAGGCTTGAGGTCGTAGTAATCGGTGCCGAACCACTCACCGGTACGGCCGAACCCGCAGATCACTTCGTCGGCGACGAACAGGATGTCGTACCTGGCCAGGATTTCCTTGATTTTCGGCCAATAGGTCTGCGGCGGAATGATCACGCCACCGGCGCCCTGGATCGGCTCGGCGATGAAGGCGGCAACGTTGTCCACGCCAACTTCGAGGATCTTCTTCTCCAGTTGCTCGGCCGCCCACACGCCGAAGTCGGCCTCGGTCATGTCGCCGCCTTCGCCGAACCAGTATGGCTGCGGGATGTGCACGACATCCGGGATCACCCCGCCCTGCTGGTGCATGCCACTCATGCCGCCCAGGGCCGCGCCCGCCACGGTAGAGCCGTGGTAGCCGTTGATGCGGCCAATGATGACCTGCTTGTTCTTCTGGCCCTTCAACGCCCAGTAATGGCGAACCATGCGCAGCACGGTGTCGTTGCCTTCGGAGCCGGAGCCGGTGAAGAACACATGGTTCATGCCTTGCGGGGCCACCTCGGCGATCGCCTTGGCCAGCTCCAGCGCAGGCGGGTGCGCGGTCTGGAAGAACAGGTTGTAGTAAGGCAGCTGCTTCATCTGTTGGCTGGCGACCTCGGCCAGCTCATCACGACCGTAGCCGACCGCCACGCACCACAGGCCCGCCATGCCATCAAGAATCTTGTTGCCCTCGCTGTCCCACAGGTACACGCCCTTGGCCGAGGTGATGATGCGCGGGCCTTTCTCGGCCAGTTGCTTGACATCGCTGAACGGGGCCAGGTGGTGGTCGCGGCTCATCGATTGCCAGGCAAGGGTCTGCGAATTCTTTTCACTCATTGACTTCTACTCCATCAAGTTGCGCAGCCAGGCTGCGCGGGTACTTTTGATGATTGGGAACGGGCGGTGTTCAGGCCGACAGCAACAGCCTCTGGCGCAATGCCGAGCGATGCCGGCAGGCCTTGCCAAACGACTGGAAGATGGTCAGGTAATGCGGGTTGTCCATGACCTGGAACTCGGGGTGCCATTGCACGGCCAGGGCAAAGCCCTTGCCGTTCTCGACCGAAATCGCTTCCACCAGGCCATCGGGTGCCAGCGCCTCCACCCGTAGCCCCGGGGCCAGTACATCGATGCCCTGGCCATGGATGGAGTTGACGTCGAAGACCGCCGGCAAGCCCATGCGGTCGAGCAGGCCGCCGGGCTCTACATGCATGGTGTGGCGCGGCCCATACTGCTTGTCGATGGGCTCACCTTTGCCTTCGCGGTGGTCCATGAACACACCGGTCTCGTGGACCTTCTGGTGCAGGGTGCCGCCAAGTGCCACGTTCATTTCCTGAAAGCCACGGCAAATGCCAAGCACCGGCACGCCGGCGGCGATGGCCGCACGCATCAGCGGCAACGTGGTGGCATCACGCAGCGGGTCGTGCTGGGTGCCCGCTGCACTGGCCGCGCCGTTGTAATGGAACGGCTCGATGTTGGACGGCGAACCGGTGAAGATCAGCCCATCCACCACGTCAAGAATATCGGCGCTGTCCATCAGTTCACCGAGGCTGGGAATCACGATGGGCAGCCCACACGCTGCCTTGGCTGCCGCGCGTGCGTACTTCTCGCTGATGGTCTGGGTTGCATGCAGCTCGATCATGCTGGTGCATGCGGTAATGCCGATAACGGGCACACGTGGCATATCTTCCTCCGGCAAATCCATATTGCGCGTTGTGTTGAAAGGGAGGGTACAGCGTCGCTGTTCGACCTTCGGCACCTACAGGAACCAGCGGTATTCGCGGGCATCGATGTGGCGCATGAAGTCCAGTTGCTCCTGGTATTTGTTTTCGCAATAGACCATCACGAACTCACTGCCCAGGCCTTCGTTGACCACCGGGTGGTGACGCATGGCGGCCAGGGCGCTGAGAGCATCCTTGGGGAAGTCGATGCCGCTCTGACGGTTTTCGTTCAGCGGGGCGATGGGCTCGACGCCGCGGTCCAGGCCATGCTCCATGCCGGTCAGGATGGCCGCCAACACCAGGTACGGGTTGGCATCGGCACCGGCGATGCGGTGTTCGATGCGCAGGTTGCGCGGGTCGGACTCGGGGATGCGAATGCACGCGTCACGGTCTTCGAAGCCCCAGCTGGCCTTGCTCGCCGCATTCACCATGGCGCCGTAGCGGCGGTAAGCATTGTGGTTGGGGGCGAAGATCGGCATGCAGTGCGGCAGCAGCTCCAGGCACCCCGCCACCGCATGGCGCAGCTTGCGCTGTTCAGCGCCGGCCAGGATGTTGTTACCGGCAGCGTCATACAGGCTGACATGCACATGCATGCCGCTGCCCGGCGCGTCCAGGTACGGCTTGCTCATGAAGCTGGCACGGTAGCCGTGCTTCATGGCGATACCGCGGGTACTGCGGCAGAACAGCGCCGACCAGTCCGCCGCGCTCAGGGCATCGTCGCTGTGGGAGAAGTTGATCTCGAACTGGCCTGGGCCCAGCTCTGCGGTAATGACGTTGGCCGGCACGCCCTGCTCGTTGGCGCCATCGACCATCTCGTGCAGCACCGACGAGAAGCGTGAAAGCCGCTCGATGTGCATATTCGGCTGGTCGTCCTCATCCCCGGTCGCCGTGTCCCGTGGGTACTGTGGCAGGCCGTTGTCGAGTTTGCGGTCGAACAGGTAGAACTCCAGCTCGAAAGCCACCACCGGGCGGATGCCGCGTTTGGCCAGGCGCTGAATCACGCGGGCCAGCACTTCACGGGGCTCGAACTCGATAGGCTTGTCGGTGCCGTCGGAGGTGATGAGCATCTGGGCGATCACTTCCTTTTCCCAGCGCACCGGCTTCAGGGTACCCGGCACCAGGCGCCGGGCAGCATCCGGGTCGCCGTCGGCAAAGCAGTAATCGCCAATCGGGTAAAGGCCACCCTGGGTACCCAACAACACGCAGTTCTGCGGCAGCTTCAGCGGCGCGCCGGCTGCGACTTTCTCCAGCATGTCCATGGGGTAGCGCTTGCCGTAGAAGTGCCCGGGGATATCCAGCGCAATCAGGTCGACATAACGAATTTCTGGGTGCTCCGCTCGGAACGAGCGCACTTCAGCCAGCAGATCAGCAAAGATGACACTCATCTTCTTATCCTTGTGAGGTGAACGAATTCAATTGAAGACCCAGAGCACGCGGGTGGGTTTTGCCGTCAGGTTGGCGTAACGGAACTGCGCGTGGGGTTGCACCTGGAAGCAGTCGTTGGCCTGCAGGGTCACGGCCTCGCCGTCGTCCAGCCATACCGTGAGTTCACCTTCAAGCACGAAACAACCCTGCTCGGAACGGTCACTCAGGTACGCCTCGCCACTGGTGGCGCCAGGCTCCAGATGGCTGTCGAGCATGGCGAATGCACCGGCGATGGTGGGCGAAGCCAGCACATCGGTGATGCCCGACTCCAGGTACAGCGTGCGCCGCTCGTGGGGACGCGTGACCCAGCCAATGCTGCGGGGCTTGCTCAGGTTGTAGAAGTACGCGGTGGATACGCCGAGCGCTTCGCTGATGGCAGTGAGGTCCGCCACGGTAGGGCGCGAAACACCGCGTTCGACCTGAGAGAGGAAGCCGACCGAGCGGTTGACGCGCTCGGCCAGTTCGCCCAGGGTCAGGTTCTTGAATTTGCGCAGGTCGTGAATAAGGATCGCGAGGGCTTCAACCTCTTCGTGCATCTTCATCGTTTCGAACTGCCGTGAAATTTTTGGACTTATTTTTCATGAAAATTTACATGATAAATTTCACGCGTCAAGCCGAACGATGGAAATGCGCAGCCGCCAACCGAGTCTTGCTGCGCAGCGTGGCGGATTGGTTGCAGTGGCGCGGGTTTCTTTACAGGCGCTCGACGAGTAGCCTCGTGGGTGAATTCTCCAGCCCGACCCTATCCATCGCCATGCCAAACGGTTTCCCTGATTTGCCCTCGCTCAATGCGCTACGTGTGTTCGAAGTGGTCGCCCGCCACCTGAACTTCCGCCTGGCCGCCGAAGAGCTGGGGGTGACCCAGGCGGCAGTTGCACAACAGATACGCGGCCTGGAAGCTAGCCTGAACCTTCGTTTGTTCGAGCGCCTGCCCCGGGGCCTGGCACTGACCGATGCGGGCCTGGGCTACAGCGGCAGCATTCGCAATGCCTTGGCGATGATCGATGAGGCAACCCGTCTGCTGCGGCCACAAGCGCCTCACCTGACGGTCAGCGTGACACCGACCTTTGCCTCCAAGTGGCTCATTCCCCGGCTAGGCCGCTTTGCTCAAAGCCATCCGGACATCGATTTACGTGTACTGGCCACCGATCGGCTGTCCCACTTCAATACCGACGCCGTGGATATCGCAGTCCGCTATGGCAAGCCCGACTTCGGTGCGGGTTTGAACAGCGAACTGTTGATGGAACAGCGTATCGTCGCCGTGGCCAGCCCAACGTTGTTCGAAGTCGGCAAAGCCCCCGCCAGCTTCGAGCAGCTTCAAGATTTCACCCTGCTCCACGATGCCCATGATTTCTGGCCTCGGTTCCTTGCACAACTGTTCCCGCAACACGGGCAAGCGACTGCCAGAAACCTGCGGTTCAACCAGACTTCATTGGCCATTGATGCCGCCATCAGTGGTCAGGGTATTGCGTTGGCGAGCCTGGCGTTCGTCAGTGATGACATCGTCGCGGGCAGGCTGACCCAGGTCTTCGCTCAGCAACTCAGGCTCGATAAGTCGTTCTACCTGGTGTGGCCACGAAAGTTGCAGCAGCCGGAGTCGCTAGGCATTGTCCAGCGCTGGTTCAAGCAACAAGCAGACAATAGTTAATCTGCTGCCTCGGTGAAGTTTAGCTGCCTCCCTCGTTGCCACGACTACTGCTAGTTTTAGAGCGTCTAAGCAATCAGCCATTAACGTTCAGGAGGCAGCATGCCAGTAGAAAAAGTTGCGATCATCACAGCAGGTGGCAGCGGTATGGGCGCGGCAGCGGCACGGCGCCTGGCCGCTGACGGGTTCCAGGTTGGCATCCTTTCCTCCTCGGGCAAGGGCGAAGCACTGGCTGCCGAGCTTGGCGGTATAGGTGTAACCGGCAGCAACCAGTCGGTTGAGGATCTGAAACGCCTGGTCGATGCCGTAGTGGAAAAGTGGGGGCGCATCGACGTGCTGGTCAACAGCGCCGGCCATGGTCCGCGCGCGCCAATCCTGGAGATCAGCGACGAAGACTGGCACAAGGGCATGGACACCTATCTGCTCAATGTCATTCGTCCGACTCGCCTGGTGACGCCCTACATGCAGCGCCAGAAAGGGGGCGTGATCATCAACATTTCCACCGCCTGGGCGTTCGAGCCGAGTGAGCTGTTCCCGACGTCTGCAGTGTTCCGCTCGGGCCTGGCCGCATTCATCAAAATCTTCGCCGACCAATTCGCGGGGGACAACGTGAGGATCAACAACGTCCTCCCCGGGTGGATCGACAGCCTGCCAGCCACCGAACAGCGCCGCGACAGCGTGCCACTCAAACGCTATGGTACCCGCGAGGAAATCGCCGCCACCATTGCGTTTCTCGCCAGCGAAGGTGCTGCCTACATCACCGGGCAGAACATCAAGGTCGATGGTGGCTTGACACGTAGCGTTTGATTGCCTGTCGGCCTGCATGCGCAGCTGTTGCCGTCGCTTCATGCGAGGATGACGGAGCAGGCCTGGAACGGGAGCAACCAGCCCTTCACCAACGCAGCCTTCAGCCAAGGTGCTTGTCGATCAGTCGCGCGACGGCCTTGGCATGCGTATGGCCGAGATCATGGCCGGCCTCGGGGAACACCTCCAGCGTGGCATCGGGTATCAATTGCGCTAGCCGCTGACCAACCGTAATCGGACTGATCGCATCCTCTGCGCCCCAAAGCAGCAGTACCGGAATTTGCAGTTCGTGCAAATGGCTGGACAGGTCGGTGCGATCATCCAGGAACCAGCGTGGCAGGGTTGGGTAATCTGCTTCGAACGCCTCGCGCCAGTCCGTAGCACCCAAAGCAGGGAGGTTCAAGCCGCCCGAGGTGGCGGCTAGAACCAAGTGAGTGACCAAGTCGGGGCGCTCAAGTGCGATAAGCACTGCGACAACCCCGCCCATTGATTGCGCCACCAAGGCCGTGGGCCTGTCGATTTCTGCGATCGCCATCTCGGCGAGATGCTTCAAACCGGTGATGTACGGCTTGGCTGGTGTATTGCCAAATCCAGGCCAGCCCATGTGTTGCGCGGCAATTGACGTTTCAAGGGCTTCGGCGACTGGGCACCAGAATTGTGTATTGCCGGAGGCGCCGGGAAGAAACAAAATCTTTTCGGGGGTATTAGTCATGCCTCAGTCCTTGAGTCAGGGGTAAAGAAACTTACGGCCATTCAGCGCTATTCGCAAATGATGTCCGCTCAGGCCCGGTTAGCGCCTCTGGATCGGGCTGAACAGCTTTGCTCGCCCGTGATCGCAGGCCAGTCGACTGATCGGGCCAAGGCGTTTACGCTGGCGCTTTCCCACCTGCACGGAAGCGCCAATGACAGAGGCATACCAAGGAAGCTGCTTGTGTGCAGCAGTCTCTTACCTACTACTCACCCCTCCCAAGGCAGTGACCCACTGCCACTGCAGCCAGTGCCGCAAAAGTCACGGCGCCGCATTCGCTTCGTACGGCAGTATTCCGCGCAGCATGCTGCGAATACTGCGCGGCGCTACCAGCATCAAGGCCTTTTCTTCATCACCGACGGTTACGCGCGAGTTCTGCACGGAGTGCGGCTCGACCTTGTTCTGGTCACGCATCCAAGGTGAGTTTGCCGACTGGATTTCGATAGCGCTGGGAACGCTTGATACGCCGTTCCTGCCCAGGAAGCAGAAACATGTTCACGTCGACGCTGCTGCCCCTTGGTACTCACCCTGTAACCCTGACTCATAACGCCTGGCAGCACATCAAGCCACCCGATAGAGCAATCACGGCTAGGCACTCCGGTGCCTGAACAACGGATGCTAGCGCTTACCGCACCTTCCAGAGATTCCGTTCGTTGACTGACTCACAGCACAACCCTAGCTACATGAAACGGTTCGAAACCGTGCTTGCCTACATCGACAGCCACCTCGAAGGTGACCTGTCGGTGAATGCCTTGAGCCGCATCGCCAACTTCTCGGCATTTCACTTCCATCGGCAGTTCACGGCCTACATGGGCGTTCCGGTTTCACGGTATGTGCAACTGATGAGGCTTCGACGCGCAGCGCATCAACTGGTCGCCTCGCCCGCTACGCCCATACTGGAGGCCGCATTCGGCGCCGGTTTCGAAAGCCCCGAAGCCTTTGCCAGAGCGTTCAAGCGCGCCTTCGGCATGGCGCCGAGCGCGTTCGCCAAGGCGCCGAACTGGCAGGCCTGGAGTGCGGTATTCAATGTTCCTCACCGATCCAGGAGTATCACCATGCAGATCCGTATCGTGAATTTCGGCGAAACCCGCGTGGCCGCGCTCGAACACCAAGGGCCGCCCGGCCTGATCAACGAAAGCGTCGCGCGTTTTCGCCAATGGCGCATGCACAGCGGCCAGTCACCTGTGGCCAGCAGCCGTACCTTCGGTATCCCCTACGACAACCCAGACACCACCCCGGCTCAAGCCTTTCGCTTTGCCGTGTGCGGCGAGGTCGTCGAGGCGGTACAGCCCAACGATTTCGGCGTGCATGAATGGGTTATACCGGCGGGGCGCTGCGCCGTGATTCGACATACCGGCTCGCCTGACTACATTGGCGAAACCCTCTACCCGCTTTACCGTGACTGGCTGCCATCGAGCAACGAAGAACTGCGTGATCATCCGTTGTTCTTTCATTACCTGAGCGTGTATCCGGAAACGCCACTGGAGCTATGGCAAACGGACATCTACGTGCCGTTGAAGGAGGTTGAACTTGACCAGCGGACATAGCCTTTTGGCAGGCCCAGGCACCTTGCCGGCTAAACTATGCCTGCAAATCCATCCCGCACCGGGCAATCCGCTCGGTTGGAGAAAGCGGCGGGGCTGCGTAAGAGCCCCGCGGGTCATCACGATGCCAAAGGCTCGTCGGCCAACTTCGCATGGGTGTTCAGCTCGTCAGTGATGAAGGCCGATATCATCGCCCGGTAGACCTGTTCCACCAGCTCAGCCGAGGCTCCGGTTTCGTCAGCCATCTCACGAACGTTCTTGATCACCTGCTCGACCCGAGCAGGCGCACGCACATCATCGGTGGTTTTCTTGAAGCCCGCTGCTTGCGTCACGAGCCTTCCACGGTTGGCGAGAAGCGAAACGATGCTGCGATCGATTTCATCGATCCGTTGACGGACTTCGTCCAGAGAGGTGCAACGTACATCCATTTGCTTGACTTCCTTTTCATGAGCCTGCGATTGATTGAAGCAGGCTGTCGTTGGTGATCGGTTAATGCAGTAGCTTCTACGCTAGGTCCGCTTCACGCGCCTCCCTTTGTCAGTAAGGGCCTGGCGCAAATCATTTCGGTTGGCTGACGGGTGGCCGGGTACCCGTTGATACGCCTATCCGCTTGTTGGGCTAGGATGATTGAACGCCTGCATGCGAGCAAAGCTGAGGAGCGCAATGAAACTGTCAGATTTCATCGAGACCAGCATGGAGCACATTCTCCAAGCCTGGGAGGACTTTGCACGCTCGGTCGAAACCGAGCAACCGGAACAGGACACGGCTGGCCTGAGGGATCACGGTGAAAAGATTCTGCGAACCATCGCCGCAGATATGCGAACGTTGCAGTCACCCCACCAGCAATTAGAAAAAGCTCAAGGCCGAGGCCCACAAAAATCGAGTGAAAGCGCCGCTCAAACACACGCCATGACCCGGTTGATAGCAGGTTTTTCAATGGATCAGATGGTTTCCGAATACCGTGCACTCCGTTCCAGCGTGCTATCTCTGTGGCTTGCTCAAGAGGACCTCGTGACCAAGGATCATGTCAATGACATGATTCGATTCAACGAAGCGATAGATCAAGCCCTGGTTGAGTCGATTGCCGCCTACGGCGCCGCGGTAGAATTGACACGCAAAAGGGTACTGGCGGTGCTCGGCCACGATCTCCGGTCACCGCTAGGCGCGGTACTGATGGCCGGCGATCTGCTTGTGCGGTTGGACGGCACAGACGAAAAAACCCGGGCATTAGCCAGTCAGGTTTGTGCAAGCGCACGTCGCGCCACTGCCATCGTCAACGATCTGCTTGACCTGGCGCGGTGCAATCTAGGGACTGGAATCCCTGTACATCTTGAAGAGATCGAGCTGAATTCCGTCTGCCGCGATGTGATCGAAGAATCGCGGACCGCGATTCCCGAGGCCGACATCACGTTTGTGCAAAGTGGGCAGGTTATCGGCCTGTACGACCCCGCTCGAATGGCTCAGGTTTTCTCTAATCTCATTAGCAATGCCATACGCCATGGCGATATAGACTCTCCAATCGTGGTCACGATTGCCATCAACGATACCGGTCCGTGCGTGAGCTTTCATAATTCGGGTGAGCCTATTCCAGAAGAAGCGATGTCCAACCTTTTCAAGCCAGAGGGACGTTACTCCAGCTATGCCGCAAGCGAACGGGGCTCAGCGGGGGGATTAGGGCTGGGACTCTTCATTGCGGCTGAGATCGTCGCCAGTCACGGTGGACGAATAGAAGTTAAATCTTCAGCTGTAGAGGGGACGACTTTCGAGATCCTCTTTCCGATAGCTTCGTCAGGTACAAGCGCAACGCTCCCATGACCTGCCTGCTGCTGATATCCGCCCGGCACGCTCAATAGTATCTGGTTCAGCCAACTCGGTTTCCCGTCGCTTCACCCAGGCCTGAGCTGCTCGCGTTCGGGCGAATGTCTAGGCTTCTTGGTAGACTAGGACACCCTTTTTCTTGAGGCGGATCTGGACGTTAGTACTGACTGTCCCATCAGCCTTTTTCCTTGCTCTGATTGTTGCCATGATTTTCGGTGGTCCAAGCGTGAATGACGGTGTACATCGCACCACTGTCTCACCACAAAACCCGAAAAGTGGTACCTAAATGTGTAGACCAGAATGCCCCTAGAATCAGCCTCAAAGCCACAAACCACGCACCCTGAGCCGTCACGCCGCTTCAGCGTTGCACCCATGATGGATTGGACCGATAGGCATTGCAGGTTCTTCCTGCGCCTGCTCTCCAGGCAAACCCTGCTCTACACCGAAATGGTCACCACCGGCGCCCTGCTGCACAACGACGCCCATCGTTTCCTGCGCCACGATGCTTCTGAGCACCCGCTGGCCCTACAACTGGGTGGCAGTGTGCCGGCCGACCTGGCCGCTTGTGCGCGGCTGGCTGAGGAAGCCGGCTTTGATGAGGTCAACCTTAACGTTGGCTGCCCGAGCGACCGGGTGCAGAACAACATGATCGGCGCGTGCCTGATGGCTCACCCGGCGCTGGTGGCCGACTGCGTGAAGGCCATGCGTGATGCCGTATCGACGCCTGTGACGGTCAAGCACCGCATTGGTATCAACGGCCGTGACAGCTACGCCGAACTGAGCGACTTCGTCGGCCAGGTGCGTGAGGCCGGCTGCCGGAGTTTTACCGTGCATGCACGCATCGCGATTCTGGAAGGGCTGTCGCCGAAAGAGAACCGCGAGATCCCGCCGCTGCGCTATGACATCGCCGCGCAGTTGAAGAGGGACTTCCCGGACCTGGAGATCGTGCTCAACGGCGGGATCAAGACCCTGGACGAATGCCAGGCACACCTTGAAACCTTCGATGGCGTGATGCTGGGGCGCGAGGCATATCACAACCCTTATCTGCTGGCCGAGGTGGACCAGCAACTGTTTGGCAGCGATGCGCCAGTGGTCAGCCGTAGCGAGGCATTGGCGCAATTGCGGCCCTACATCGTGGCACATATGGAAAGTGGCGGTGCGATGCACCACGTTACCCGGCATATTCTGGGGCTGGCCCAAGGATTCAAAGGGGCGCGGCGCTTCCGCCAGTTGCTGTCGGCAGACATTCACAAGGCGGCCGAACCCTTGGCGGTGTTTGACCAGGCCGTGGAATTGTTGCAGGGGCGGTGACCTCAGAGGCAGGGAACCTCGGGCTTGCTTGTGACTCGAATCTTCACCTTTCGTACAACCTGTGCGGACTAGCGGGTCCGCAGGGTTTCGGCGGCCCTTGAGCGGCTGTCGGGGCTCGGGTAATGTCGAGTAAATGCACAGGACAGAGCACGCCCATGACCTCCAAGCTGGAACAACTCAAGCAGTTCACCACCGTGGTCGCCGACACCGGGGACCTGGACGCCATCACCCGCCTGAAGCCGGTCGATGCCACCACCAACCCGTCTCTGCTGCTCAAGGCGGCGGCCATCCCAGGCTACGCCGACCTGCTCAAGCAGGTGAAGGCCGACGCCAAGGGTGATGTCGACCTGGCCTGCGATAATTTTGCGGTGGCTGTTGGCTCAGGCATTCTCAAGGTCATCCCGGGGCGTATCTCCACCGAGGTGGATGCACGCCTGTCGTTCGATGAGCCAGCCCTGCTGAACAAGGCTCGTCAGCTGATCGCCCTGTATGAGGCGGCCGGCGTGCCAAAAGAGCGTGTGCTGATCAAGCTGGCCTCCACCTGGGAAGGCATTCGGGCCGCCGAAAAGCTGGAGAAGGAAGGCATCCAGACCAACCTTACCCTGCTGTTCTCCTTCGCCCAGGCCCAGGCTTGCGCCGATGCCGGGGTGTTTTTGATTTCGCCGTTCGTGGGCCGTATCTACGACTGGTACAAGAAGAGCACCGGCCAGGAGTACGTGGGCGCCGAAGACCCAGGCGTGCTGTCGGTCACGCGCATCTACAACTACTACAAGGCCAATGGTTACAACACCGTGGTCATGGGCGCCAGCTTCCGCAATATCGGCCAGATCGAACAACTGGCCGGCTGTGACCGCCTGACCATCAGCCCGGAGCTGTTGCAGCAGCTTAGTGATGACCAGGGGGCGTTGCCGCAGATACTGAAACCGGGCAACGCTGGTGAGGCCAAGCAGCATCTGAACGAAAGCCAGTTCCGCTGGGCGATGAACGAAGACGCCATGGGCACCGAGAAACTGGCCGAAGGTATCCGCCAGTTTGCGCGGGACCAGGAAAAGCTGGAGAAGTTGATGGCTGAAAAGGCCTGATACAGTTGGGGTTTGCCTGACGGGCGGGAAGTGCTCAGTATTTTCCGCCCGTTTTGTTTTGCCACGTCTTAGTTGTGTATTGAATTCTCGGGCCTGTTCGCGGGCAAGCCCGCTCCTACACCGGCTGATGTAAGAGCGGGCTCACCCGCTACAGGCCGCCATAGCCACCCGAGCTGTCGATGACCTCCCCTAACCCGTTGCCCCTCGTACTTGCCGGCCCGGTACTGCGCCGCCTGGAACCCCAGCGTCTGGCCATCTGGCTGGTCACTACCCAACCGCTGCAGCCCGCGTTCGTCTGCCTGGCAAGCGAGGCCCACGTCGCTTGCCAGGTGGTGCCGATTGGCCAGCATGCCTACGTTCAACTGCTGGACATCCAATTCACCAGCCCCCTGCCCTGCAACCAGCTGCTCGACTACGACCTACTGATCAACGGCCAGGGTATCGCCGACTGGGCCCCACACCTGCTTTACCCCGGCAACTCACGGCCTAGCCTGGTGCTGCGTGAGCGCCTCGACCACTTGCTGCACGGTTCCTGCCGCAAACCGCACCACCCAGCAGCTGACGGCCTGCTGTGCGCCGACCGGCTGCTGCAGGCGTGCAAGAAGCCCGAAGACCGCCCCGCCGTGCTACTGATGACGGGCGACCAGGTTTACGCCGACGATGTCGCTGGCCCCATGCTGCGCGCCATCCATGGCCTGATCTCGCGCCTGGGCTTGTTCGACGAGCAACTGGAGGGCGCGGTAGTAGCCGATAGCCAGGCGCTGTACCAGCACCCGGCCAGCTACTACCACCGCGCCGACCTGCTGCCCGCGCTGGAGCGCAACGACACCCTGCGCGAGCGTTTTTTCGGCGGCAAGCGCAAGCCGATCTTCTCGTCCAGCAACGCCGACAACCACCTGGTGACCTTCGCCGAAGTCATGGCCATGTACCTGTTGGTGTGGGCACCGACGCCTTGGCAGCTGGTGGACTTGGCCATCCCCAGCGGGCTCAGCGACGCGCATCAAGCCCGATACCGGCAAGAGCTGCCGCTGATCCAGGGGTTTGCCGGCAATCTCGGTCAGGTGGCGCGGGTGATGGCCCACCTGCCCTGCCTGATGATGTTCGACGACCACGACATTACCGACGACTGGAACCTCTCGGCGCAGTGGGAGGAAACGGCCTACGGCCACCCATTCTCGCGAAGGATCATTGGCAACGCCTTGCTCGGCTACCTGCTCTGCCAAGCCTGGGGCAACAACCCGGACGGTTGCAATCCCCTGATCGAACAGTGCCAGGTGCTGACCCGCCAGAACCAGAATGAGCTGATTGGCGAGCTGCTGCGCTTCCAGGGCTGGCAGTTCAGCCTGCCTACAGAACCACCGCTGCTGGTACTGGACACCCGTACACGGCGCTGGCGCAGCGAAAGCAACCTGGCCAAACCGTCCGGCCTGCTGGACTGGGAAGCGCTGAGTGAATTGCAGCAAGCATTGCTCGATCATCCCTCGGCGGTCATCGTGTCACCTGCGCCGATTTTCGGGGTAAAGCTGATCGAGACGGTGCAGAAGGTATTTAGCTGGCTGGGCTACCCGCTGCTGGTGGATGCCGAGAACTGGATGGCCCACCGCGGTGCAGCCCAGGTCATCCTCAATATCTTCCGCCACTCGCGCACGCCGGGCCACTACGTGGTGCTGTCGGGGGACGTGCATTATTCGTTCGTGTATGAGGTGCTGATTCGCCACCGCCAGCGCAGCCCGCATTTGTGGCAGGTGACCAGCAGCGGCATCAAGAACGAGTTCCCACGGCGTTTGCTGGATGTGCTCGACCGGCTCAACCGCTGGCTGTATGCGCCGCGCTCGCCGCTCAACTGGTTTACCAAGCGCCGAGAGATGGAGGTGGTGCCGCGTACGCCGAGCCATAGCAAGGCGGGAGAACGGTTGTGGAATGGTGCGGGGTTGGGGCAGGTGTTTTTCGATGAACAGGGGCGGCCGGCGCGGGTGTATCAGTTGGATGCGGGTGGGGGTGAGGCTACAGAGTTTAAAAAACCGGCGTAGTGAGTTTCAGAATTTTTACAGTCTGTACCGGCCTCTTCGCGGGTGAACCCGCTCCTACACAGGGATCTTGCCCCCCGCAGGAGCGGGTTCACCCGCGAAGAGGCCGGCACAGGCCAAAGCTCAGCTACGCTCCAGCGCGCTGACCAGGTCATGGAAGGCTTCACGGTTGGAGTCATTCAGGCCCATGAGGATCTTGTGCGCCTCCAGCACCTTGGAGCGCACCACATCTTCATTCTGGTCCTGCGACGGCAAGTCGGTCAGGCAATCGGTGCAGGGAATCGGCCGATCGACGATGTTGAACACTTGATCGAAGCCCATCGACTGCAATAACCGAGAAATGTCTGGATTGGTGGTCACCACAGTCGGCAGCAGGCCCACCTTCTGCCGCGACAGGATCGACAGCTTCGCCAGCAGGCCCAGCGTGGTGCTGTCGATGCTCTCGGTTTCAGTCAGGTCGATGACAATCGCCGAGAAGTTCAGCGCAGTGAAAATCTTCTCGATCGTCGCATCCAGCGCCGAACACAGGGTCAGGCGCACTTCACCAACGAATTTCAGTACGAAGGTACCACTCTGCTCGGCGAACTGAATTCTACCGGTACTCATTGAAGGTTCCTGCTCAACACCAATAGGGCGATATCATCCGGCATCTCCCCAAGCGTAGCCAATCCAAATCGTTGACGCAGCCCATCCAGACTGCCACCTGCTGCCTTGACGATCTCCGGCAAGGCGGCCTCTTTATCTTTGAGCGTATCACCCGGCAAAAGGTCCAGAATGCCATCGGACATCAGGCTGAGGCTGAACTGCGGGGGCAGTTCCACCACCAGGTCCTGGTAGGTGGCCTCATCGAACAACCCCACCGGCAGGCCGCGGCCTTCCAGGTAGCGGGTGTGCTCGGGGGTGTACAGCACCGGCAGCGGCAGATGGCCGCCAACGGCGTAGGTCAGCAGGCCGGTGTCTTCGTCGATCACCCCGCCCACCATGGTCACATGCTTGCCCAGCTTGCAGTTGATCAGCCCACGGTTGATATGGCTGAGCACCTGCGAAGGTTTGAACTCGCGCATCTTGCCGCCACGCTTGAATTCGAACAACAGCCGCGTGGTCATGAATTTCAGCAGCACGGTGACGAACGCTGATGACGCACCGTGCCCGGAAACATCGGCGAGATAGAAGGCAATTCGCCGATCGTCAACACGGAAGTAATCGGCAAAGTCACCCGACAGATAAAGCGACGGGATGATCTGGTGCTCGAAGGCGAACTCGCCGGCCACCCAGGGGCTTTCCGGCAACATGTTCATCTGCACCTGGCGACCGGCGGTCTGGTCCTCCTGCAACAGGTGCAGGCTGGCCTCCAGTTCGCGGTTGGCGGCTTCGAGCTTGTCGCGGTAGCGCTGGTTTTCCAGCACAAGGCGCGAACGGTCGAGGGCGCGGCGCACCGAATGCTCGAGCACGGCCAGGTCTTCCAGCGGCTTGATGAGGTAGTCGGCGGCGCCCAGGCGCAACGCTTCCACCGCATCACTCATGACGCCGGCACCGGACACCACGATTACCGGTAACTGCGGCGCACGCTCGCTGACCTGACGGATCAGTTCGAGGCCGCCCATCTGCGGCATGCGCAGATCGCAGATCACGAGGTCGGGCTGGTGTTCTTCGAAGACCTGAAGCCCCTGCTGGCCATTACTGGCCTGGAGGACGCTGAAACCACTGTCTTCAAGGTAGGCGGCGAGGCTGGCACGAACCACGTCGTCGTCATCGATGATCAGCAGCGTTGCACTGGTTTTCTGCATGTGGGCGAACGGCGCCGATTTAGGTTGGTGCAGCGGTGTCGGCAAGGCAGACGGCCAGCTACGGGAATTCTTTATGGTCACACTCTACTTGAGTTGTAGGACAAGAACACCTGCCCGGCAACTGTCAGAGGTACCTTGTAAGGCGCAGACGGTACTCCCATCCGCCAGGGGTTTCAAGCATGCTGGGGTCGACCTCGCCGCTCTTTACAGGGCAAATGACCGGGAGTTATAAGAAAGTCGACCAGCGCAACCCGACGGGAAGGATGCAGCATGCCCCACACGCCCTCCAGCCATAGCGAAAAACGCGACTTCATTCGCATGCGCATCGACACCGAGGTCAGCCTTTTGCACGAAGGCCAGGTGATTGCGGCGGTATGCCTGGACCTGTCCAGCGGCGGCATGCAGGTGCAGGCGCCGCAGCGCTTTGTGGTGGGCGATCTGATCGAGGTACGGATCGACTCCGACCATCCGGCGCTCAAGGGGCTGCATGCAAGCACCGAAGTGGTATGGATTGCCGACCAGCCGGGCGGCCAGCAGAAGTTCGGGCTGCGAATTCTGGCCATGCATTGAACCTGAGGCCGCTTTGCGGCCCCGGGCTCACCGATCAGAAGTCGTCTTCGACCTCGCCATCCTTCACCTTGAACTCGCGGTTTTGCAGGTAGGCATTACGAATGAAGATGTACTTGTCACCCTGAATCAACTTTTCGGCCGAGAGCAGGCTGGCGCGGGTGTCGATCACGTCCAGCGCGAAGATCGAGTTGCGCGTAGGCACATGGTCGATGTAGCGATAGGGTTTGGTGTAAGTGTCCGGGTACTTGGCCACACCGTCACGCACGGTGCTTGGGCCCAGCAGCGGGATGACCACATACGGCCCGCTCGGCACCCCCCAGTAGCCCAGGGTCTGGCCAAAGTCCTCGTCGTTGCGCTGCAGGCCCATCTTGGTACCTACATCGAAGAAGCCACCCAGGCCGAAGGTGGTGTTGACGATCAACCGTGCCGTATCCACGCCCGCCGCATGCGGCTTTAGCTGCAGCACGTCGTTGGCCAGGTTGGTCACGTCCCCAAGGTTGCGAAAGATGTTGTGGATGCCATCTTCGAGGAACTGTGGAGTGACCGCTTGGTAGCCCTTGGCCAATGGTTTGAGGGCATAGGTGTCGAGGGTATCGTTGAAGCGGAAGATTGGGCGGTTGACCGCTTCCCAGGGATCTTCCTCGGTGGCGGCCTGGGTGGCTGCCACGGGCACCAGCAGCATGCTGGCGCAGACACAGGCCTGGGTGACTCGTTCGATCACACTGGCACCGATCCTACGCATAGATGTTTCTCCATCGAATTTCTCGGCCGCAAGCGCAACAGGTCGCGCTGCTGTTAAGGCGGCAGTATAGAGACTTGCGGGCTGATAAACAGCCTTACACATTCTTGCTGAATATTTTGTGAACAACAGTTGCGCAGTTGCCGATGTCACAGGACGGTAACAATCAACGCATAGCCTTCGAACCATTTGGGGGAAGTTGCCATGGACACTGCGCCCGCCTTCACTGCTGTACTGTTCGGCTTGCGCGGCTGCCTGGTGCAGGCCATCAACGGCGCTCCATCACCCGCCCCCGGCGCCCTGGCCACCCTTGCCAGCCTGCGTCAGCGCCAAGTGCCGTGCATCTGGCTGGATGACCTCAAGCCCGCGCAAAGCGAGCGCCTGGCCCATGTGCTGCCCGACTGGCTGCCAGGGCATGCGGTCAATGGCGTGCGCTGGCCAGCGCCGAACGCTTGCTGGCAGGCACTGATGGCGCTGGACAGCGAGCGCCTGGATGGCTGCGTATTGGTCAGCGGCGACCCGCGCCTGTTGCAGTCTGGCCTTAACGCCGGCTTGTGGACGGTTGGCCTGGCCGCCTGCAGCCCGTTGTGCGACCGCACGTCTGCGCAATGGCGAGCCATGAGCCCGCAAGAGCAGGACCTGGCGCGCAGCAAGGCGACGCTGGCGCTGTTCAGCCTGGGGGTGCACTCGGTGATCGACCATCTGGAAGCGCTGGACACCTGCCTGGTAGACATCGCCCAGCGCCGACGCAAGGGTGAAAAACCCTGATACAGCACCCTTGATGCGGATCATGCAAATCGGCAGCAGGTAGATTACCCTGAAGGCAGGCCAGAACCTTTGCCACGTCGCCGAGGTCCATGGCTTGCCAAGCCATTGATGGAGAATAGCCAATGCCTGCCCGCGAATTGCAAGAGCGCCTGAACAGCCTGCGCGAGCAACTGGACCGCAACATACCGCTTTCGGAAGAAGAGCTGGCCGCCCTGCACGAAGAGGCGCGCCAGATCGAGGCGCAACTGAAACTTGAGGAAGCCACGCCAGACAACAACCTGGTGGACGGCGTGAACCTGGCCATCGAACGCTTCGAGGCCGAACATCCCGACCTCACCGCTACCCTGCGCAGCATTGCCAACTCGCTGCACAGCATGGGGATCTGAAGTACCCGGGGCCGCAACGCGGCCCCCTGTCCTACTGCCGCACCAGGCGCTTGTTATCCGGGCTGATGGCCCCAGTGCTGCGGTACGGGTTGATGTCCAGCCCACCACGGCGCACATAACGGGCATAGACCGTCAGGTGCTCCGGCTGCAGCAGATTCTTCAAGTCCAGGTAAATCCGTTCCACGCACTGCTCATGGAAGTCGGCATGCTGGCGGAAGCTGATCAGGTAGGTCAGCAGGCTGGCGTGGTCCAATGCCCTTCCCTTGTACTCGACCACCACGCTGCCCCAATCCGGCTGGCCGGTGACCGGGCAGTTGGACTTCAGCAGATGGCTGTGCAGGGTTTCTTCCACCACCTGCTCCGGATTGCAGTGCAACAGCTCTGGCTGCGGCTGCTCATAGTTGCTGATGGCAACATCCAATGCATCGATGCACAACCCCGGTAATGCCACCACACCCTGGGCTTCTACTTCGGCCAAGGTGCGCACCTTCACCCCCACCGGCTTGCCGGCAGCGGCGGACAGGTCTTTTTCCAGGCATGCCTGCAACTCGCCCAGCGAAGCGAACACCGTCTGGTTCAGCGAGTTGAGGTACAGCTTGAATGACTTGGATTCGATGATGTTTGGCGAATCAGCCGGGATGGCGAACTCGCCGATCGCCACCACCGGCTTGCCCGAAGGCAGCAGCCAGCTCAGCTCGAAGCAGTTCCAGTAATCCACCCCCTGCCAGGGCAAGGTCTGTGCAGTGACGCCCAGCTCGGCCCACTTGGCGGTACGCGGGATCGGGAACAGCTGGTCCGGGGAATAGGTGGCGATGTATTCGCTGGACTTGCCCAGCGGGGAATGTTCGGCAGCGGGATGCATGGAAACTGACCTAGAGGTTCGAAAATGCCCCTAGTCTACCGGTTTTGCACCCCGCCTTGCAGCGCCAGTCACTCAATGGTCAACGTCCCGACCATACCCGCCTGGTAATGCCCTGGCACGTTGCAGGCAAACTCGATGGGCGCCGATTGGCGGAAGGTCCAGGTCAGCTCGGCGCGCTGGCCGGGCATCACCATCACAGTGTTGCCACCCCCGTGACCATGGCCGTCGCCGTGGTCCATCATCTGGCCGTGGCTCATCATCTTGCCGTGATCCATGCCTTCATGGTTCATGGCCTCGGTGAACATCTTGCCCTGCATGGCGACCATTTCCTTCTGGTGTTCGGCATGCATGGCCTTGTCGCCCAGGTTGAATTCGTGCGGCAGTTTGCCCTCGTTGGCCAGCACGAAGCGCACCGTCTCGCCGGCTTTTACCTGCAGGCTTTTGGGCTCGAAGGCAATGTCCTTGAGCACCACCTTGACCGTGCGGGTGGCCTTGGCCGCCGGGGCAGGCTCGCCAAAGGCGAAGGGCTGCGCCTGGCCAGCGAAAGCCGGCAGGCTGCCCAGGGCAAGGGTGGCGGCAATGAATAGGTGTTTCATGATGACTCCGGGAATACACAACAGGATGAAGCCACATTAGCCGGGGGCGACTGGCAGCTACCTGACAGGCACATTACAACTTTGTCAGCTTGGGCGAGCGGGCACATCGTCACGTATCATTTCCCCCATCCCACTGCCCCTGCGCTAGCGGTAAAGCGACACCATAGGCTACGCACACTCTTTCAGAATATGGACAGCGCATGAAACTGCTGATCGTCGAAGACCAGGCCCGCACCGGCCAGTACCTGAGCCAAGGCCTGAGCGAGGCCGGCTTTGCCACCGAACTGGCTACCGATGGCGAGACCGGCCAGTTCCTCGCCCTGACCGGCGACCACGACCTGCTGATCCTCGACGTGATGCTGCCTGGCCGCGACGGCTGGCAGATTCTTCAGGCCGTGCGCCAGGCGGGCCTGGATACACCCGTGCTGTTCCTGACCGCCCGCGACGCCGTCGAGGATCGCGTGCACGGCCTGGAACTGGGCGCCGACGACTACCTGGTCAAGCCGTTCGCCTTTTCCGAGTTGCTGGCCCGGGTACGCAGCCTGCTGCGCCGTGGCACCAGCCCGAGCCAGGACACGACCCTGAGCCTGGCCGACCTGCGCCTGGACCTGATCCGCCGCCGCGCCGAGCGCGCCGGGCTGCGCGTCGACCTGACCGCCAAGGAGTTCTCACTCCTTGAGTTGCTGCTGCGCCGCCAGGGCGAGGTGCTGCCAAAATCGTTGATCGCCTCGCAGGTGTGGGACATGAACTTCGACAGCGACACCAATGTGATCGAAGTGGCCATCCGCCGCCTGCGCCTGAAGATCGACGACCCGCACCCCAACAAGCTGATCCACACCGTACGCGGCATGGGTTACGTACTCGAAGAGCGCACCGAGTGATGCGCCGGATTTCCCTCGGCGGCCGTCTGGCCTTGTTGTTCGCCGCCTGCACCGCCACCGTCTCGCTGGGCGCCGGCCTGTTATTCAACCGGGCCAGTGAGCAGCACTTCGTCGAACTTGACCAACAACTGCTGGACTCGCGTTTGTCATTGTTTCGTACGCAACTGGCTGGCGTCAGCACGGCAGATGAGCTCCAGGCCCGCCTGCCTGCCCTGCATGATGAGTTGAGTCACCAGGCAGACCTGGCCCTGCGTATCAGTGCCAGCAATGGCGCCACCTGGTTCGAAAGCCGCAGCGGGCTGCCACATGCAGCGCTGGCCACCGGGCTGGCCACCCTGCATGCGCAAGGCATCGACTACCGCAGCCTGTCCGTGCCCCTGACACAGGGCGTCATGCAGTCGCCGCGAATGACCCTGTACCTCGACATCACCCACCACCAGCACTTCCTGCAAGGCATGCAACGGCTGATCTGGCTGACTGTCGGTCTGTCGGCGCTTACTACCGCACTACTGGGTGCCTGGGCCGCTCGCAGCGGCCTGCGCCCATTGCGACAGATGGGCCAGGTGGCCGCCAGCGTGTCAGCGCGCTCCCTCACCACCCGTCTGCCGGTAGCGCAGATGCCCGAAGAGCTGGCCGAACTGGCCAGCAGCATGAACGCGATGCTGCAGCGCCTGGACGATGCCTTCCAGCGCCTGTCAGCGTTCTCGGCCGATATTGCCCACGAGTTGCGTACGCCGCTGTCCAACCTGCTGACCCACACCCAGGTCACCCTCACCCGCCCACGCTGCCTGGAAGAATACCGAGAGGCGCTGCATGGCAACCTGGAAGAACTGCAATGGATGGCGCAGATGATTAACGACATGCTGTTTCTGGCCAAGGCCGACCACGGCCTGCTGGTACCGGGGCGCGCGCCTTTGGCGCTGCATGACGAGGTGGATGCACTGCTGGAGTACTACGCGCCTCTGGCAGAAGACAGCGACGTGCAGATGTTGCGCGAGGGTGAAGCAGTGCTGCACGGTGACCAGCATATGCTGCGCCGGGCGCTGTCCAACCTGCTGGACAACGCCATGCGGTTTACTCCGGCAGGAGGACAGGTAAAGGTGACCCTGGAGCCAGGGCCGACGATCAACGTGGCCAATACCGGGCCGGCTATCGACCCGGCGGCTCTACCGCGGCTTTTCGACCGTTTCTACCGGGTGGACCCGGCTCGGCGGGAAGGCAGCAGCGAGCATGCGGGGCTGGGCTTGGCGATTACCCGGTCGATCGTGCAGGCCCATGGCGGGTGCATACGGGCGGAGTGCGAGGGTGGATGGACCCGATTCGTGATCGCGTTCACTCAAGATCGGTAACAATGGGGCGCTTTACGCCCCCCAGGATCTCAGGCAAACATCAAACCGCCAGGCCAATCGCCGGCTGCACCTGCGACGCCCGGTAGGCCGGGTAAAGGGTCGCCAGGAAACTCATCACCAGGCCGGCGGTGCAGATGATCGCCACATCCCCCCACTGCAACTGCGACGGCAAGCTGCTGACGAAGTACACATCCGAGGTAAAGATGTGCTGCCCGCTCACCCGCTCCAGCCAGCCGACGATCTGGCTGACATTGAACGCCGCAATCACGCCCAGTACGCCACCAATCAGCGTGCCGACAATGCCGATCAGGCTGCCCTGGACCATGAACGTGCCCATGATCTGCGCCGGTGTGGCGCCCAAGGTACGCAGGATGGCAATGTCCGGGCCCTTATCGTTCACCACCATCACCAGCGTGGCGATGATATTGAACGCCGCGACCGCGATGATCATCATCAGCAACAGGCCGATCATGGTCTTTTCCATCTTCATGGCGCTGAACAGGCTGCCCTGGGTATGCGACCAGTCATCAGCCCGGTAGGCGTCACCAAGCCCGGCAGCAATCGCCTTGGACACCTGTGGAGCGGCATACAGGTCGTGCAGCTTCAGGCGCACACCTTGCACCTGGCCTGGTGCCCAGCGTTGCATCTCAGCTGCATCAGCAACATGGATATAGGCCTGCGACCCATCCAGCTCGGCGCCGACCTTGAAGATGCCAACCACGGTGAGGCGCTGCATGCGCGGGGTGATGCCACCCGGTTCCTTGCTGATTTCCGGCACGATCAAGGTCAGCTTGTCGCCGGTGTTCAGGCGGAAGCGGCGTGCGGTCAGCTCGCCGATGACCACACCGAACTCACCTGGCTGCAAGCCTTGCAGGCGGCCCTGGACGATGTGCTGGCCAACGATGGAAACCTTGCCCTCCTCGGCCGGGTCGATACCCCCTACCTGGATCGGCTGCATGGCGCCCTTGTACGACAGCATGCCTTCCATCTCGGTAATCGGCGCCACAGCCATCACCGCCGGATGCTTCATGGCTGCGTCGGCCACCTTGTGCCAATCGTCCAGCGGCTGCACGCCCAGGATGGCGGCATGCGGCACCAGGCCGAGAATGCGCGAGCTCATTTCGCGCTGGAAGCCGTTCATCACCGACAACACCACGATCATCGCCAGCACGCCCAGCGACAGGCCGATCATCGAAGTCATCGAGATGAACGAGATGAAGTGGTTGCGACGCTTGGCTCGGGTGTAGCGCGCGCCGATAAAGATGGGCAAGGGTCTGAACATGTACGAAATCACCCAATGGAAACAGGAAAACGGGGCAGCACCTGCCACCCCGGCAGTCGATCAGATGGCCACCAGGTGGCCATCGTCGAGCTTCAGCACACGGTCCATCTGCCGCGCCAGGTTGAGGTCGTGGGTGACCACCAGGAATGCCGTGCGCGAAGCACTGGACAGCTCCTGCATCAGCTCCTGGATGCCTTGGGCGGTATGGTGGTCCAGGTTACCGGTCGGCTCGTCGAGCATCACCAGGCCGGGGCGGTTGACCAGCGCCCGGGCAATCGCCACGCGCTGGCGCTCGCCGCCGGAAAGTTCGGCCGGCTTGTGGTTCAAGCGGTGGCCCAGGCCTACCCGCTTGAGCAGCGCCTCGGCACGCTCTCGGGCCTCGGGGATCGGCGTTTTGCCGATCAGCAGCGGCATGCACACGTTCTCGATGGCGGTGAATTCCGGCAGCAGGTGGTGGAACTGGTAGACAAAGCCCAACTCACGGTTGCGTAGCAGGCCACGGGCACGCTCGCCCAGTGCCGACAACTCTTCGCCAGCCAGCCACACACTGCCCTGGGTGGGCCGGTCGAGGCCGCCCAGCAGGTTGAGCAAGGTACTCTTGCCCGAGCCGGAACTGCCAACGATGGCCACCCGCTCACCGGCCTGCAGTTCCAGGTTGAGCCCGGACAGCACCTGCACCGACTCCGGGCCCTCGTCGTAGGACTTGCCCAGGTTGCGGCAACTCAGAACGGCTTTATCACTCATGCGCGACTCACTCATAACGTAGCGCCTCTGCCGGCTGGGTGCGGGCCGCACGCCAGGCCGGATACAGGGTGGCGAAGAAACTCAGGACCAACGCCGCACCGCAGACCATGTACACGTCCTGGGACTGGATCTGCGACGGCAGATAATCGATGAAGTAAACGTCGGCGTTGAGGAACTTGTGCCCGATCAGTTTCTCGATGCCGGCGATCGCCGCGCTCACGTTCAGCGCGGCGACGATCCCGACCACGGCGCCGATCAGGGT
The DNA here is from genome assembly GCF_021378985.1 of Pseudomonas sp. JR33AA. Lineage (NCBI taxonomy): Bacteria > Pseudomonadati > Pseudomonadota > Gammaproteobacteria > Pseudomonadales > Pseudomonadaceae > Pseudomonas > Pseudomonas sp. JR33AA. Next base: position 63,059 of record NZ_JAJSAW010000020.1, read on the forward strand.
ACCGATCACCCCGATCACCGTGCCCTGGACCATGAAGATGAGCATGATCTGCCCGGGCGTGGCGCCCAAGGTGCGCAGGATGGCGATGTCACCGCGCTTGTCGTTGACCACCATCACCAGGGTAGAAATGATGTTGAACGCTGCCACCGCCACGATCAGCAACAACAGCAGGCCGATCATGGCCTTTTCCATACGGATCGCCTGGTACAGGTTGCCGTGGGTACGGGTCCAGTCACGGCTGTAGAACTCCTGCTCGCCCAGCTGCTGGGCGATGCTCCAGGCTACGCGCGGCGCCTGGAACAGGTCGTCGAACTTCAGGCGCAGGCCCTGCACCTGGTCGGGCTTCCAACGGTGCAGGCGGGACAGGTCGCTGATGTTGGTCAGGCCCAGGTAGCCGTCGATCTCGCCCGCGCCAACGTGGAAGGTGCCAACCACGGTGAAGCGCTTCATGCGTGGGAACATGCCGGCGGGGGTCACGCTGACCTCGGGGGCGACGAAGGTGAGCTTGTCGCCGACGGCAACGCCCAGCTTGGCCGCTGCCTTGTCGCCGATCATGATGCCCCACTCGCCCGGCGCCAACTGGTCCAGGCGGCCTTGCAGGACGAAATTGTCGATGATCGACACCTCGCGCTCGCGAGTGGGGTCGATGCCGTTGAGCAGCACCTTCTGCACCTTGCCATCATGAGTCAGCAGGCCCTGCATCTGGGTGAACGGCGCAACCGCTACCACCTGCGGATTCTGCTTTACTTGTTGGGCAAGGGCCTGCCAGTCGGCAATGGGCTGGCCGCTCTCCAGCGTGGCATGGGGAATCATCCCCAACACGCGGGTGCGCATCTCGTGGTCAAAACCGTTCATCACCGACAGCACCACGATCATGACCACCACGCCCAGGGCGAGGCCGATCATCGAGGTCAGGGAAATGAACGAGACGAAGTGATTGCGACGTTTGGCACGGGTATAACGCGTGCCGATGAATGCGAAAAGAGGTCTGAACATGTCGGGGCTTGTTCGGATGAAAGGGAACGTCCTTGTGGCGAGGCGCCTACGGCGGCTTTACACTCGGACCACCGCCGCTACCTTGGGTTCGCCATGACGACATTAGACGAAGAAGATCGCCGCGAATACTACCGCATCGAAGATCGGATCGCACTTCAAATAAGCCCCCTTAGCGCGGCCGAAGCCCTTGAACCAGATGTGTTGCAAGATGATTCGCCGCTGTTCAACCTACTCAGCGAGCTGCACCTGTCCGAATTCGAGTCGCAACACCTGTTGCGCCAGCTAAGCGACAAGGACCGCACCCTCGCCGCATTCCTGCGCGTGCAGAACAAGCGCCTCGACCTGCTCAGCACGGTGGTTGCACAAACCCTGCTTGGCGAGGTCGGCCAGCAGCAGCCGGTGGTGATCTCCGAAGGCGGCATCGAATCCATCCAGCCCACACTAATTGCCCCCGGTACCCGAGTGAAAGTAAAAATGGTGCTGATGCCGCGCGCCCGTGGCCTGCTGCTGCGCGGCAAGATCACCCATTGCGACCCTCGCCCGGAGGGCGGCTTCGAGATCGGCACCGAGTTCATCGACATGACCGACGCCCAACGACAACTGCTGGCGCGTCACATCCTGCAGCGCCAGCAACAGCAACGGCGCCAGAAGCTGGAACGGAACGACCCCGCCTCCTGAGCCAATTTTTCTCTGATTTGAAGGAACGAACGTGACCCTGATCTACGGCCATCGCGGCGCCAAGGGCGAAGCACCCGAGAACACCCTGAAGAGCTTTCAGCAATGCCTGGCCCATGGCGTGACCCGCTGCGAGCTGGACTTGCACTTGTCATCCGACAACGAACTGATGGTCATCCACGACCCCACCCTCAAGCGCACCACGGGCCGGCGCGGCAAAGTGGTCGAGCACCCGGCCGCCGAACTGGTCAAGATCGATGCCCGCAAAGGCGGCCCGGGCCATGTGCAGCCCTGCCCGATCCCAAAACTGGAAGAGCTGTTCGAAAAATGCCCGTTCGAGCACTGGCAGCTGGAAGTGAAAAGCGCCTCGCGCACCCGCGCGGCCACCACCGTCCTGGCGATCCGTGAACTGGCTCAGCAGTATGGCCTGCTGGACAAGATAACCATCACCTCCAGCTCACGCGAAGTACTGGGCGCCGCCCTGGAACTGGTGCCAGACGTGAAGCGCGGGCTGGTGGCCGAATACGCCTGGCTCGACCCGCTGAAGGTGGCACAGAACTACGGCTGCGAACTGCTGGCATTGAACTGGACACTGTGCACCCCCGAGCGCCTGCTCAAAGCACAGGGCCAGGGTTTGCATGTGTCGGTGTGGACGGTCAACGAGCCGGCACTGATGCGCCGGCTTGCTGACTTTGGTGTGGACAGCCTGATTACAGACTTTCCCGGTTTGGCCAAGACCACCCTCGGGTAGGGTTGAAATCGGTCTCTCCGACCGGCTCAGGCCACCGGTCGGAGCCGCTCAAAAAAGCCGGTTCAGGCCGTCATAGGCAGCTACCCGATAGGCTTCGGCCATGGTCGGGTAGTTGAACGTGGTGTTGACGAAGTACTTCAGGTTGTTCAGCTCACCCGGCTGGTTCATGATCGCTTGGCCAATGTGCACGATCTCCGAAGCCTGGTAGCCGAAGCAATGCACGCCGAGGATTTCCAGGGTTTCGCGGTGGAACAGGATCTTCAGCATGCCCTGCGGCTCGCCGGCGATCTGCGCACGCGCCATGCTCTTGAAGAAGGCCTTGCCCACTTCGTACGGCACCTTGGCCTGGGTCAGCTCCTGCTCGTTCTTGCCGATCGAGCTGATTTCGGGAATGGTGTAGATACCGGTCGGCACGTCGTTGACGAAGCGCCAGCTGCCGTTATCGACAATGCTGCCGGCGGCCGACCGGCCCTGGTCATGGGCGGCACTGGCCAGGCTTGGCCAGCCGATCACGTCACCGGCACCATAGATGTTCGGCACAGTGGTGCGGTACGCCTCGTCGACCTCGATCTGGCCGCGGCTGTTCACCTTGATGCCGATGTTTTCCAGGCCCAGCTTGTCAGTGTTGCCGGTCCGGCCGTTGCACCACAGCAAGGCGTCGGCCTTGATCTTCTTGCCCGACTTGAGGTGCAGGATCACCCCGTTGTCCAAGCCTTCGACGCGCTCGTAATCTTCGTTGTGGCGCACGGTGATGTTGTTGTTGCTGAAGTGGTAGCTCAGCGCCTGGGAAATTTCCGAGTCAAGGAAGCTCAGCAACTGGCCACGGTTGTCGACCAGCTCGACCAATACCCCCAGGCCACTGAAGATCGACGCATACTCGCAGCCGATAACGCCGGCACCGTAAACGATCAGTTTGCGCGGGGTGTGGCTGAGGCTGAGGATGGTGTCGCTGTCGTAAACGCGCGGGTGGTGGAAGTCGATGTCGGCCGGGCGGTACGGGCGCGAGCCGGTCGCGATGATGATGTGCTTGGCGTTGAGCTTCTCGACCACGCCGTTCGGACACACCACTTCCACGGTTTGCTCGTCGGCAAAGCTGCCGGTGCCTACGAACACGTCGACGCGGTTACGGGCGTAGTAGCCGGTGCGCGATGCCACCTGCTTGGCGATGACCTTTTCGGCGCTTTTCAACACGTCCGGGAACGAGAACCAGCGCGGCTCACCGATGGCACGAAACATCGGGTTGGTGTTGAACTGCATGATCTGCCGCACCGAGTGACGCAGTGCCTTGGACGGAATGGTACCCAAGTGGGTGCAGTTGCCACCGACCTGGCGACGGTCGTCGACCATCGCTACCTTGCGCCCTGCTTTGGCGGCGTTCATTGCCGCGCCTTCACCGGCCGGGCCGGAACCCAGCACCACTACGTCGTAGTTGTAGACAGCCATGCGTACTCCTTCAGAACTGGCCCGCAAGCCACGGTCGCTCGCGGGGCACGATCATGCCGCCGGGGCGCCATGAGAAAATTCGGGTGCAGTCTAATCAACCCTGAACGCCGCGCACATTAACCCTTGGTCGCGTCGTAGGCCAATTTCGCCCGCACTACATATGCTTCACCCATTCCCTGGCGGCAATCATCCCTGCTTGTGCTTTCACTGGCCTTTCACTGCCCGTTCGAACGCGGGCGTAGCTCGGGAGACGAAGCCTCCCTGTGCTCGAGTCACCAAAACCGCAGCCAGGTCATGCGCCACGGCAAAATCCCAGCCTCGCTGCGGGCCCAGGATGAGCAGCAGCGTCGAATAGCCATCGGCCAGCAGTGCTGAGGCGTCCAGCACCGTAACGGCAGCCAGGTCGTGCTCGACCGGGCGCCCGAGGCGGGCATCGAAGGTGTGCGAATAGCGCCGGCCATTCTGCTCGAAATAGTGCCGATAGTCACCCGAGGTTGATACTGAAAGGCTATTGACCGGGATAACCTGGCGAGCGATCTGACGGTCTTCGCGGGGCAGCTCCAGGGCAATACGCCAAGGGCTGCCGTCAGGCTTGTGTCCAACTGCCTTCAGCTCGCCAGTGGCCTCGGCGACAAAACTGCTGACACCCATGGCCTGCAGGCGCGCGGCGATCAAGTCGACAGCATGGCCGGCGACGATACTGTTGAAGTCGAGCTGCACAGGGGCATCCTTGCACAAGGCCCGACCTTTGACGCGCAGGTGCTGGTAGCCAACACGCTGGCGTACCTGGGCCAGTGCCTGTGGTTCGGGCACTTGCTGGTGACGGGCCTGAGGGCCGAAGCCCCATAGGTCGAGCAACGGCTCTACCGTGAGATCGAAAGCGCCATCACTCTGCTCGGCAAGGTGCTGGCCCAGGCTGACCAACGCGAGCATATCAGGCGGCAGGGCCAGGCACTGGCCGGCAGGTAAGCGGTTGAACTGGCTTACGATGGAATCGCCGCGGTAAGTCGAGTAGTGATGGTCGATGTCATGCAGGATGGTTTCCACCGCCATCTGCACCTGGGCCGGCAACGGGCCACCAGGCTCGCGGACGTACTGGATGCTGTAGCTGCTGCCCATGGTCGGGCCACCCAGGCGCTCCAGGATGGGGCCCTGATCACAGGCGGTGAGTAGCAGCAGAATGAACAGTAGGGCTGTGCGCACAGTAGGGTTTCTCGGTTGCCGGTGCTGGCCTCTTCGCAGGTAGCCCGCCCCTACAGGGGCAGCGATAAACCTGTAGGAGCGGGTTTACCCGCGAAAGGGCCCGCACTGACAACACACATTCAGAATAAAAAAACGGGAACCCGAAGGTTCCCGTTTTTTCATTGCCTTACAAGCGAATCAGCGTGGAAACGCTGGCGGGTTCACACCAGCCATGTCTTCCATCACACGAACCACCTGGCAGCTATAACCGAATTCGTTGTCGTACCAGACGTACAGAACAACGCGGTTGTCGTTGGCGATGGTCGCCTCTGCGTCAACCACACCGGCATGGCGCGAGCCAACGAAGTCGGTCGAAACCACTTCCTGCGAAGCCACGTAGTCGATCTGCTTGTGCAGCTCCGAGTGCATGGCGGTCTGGCGCAGGTACTCGTTGATCTCGTCGCGGGTGGTGGCCTTTTCCAGATTCAGGTTCAGGATGGCCATCGAAACGTTCGGCGTCGGAACACGAATCGCGTTACCGGTCAGCTTGCCTTTCAGCACTGGCAGTGCCTTGGCAGCAGCGGTGGCGGCGCCGGTTTCGGTGATGACCATGTTCAGCGGCGCGGCACGGCCACGGCGGCTGCCCTTGTGGAAGTTGTCGATCAGGTTCTGGTCGTTGGTGAACGAGTGAACGGTTTCGACGTGGCCGTTGACGATGCCGTACTGGTCGTTGATGGCCTTGAGCACCGGCACGATGGCGTTGGTGGTGCAGGAGGCCGCCGAGATGATCTTGTCATCGGCAGTGATATCACCGTGGTTGATACCGTGCACGATGTTCTTCAGCGCGCCCTTGCCAGGTGCGGTGAGGATCACGCGGGCAGCACCCGGGCAGGCCAGGTGCTGGCCCAGGCCGTCGGCGTCACGCCATACGCCGGTGTTGTCGACGATAAGCGCATTGTCGATGCCGTACTGGGTGTAGTCGACTTCGCTCGGGCTCTTGGCGTAGATAACCTGGATCAGGTTGCCATTGGCGGTGATGGTGTTGTTGGCTTCGTCGATGGTGATGGTGCCATCGAACGGACCGTGCACCGAGTCACGGCGCAGCAGGCTGGCACGCTTGACCAGGTCGTTTTCGGCGCCTTTGCGCACGACGATGGCACGCAGACGCAGGCCGTCACCACCACCGGTCTTCTCGATCAGGATGCGCGCCAGCAGGCGGCCGATGCGACCGAAGCCGTACAGGACAACGTCGGTGCCTTTGCGCGCCGAAGCGTTCTGCTGACCGACCACGTCGGCCAGCTCTTCACGGACGAACTGCTCGGCAGTGCGGCCATTGCCTTCCTGCTTGAACTTGTTGGCCAGCTTGCCCAGGTCGACCGATGCGGCGCCCAGTTTCAGCTCGCTCATGGCCTTGAGCAGGGGGAATGTCTCGTGGACGGACAGTTCGGTTTCGTCGGTTTGGCGGTGGCGCGCAAAGCGGTGCGCCTTGAGGATCGAGATAACCGAACGGTTGATCAGGCTGCGGCCATAAATCGAGCTCACCACATTGTTATTGCGGTAGAGCTGACCGATAAGCGGGATCATCGCTTCAGCCAGGGCTTCACGATCGATCCACTCACCAAGACACTGGTCGGGCTTCTGAGTCACGGGAACCTTCCACATGTAGGGACAGAAAAAAGGGGCTACATTATGACGCCCCAACGCGGAACCGGCAATGAGTGCCTGTCGCAGTGACGCAAGCCAGTGTTCATGCCCTTTCGAGCCTGACAGCTGGCCCTGTCACCGGTACAATCGGTCTCTTTGCCGCAACGCTTGGAGTGCAATCTCCCGTGTCAGTTCTGCGCCTACCGCAAATGTCGGCCACGGCCGGCAAACAAACCTGGGGCAACCTGCCCGGTGCCGCCCTCAGCCTTGCCATCGCCGAAGCCGCCAGCAGCGCTGGCCGCTTCACCCTGCTGCTGACGGCCGACAGCCAGGCCGCCGACCGTCTGGAGCAGGAGCTGCGCTTCTTTGCCCCAGACCTGCCAGTGCTGCCGTTCCCCGATTGGGAAACCCTGCCCTACGACCTGTTTTCGCCGCACCAGGACATCATCTCCCAGCGCATCGCCAGCCTGTACCGTCTGCCGGAGCTGAGCCACGGCATCCTCGTGGTGCCGATCACCACCGCCCTGCACCGCCTGGCACCCACGCGTTTTCTGCTGGGCAGCAGCCTGGTGCTGGATGTGGGCCAGACCATCGACGTGGAACAGATGCGCCTGCGCCTGGAGGCCAGCGGCTATCGTTGTGTCGACACCGTCTACGAGCATGGCGAGTTCGCCGTGCGCGGCGCGCTGATCGACCTGTTCCCGATGGGCAGCAAACTGCCCTACCGCATCGACCTGTTCGATAACGAGATCGAGACGCTGCGCACCTTCGACCCCGAGACCCAGCGCTCGATCGACAAGGTGGATTCGGTACGCCTGCTCCCGGCACGCGAATTCCCGATGCAGAAGGAAGAAGTGACCCGCTTCAAGGCACGCTTTCGCGAGCGCTTCGACGTCGACTTCCGCCGCAGTGCAATCTTCCAGGACCTGGCCAGCGGCATCATCCCCGCCGGTATCGAGTACTACCTGCCGCTGTTCTTCGAAGAAACCTCGACCCTGTTCGACTACCTGCCCACCGACACCCAGGTGTTCTCGCTACCCGGTGTGGAACAGGCCGCCGAGCACTTCTGGAACGACGTGCGCGGGCGCTATGAAGACCGCCGCGGCGACCTCAGCCGGCCGTTGCTGCCGCCGGCCGAGCTGTTCCTGCCGGTGGAAGATTGCTTCGCCCGGCTCAAGCAGTGGCCCCGGGTGGTGGTCAGCAGCGAAGACCTCGACCCTGGGGTGGGCCGCGAGCGCTTCCCGGCGCGCGCCCTGCCCAACCTGGCCATCGAGGCCAAGGCCAACCAGCCGCTGGCCGAGCTGGCCAACTTCCTCGACCAGTTCCCCGGCCGCGTACTCTTCACTGCCGAATCAGCGGGCCGTCGGGAAGTGCTGCTGGAGCTGCTCGAACGGCTGAAGCTGCGCCCGCATACCGTCGAAGGCTGGGACGATTTCATTACCGGTGCCGAGCGCCTGGCGATCACCATCGCCCCGCTGGACGACGGCCTGTTGCTGGACGATCCAGGGTTGGCCCTGATTGCCGAAAGCCCACTGTTCGGCCAACGGGTGATGCAGCGCCGGCGCCGTGACAAGCGCGGCGAAACCGCCAACGACGCGGTCATCAAGAACCTCACCGAGCTGCGCGAAGGTGCGCCGGTGGTGCACATCGACCATGGCGTCGGGCGCTACCTGGGGCTGGCCACGCTGGAAATCGACGGCCAGGCCGCCGAATTCCTGACGCTGGAATACGCCGAGAACGCCAAGCTGTATGTGCCGGTGGCCAACCTTCACCTGATCGCCCGCTACACCGGCAGCGACGACGCCCTGGCACCGTTGCACCGGCTGGGTTCGGAGGCCTGGCAGAAGGCCAAGCGCAAGGCCGCCGAACAGGTCCGCGACGTGGCCGCCGAACTGCTCGACATCTATGCGCGCCGCGCCGCGCGCAAGGGCTACGCGTTTGCCGACCCGTCCGTCGACTACGCCACCTTCAGCGCCGGCTTCCCGTTCGAGGAAACCCCGGACCAGCAGGCCGCCATCGAGGCCGTGCGCGCCGATATGCTGGCACCCAAGCCAATGGACCGCCTGGTCTGCGGCGATGTGGGCTTCGGCAAGACCGAAGTGGCCATGCGCGCGGCGTTCATCGCCGTGCACAGTGGCCGCCAGGTGGCCGTACTGGTGCCCACCACCCTGCTTGCCCAGCAGCATTACAACAGTTTCCGCGACCGCTTTGCCGACTGGCCCGTGACCGTGGAGGTAATGAGCCGCTTCAAGTCGGCCAAGGAAGTGGCCGCCGCCGCCGCAGACCTTGCCGAAGGCAAGATCGACATCCTCATCGGCACACACAAGCTGCTGCAGGACGACGTGCGCTTCAAAGACCTGGGCCTGGCCATCATCGATGAAGAGCACCGCTTTGGTGTGCGCCAGAAAGAACAGCTGAAGGCGCTGCGCAGCGAGGTCGATATCCTCACCCTGACCGCCACGCCGATTCCGCGCACGCTGAACATGGCGGTGGCGGGCATGCGCGACCTGTCGATCATCGCCACGCCACCCGCACGCCGCCTGTCGGTGCGCACCTTCGTCATGGAACAGAACAAGAGCACGGTCAAGGAGGCGCTGCTGCGCGAACTGCTGCGCGGTGGCCAGGTGTATTACCTGCACAACGATGTGAAAACCATCGAAAAATGCGCCGCCGACCTTGCCGAGCTGGTGCCCGAGGCACGCATTGGCATCGGCCACGGGCAAATGCGCGAACGCGAACTGGAACAGGTGATGAGCGATTTCTACCACAAGCGCTTCAACGTGCTGGTGGCCTCGACCATTATCGAAACCGGTATCGACGTGCCCAGCGCCAACACCATCGTCATCGAGCGCGCCGACAAGTTCGGCCTGGCCCAGCTGCATCAGCTGCGTGGCCGGGTTGGCCGCAGCCACCACCAGGCTTACGCCTACCTGCTCACACCTACCCGTCAGAAGGTGAGCGCTGACGCCGAAAAGCGCCTGGAGGCGATCGCCAACACGCAAGACCTTGGCGCAGGCTTTGTCCTGGCCACCAACGACCTAGAAATCCGCGGTGCAGGCGAACTGCTGGGCGAAGGCCAGAGCGGGCAGATCCAGGCGGTGGGCTTCACCCTGTACATGGAAATGCTCGAACGTGCGGTCAAGGCAATCCGTAAAGGCACCCAGCCGAACCTTGAGCAACCATTGGGCGGCGGCCCGGAGATCAACCTGCGCCTGCCGGCACTGATCCCCGAAGACTACCTGCCTGACGTGCATGCGCGCCTGATCCTGTACAAACGCATTGCTTCGGCTGCCGACGAAGAAGGCCTCAAGGACTTGCAGGTCGAGATGATCGACCGCTTCGGCTTGCTGCCAGAGCCGACCAAGAACCTGATGCGCCTTACGTCACTCAAGCTGCACGCGGAAAAGCTCGGCATCAAGAAAGTCGATGCGGGGCCCAACGGTGGCAAGCTCGAGTTCGAAGCCGAAACCCCGGTCGACCCACTGACCCTGATCAAGCTGATCCAGGGTCAGCCCAAACGTTACAAGTTCGAAGGCGCCACCCAGTTCCGTTTCCTGGTACCGATGGAACGCCCCGACGAACGGTTCAATACCCTGGAGGCGCTGTTCGAGCGCCTGACCCCACAGCCTGCCTAAGGAAGACTCATGCGTGCCATCCGTTGCCTGACCCTGCTGCTGGCGCTGTTCGCCCCAGCTGCCTTTGCCGAAGGCCTGTATCAGGTAGAAATGATTCTGGTGCGGCAGAACAGCGTGCCCGCCTTCACCAGCCCGTTCGCCCCCGAAGACTGGAGCGCTGGCGCCCCACGCCTGGCGAAAGACGCCGAGCGCCGCCCTGCACTGGAAGATGAAGCCACCCGCCTGGAAGCCACCGCCGACTACACCGTGCTGATGCACAAGGCCTGGCAACAGCAGGTGGGCAACGAACCCAGCCGCATCGCCCTGGGTGAAGGCACCGAACAGTTCGGGCACTTCCCTATCGAAGGCAACCTGAGCATCGCTGAAGGCCGCTTCATCACAGTCGAGGCCAACTTCTGGGTCAACCAGCTGGATGGCAACGGCAGTGTGCTGCAAAGCGAGCAGTTCAGGCAGAGCAACAGCAACGTCAAGGGCGGCCAGCTGACCTTTCTCGACGGAGGGCACCTGGCAGTGCTGCTGAAGGTGACCCCACCGGGTACACCGAAAATGCCGGTGATGGACCCGGAGATGATGGAGCAGTAAGCCCATGACGCACGATGCCGCCGAAATGGTGAACGCCTATCCGAATTGGATTCAATCGTTCAGCAAAGCTGCCTTGCAGCGCGGTGAGCGCTATGCCGAGGAAGGCAGGGCCGAACTGAAAGGCATTCGTGGGCCCACCATAACGGCCAGTTGCCAAGGGAGCGGCAACAACCACTACCGGCAACACATCGAGTTGCACGTTGCCGGCGGCCGGTGCCATGTGCGCGGTGACTGCGATTGCCCGGTACGGCAAAACTGCAAGCATTGCGCTGCTGTACTTTTCTGCGTCAGCGAGCGCTTTTCCGGCAGTGAGCACACGCAAGCCAGCCCAGGCGCCTTGTCCGCCGAACTGCAGCACTGGTTGAGCGGCCTGGAGCAGGCCCCACCCAAAACCGAGGCGACCGAAGACAAACGCGGGCGCATGGTGTGCTATCAGTTGCAGCTCACCGACGATGCTGGCTGCGCCCTGCTTGTCCGCAAGGGAACGCGAACGGAGGACGGCATCCGCTTCAGCCGCGTCCAGTCACTTTACGATTTTCTCTACGAGCCACCGCGCTTCGTAACCGACGAAGACATCCGCATTCTGCGCCTGCTCTCGGCCCTGAATCAGGGCGGCGGCCAAGATCGCGGCTACAAACTGAAGGGTCATGAAGGTGGCGAGCTGTTCCAGCGCGCCCTCGAAACCGGGCGAATGTTCTTCGATACCGACCTCCCGCCGCTTCATGAAGGCCCAGTGCGCCACGCCGAGTTTCGCTGGGTACGCCTGGACAACGGAAATTACCGGGGACGGTGGTACAGCGGCGACGAGATGCTGCGCTGCGTCATCCCGCTGCTGCCGCTTTACTACCTGGACCTGCCGACCCATGAAGTGGGCAAGGTCGAGCACAGCCTGGATCCGCACGTCGCCGTGCAGCTGACGATCGCACCCGATGTACCGGAACACCTGGTCGTCCCCCTGAGCCACAAGCTCAATGCCCTCAGCCACAAGGTGCCGACCCCGACGCAAGTGCAGGAGCAGTTGCTCGACAACATCCAGCCAAAGCCCCTTCTTGCTCTCGGCAGCCTTGAATACACCGCCTACATGCCGAAAACCGGTCGCATGCAACGGCAAATGCAACACCGCGCCGCATTGGCGTTCGATTATGACGGCTTGCAGGCCAGCGGCACCGACGACAAGCCGCTGACCCGCCTGGCAGGCAGCACCAGCCAGCGCATTCGCCGCCAGACTCAAGCCGAGCAGGCGCTGCGCAAGGTGCTGCGCGACTTCGGCTTCACACCCGCCACACGGCAGAGCAAGGCCCTACCCGACAGCGCCGGCGAAATGTATCAGTTGCCTAACGACGAAGCCTGGCTGCGCTTCGCCCGCGAAGGCCTGCCACGCTTGCGCGAAGCCGGCTGGGACATCGATATTCACCGCGACTTCGCCTTCAACCTGCAGGAGGTGGACGACTGGTACGCCACCATCGACGAAGCCCCCGGCCATGAATGGTTCGACCTGGAGCTGGGTATCGTGGTCGATGGCCAGCGCCACAGCCTGCTGCCGATCGTCCTGCAACTGCTGCGCAGCAGCCCGGAGCTGCTCCGCCCGAGCGAACTTGCCCGGCGCAGTGATGATGAACACCTGCTGATCGACCTCAATCGCGGCCGTCTCGATGCCCCGGCTTTGCGCGTTGCCCTGCCCTATGGCCGCATCAAGGCAGTCATGGGCACCCTGGGCGAGCTCTACTTGCACGAGGACACTGCAGGCCCGTCCCTGCGCATGGAGCGCGCCGATGCCGCGCGCCTGAACGAAATAGAAGGCCTGCCACTGCACTGGGAAGGTGGCGAGCACGTACGCGATCTGGGCCGGCGCCTGCGCGATGCCCGCGACCTGCAGGTAGAACCGCCCACCGGGCTGCAGGCCAGCTTGCGCCCCTATCAGCAGCAAGGCCTGAACTGGCTGCAGGCCCTGCGCGAGATGGGTACCGGCGGTATCCTCGGCGACGACATGGGCCTGGGCAAAACCCTGCAGGCCTTGGCCCATCTGCTGCTGGAGAAACAGTCCGGGCGCCTGAGTGCACCGGCCCTGGCAGTCATGCCGACCAGCCTCATACCCAACTGGCTGGACGAAGCCCAACGCTTCGCGCCCGACCTGCGCGTCCTGGCACTGCATGGGCCGGGGCGCAGCAAGCACTTCACCCAACTGCATGAGTACGATCTGGTCCTGACCACTTACGCCCTGATACCCCGCGACCTCGAACAGCTCCGCACCCAGGCCTGGCACGTGCTGTTACTGGACGAAGCGCAAAACATCAAGAGCAGCAGCAGCAAGGCTGCCCTCGCTGTCTGCGAGCTACAGGCCGGGCAGCGCCTGTGCCTGACCGGCACGCCGATGGAGAACAACCTGGGCGAACTGTGGTCGATCTTCCACTTCCTGATGCCCGGCTGGCTGGGCGACCTGAAGCGCTTCAACCAGGATTACCGCAACCCGATCGAACGCCACGGTGACAGCGAGCGAATGACCCACCTGGCCAGCCGCATCCGGCCATTCCTGCTGCGCCGCACCAAAGAGCAGGTGGCCACAGAACTGCCGGCCAAGACCGAGATGGTGCACTGGGTCGAGCTCAGTGATGCCCAGCGCGATACCTACGAGGCCGTGCGAGTGGCCATGGACCAGAAAGTCCGCGACGAAATCGCCCGCAATGGCGCCGCACGCAGCCAGATCGTGATTCTCGATGCCTTGCTCAAGCTGCGCCAGGTGTGCTGCGACCTGCGTCTGGTCAAGGGGGTGGAAAGCAAAGGCAACCAGGCCGACAAGGGCAAGCTGGGCGCGCTGCTGGAAATGCTCGAAGAACTGCTCAGCGAAGGGCGACGGGTATTGTTGTTCTCGCAGTTCACCTCGATGCTGGCGCTGATCGAGCAGGAGCTGGAGAAGCGCAAAATCCGCTACAGCCTGCTGACCGGTGACACTCGTGACCGTCGCACGCCAGTGCAGCAGTTCCAGCAAGGTGAAAGCGAAGTGTTCCTCATCAGCCTCAAGGCGGGGGGCGTAGGCTTGAACCTGACGGCAGCGGACACCGTGATCCACTTCGACCCCTGGTGGAACCCGGCCAGCGAAAACCAGGCTACCGACCGCGCGTACCGCATCGGCCAGGACAAGCCGGTGTTCGTGTTCAAGTTGATTACCCGGGGTACAGTGGAAGAGAAGATCCAGTTGTTGCAGCAGGAAAAGGCTGCACTGGCGGCCAGCCTGCTGGACGGCGGGCAGGCTGGGCAATGGCGGCTTGGCGATGAAGAAATCGAGGCCCTATTTGCGCCACTGCCTGGAAAACGTGGGCGGTAGGCCAAAGGCGGATGGAGCGTAGGAGCGGGTTCACCCGCGAAAGGGCCAGCCCTGCCGACCAATCTCCATCCGCCGTTCAACGTTGCCGCCGCTACCGTATTCGCAGGTAAACCCGACTTGCGGGAACGAAAAGGCCCGCGCAGTCAATCGACCAGCTGAGCTTCCTTCAACGCCCCCAACGCCTCCAGCCAGCGCGGCTGCTGGCGATAATCGGTTCTCGCAAACCCTTGCCCACGCATCCGCGCAATCCGCGGCGACGGCTTGACCTTCATGCGCTGCGCTGCACTCAGCGCCAGCTCCGCTGCCGCCCGGTCATTGCACACCAGGCCCATATCACAACCGGCGCTCAGCGCCGCCTCGATACGACTGGCCGCGTCGCCCACCACATGCGCACCGGCCATCGACAGGTCATCACTGAAAATCACCCCATCAAAGCCCAGCTCGCCACGCAGGATGTCCTGCAACCAACGCCGCGAGAAGCCAGCAGGCTGGTTGTCAACCTGCGGGTAGATGACATGCGCCGGCATCACTGCCGCCAGTTGCCCACTCAGGCGGGTAAACGGCACCAGGTCGGCCTGACGCAGTTGTTCCAGGCTGCGCTCATCGGTTGGGATGGCCACGTGCGAATCGGCTTCGGCCCAGCCATGCCCCGGGAAATGCTTGCCACACGCGGCCATACCTGCCGCATTCATGCCACGGATGAACGCGCCGGCCAGTCGCGTTGCACGCAGCGGATCACCCTCGAAGGCGCGGCTGCCAACCACAGCACTACGCTGGTGGTCCAGGTCAAGCACCGGAGCAAAGCTGAGGTCCAGGCCAACCGCCAGTACCTCGGTCGCCATCAGCCAGCCGCACTGCTCAGCCAGGTATTCGGCATTGGCGTTATCGGCTAGCGCACGCATGGCCGGCAGGCGCACAAAGCCCTGGCGCAGACGCTGAACGCGGCCACCTTCCTGGTCCACTGCCAGGATCAGTTCGGGGCGAATGGCACGGATGGACGCGCACAGCTCGCGCACCTGGCGCGGGCTGTCGATATTGCGGGCGAAGATGATCAGGCCAGCCACTTCCGGCTGGCGAAGCAGTTGACGGTCTTCGGCGGTCAGCCATTTACCGGCGATATCCACCATCAGGGAGCCTTGCAGGCTGACAGTCATGGGTAATCCTTCATTGAAGACAGAGAGAGGCCCACCGGGGGCTGCAGACACCGACAGCCACGCGCTGTTGGCCACAGGCGAAGCCATAGAGGCGCTGGTCAGCAAGGGAAATGTGGAGCAGATCGAGATAGCGCATGGGCGCTAGCTTAGCGGAAGCGCCCCGCCACGCCCAGCCTTCAGGCCTTGGCTGTAGCCGAACTGGTCTTGGTTCGCGGACGCAGCTGCGCAGTGGCCATCGCCTCGTCGGTCACACCGCTGTCAGCGCGCATGCCTGCCGCCAGGAACGGCACCATCAGGCGCATCACCTGCTCGATCGAGGTATTGATGCCGAAGTCGGTCTCGGCAATCGCCCGCAGGGCCTTGATACCAGACATGCTGAAGGCCGCGGCACCCAGCATGAAGTGCACACGCCAGAACAGCTCCAGTGGCGGAATGCGTGGCGCAGCCTCGTTCACCAGCAGCATGTAGCGGCGGAACACCTTGCCGTACATGTCTTCCAGATAGCGCCGCAGGTGACCCTGGCTTTGGCTGAACGCCAGACCCAGCAGGCGCATGAAGATCGACAGGTCGTTGTTGCTACGCGGCTGCACGGCCAGCGCCTGCTCTACGAGCATTTCCAGCAGTTCCTCGAGGCTGGGCTTGTGCTCCGGCTTGGCCTGGCGCCGCTCCAGTTCACGCTCGAGACTGGCGCAGAATGGGCCGAGGAAACGCGAAAAAACAGCTTGGATCAGCGCCTTCTTGGAGCCGAAATGATAGTTGACTGCCGCCAGGTTTACCCCGGCCTTGCTGGTAATCAGCCGCAACGAGGTTTCGGCAAACCCCCTTTCCGCGAACAGCTGCTCGGCAGCATCGAGAATGCGTTCAACGGTTTCCGATTGGGCCATGACTACTCCGACTACTCCGCCAGACAAACAGGTGTTTGAAACATACGTTTCAGCCCCGCTTCTGTCAAGGCTCGGTGACCGGGCGGTCGCCATTTAAAAGCGCCAGCCGGCCCACTGCAAGCGACACCTCTTCTGTTTATTGCGCCTTTTGGCTTGCAGCGCACCCAGTACTGTATATAATCCCAGTCACTGTACAAAAAGACAGAGCGCTTACCATGTTGAAACTGACGCCACGCCAAGCCGAAATTCTCGCGTTCATCAAGCGCTGCCTGGAAGACAACGGCTTTCCGCCTACCCGCGCCGAGATTGCTCAGGAGCTGGGCTTCAAGTCGCCCAATGCCGCCGAGGAGCACCTCAAGGCCCTGGCCCGCAAGGGCGCGATCGAAATGACGCCGGGCGCTTCCCGCGGCATCCGCATCCCTGGCCTGGAAGCCAAGGCCGAAGAAGCCGGCCTGCCAATAATCGGCCGGGTAGCTGCCGGTGCGCCAATTCTTGCCGAACAGCACATCGAGCAATCCTGCAACATCAACCCTGCCTTCTTCCACCCCCAAGCCGACTATTTGCTGCGCGTACACGGCATGAGCATGAAGGACGTCGGCATCTTCGACGGTGACCTGCTGGCTGTGCACACCTGCCGTGAAGCCCGCAACGGCCAGATCGTGGTGGCGCGTATCGGCGACGAAGTCACCGTCAAGCGCTTCAAGCGTGAAGGCAGCAAAGTCTGGTTGCTTGCCGAAAACCCCGAATTCGCCCCCATCGAAGTCGACCTGAAAGAACAGGAGCTGGTGATCGAGGGCTTGAGCGTCGGCGTCATTCGCCGCTGATCCAGGAGGCGTCATGCAGCAGTTCATTCACGCACCCGAGCAAGCCCAGTTGCCCCTGTTCGAAGCATTCCTCGCCCAGCCCGTGCTGCCAGGCCTGAAAGCCAGGGAACCGGCGCGCAAGAGCGGCCAGCCCGAGCTGTTCAGCGAACTGTCGCTGCGCGGCGCCCCTGGCCACTGCCAAAGCCTGCTGGCGCCAGTGCTGCGCGAGCTGAGCGAAGAGGACGAGGCCCGCTGGCTGACCCTGATCGCCCCACCGCCAAGCCTGACCCAGGCCTGGCTGCGCGATGCCGGGCTCAACCGTGAACGTATTCTGCTGCTGCAACCTCGCAGCAATCAAAGCTCGTTGCAGCTGGCCTGTGAGGCTTTGCGCCTGGGCCTCAGTCACACCGTGGTGAGCTGGCTGGGTAATGTCAATGCCACTGCACGCCAGCAACTGCTACGTGCAGCCAGTGCCGGAAACGCACAAAGCCTGAACATCCGCCTCGGCTGATGTCCAGGCTTTGCCTGTCACTTCAAATAGCCTGATACGCTGCTGCACACTCAGTGCAGCACACGCGGCCCTTCTTCACGCTCGAGCTCGCCATCCATCAGGCGACCGGCCATCTGCACGCCCACACTGAGCATGGCTTTGGCCACTTCCACATGCTGACCCTGCAGGAACACCTTGGCGTCTTCCGAGAAATCCAG
Source organism: Pseudomonas sp. JR33AA (assembly GCF_021378985.1). Lineage (NCBI taxonomy): Bacteria > Pseudomonadati > Pseudomonadota > Gammaproteobacteria > Pseudomonadales > Pseudomonadaceae > Pseudomonas > Pseudomonas sp. JR33AA. The sequence goes on from NZ_JAJSAW010000020.1 coordinate 80,838, forward strand.
GGTTACCAGAGAGCCCTCATCCTCGGCGCGACGAAGTTCGATGCGGCCATCAGGCAACTCGACAATTTCCAGAAAAGACGTAGACATAAATGGCAGTTCTCCGCGAAAGGCGAATATTGTACCAGCCGTTGCGGCTATCAGCACTCACTCAACGCGTCGCGGAAACGTCTCACCAAACTTTTGAGGTCGTTGCGCCAGCTTTCCAGCTCGGCACGCGACAGCGCTGGATGCTCAGGCTCATCAAGATTGACGGCTTGGATCAGGGGCTGGGTAACGTCGGTTTTCGGCGCTTTCCGGGCGACAGGTGGTCGGAACAAATCGGCATAAGCACCGAGCATTTGCGCCAGCCACGTTTCGCGCTGGCGGGCCAGCTCCAGCAACTCGGCCACTTCCGGGATGGCGATACCGTTCAGGGCATCGTCGGCCAGGGCTTGCTCCACCGTTGCGACGACCGGCAGGCGATAGAAGCCCCCGATTTCATGACATAGCCCCAACAGAGCGCCATACAGGTGAAACAGCGCCGACTCGCGCTCAGCCTGGACCAGGCCTTGGGCATTCATGGCCTGGCTTTGTTCAGCTTTGGCCATGGACTCGAGGGCGAGGCCGGCGAAGAACAGTTTCTGGTTGGTACGGGTGTAGAGTTCCTGGGCCATTTCAGTGCCCTCCCATCAGGCTACAAGGCGGATATCTGC
>NZ_JAJSAW010000021.1:0-78035 GCF_021378985.1 Pseudomonas sp. JR33AA
GGAAGGGTGCAACTCCAGCCTGATGGCATTCGGCCGTTTCATGTACGCATGATATCGTTCCCCCCTCAGTCATCAGCGCTTCCAGAGACCTTCCGATGCCCAACACCGCCCATCTCCACCCAGGCTTCATGATCGTCCACGGCAACCGCCTCGACGACCTGCGTAGCCTGGTAGTGAGCTGGATGCGTCGCTACCCGCTGGCGCCTCTGGAGAACGAAATTGCCCTGGTGCAAAGCAATGGCATCGCCCAGTGGCTCAAGCTGGCCCTGGCTGAAGATCCGCTGGAAGATGACCAGGGCGGCTGCGGCATCGCCGCTGCAATAGATGTGCAACTGCCCGGTAGCTTTATGTGGCAGCTCTACCGCAGCGTGCTTGGCCGTAGCGAAATTCCCGAAGTGTCTCTGCTCGACAAGGCACCACTGACCTGGCGGCTGATGCGTCTGTTGCCAGCGCTCATCGAGCGCCCGCATTTCGAGCCACTGCGGCGCTTCCTCACCGACGACAGTGATTTGCGCAAGCGCTACCAGCTCGCCGAGCGCCTGGCCGATCTGTTCGACCAATACCAGGTCTACCGTGCCGATTGGCTCAAGGACTGGGCCACTGGCGAGCACGTCATCAACACAGCCCGCGGCGAGCGCAAAGTACTGCCGCCAGGCAACCGCTGGCAAGCTGAGTTGTGGCGAGCATTGCTGGAGGATGTTGGCGAGCAAGGCATGGCGCAGAGCCGCGCCGGCGTACACCAGCGTTTCATCGAGCGCATCAACAGCCTGGAGCAGGCGCCTGCAGGGCTGCCACCGAGGGTGATCGTGTTCGGTATCTCTTCGCTGCCGGCCCAGGCCCTGGAAGCACTGGCAGGGCTGTCGCGTTTCAGTCAGGTATTGCTGTGCGTACACAACCCATGCCGCCACCACTGGGCAGATATCGTGGCCGACAAGGACCTGTTGCGTCACCAGTACAAACGCCAGCAACGCAAGCAAGGCATGCCCCTGCAACTGGACGACCAGACGCTGCACCAGCATGCTCACCCATTGCTGGCAGCCTGGGGTAAACAAGGCCGCGACTACATCAACCTGCTCGACAGCTATGATGACCCGGGCAGCTACCAGGGCGTATTCAGCGACGGCCGCATCGACCTGTTCAGCGACGGTTCGCCCACCACCCTGCTCAATGAACTGCAGGACGACATCCTGGAGTTGCGCCCGCTCGCCGAGAGCCGCGAACGCTGGCCGGCAGTCGACACCACAAAAGACCGCTCGATCCGCTTCCATATCGCGCACAGCCCGCAACGTGAAGTGGAGATCCTCCACGACCAGCTGTTGGCCCGCTTCAGCGCAGACCCTACTCTGCGCCCGCGCGACGTGATCGTCATGCTGCCGGCCATCGACACTTACGCGCCGCACATCCGCGCCGTCTTCGGCCAGTTGCAACGCAACGACCCGCGCTACATCCCGTTCACCCTGACAGACCAGGGCCAGCGTGGTCGCGAGCCTTTGCTGATTGCTCTTGAGCACTTGCTCAAACTGCCTGATAGCCGCTTCGCGGTCAGTGAAGTGCTTGACCTGCTGGACGTGCCGGCAGTCCGCGCCCGCTTCGGCATCCGCGAAAACGACCTGCCCACGCTGCACCGCTGGATCGAGGGGGCAGGCATTCGTTGGGGCCTTGACGCCGCGCAGCGGGCGAGCCTGGGTTTGCCCGCCGGGCTCGAACAGAACAGTTGGCGTTTCGGCCTGCGCCGCATGCTGTTGGGTTATGCCGTGGGGGTAGGTGAGGCCTGTGACGGTATTGAACCCTATGATGAAATCGGTGGCCTGGACGCGGCATTGATCGGCCCGCTGGTCGCGTTGCTCGATGCGCTCGAAGTCGCCTGCCTGACCTTGTCGGAACCTGCCACCGTCAGCCAGTGGGGCGAGCGACTGCATGCGTTGCTGCAGGTGTTCTTCCTCGCCGAGGACGAGGGTGATGAATTCCTGTTGATGCAGTTGCAGGATCTGCGTGATAGCTGGCTTGAGGTATGCGAGACCGTCGGCCTGCACGACCCGCTACCGCTTACCGTGGTGCGTGAAGCCTGGTTGTCGGGCCTTGATCAGGGCAAGCTGTCGCAACGTTTCCTCGCCGGCTCGGTCAACTTCTGCACACTCATGCCCATGCGCGCGATCCCGTTCAGGGTGGTCTGCCTGCTGGGCATGAACGATGGCGACTACCCGCGTGCGCAGCAGCCGCTGGACTTCGACCTGATGGCCAGCGACTATCGCCCCGGCGACCGCTCACGCCGCGAAGACGACCGTTACCTGTTGCTTGAAGCGCTGCTGTCAGCACGTGATCAACTGTATGTCAGCTGGGTTGGGCGCAGTATCCGCGACAATAGCGAACGCCCGGCCTCGGTTTTGATCGGCCAGTTGCGCGATCACATCGCTGCGGGCTGGCATTTGGCCGGTGCGCAACAGGGGCAGCCAGCGAAATCGGGCGAGCAACTGTTGTACGCACTGACCCAGGAGCACCCGCTGCAGCCGTTCAGCCCTCGGTACTTCCAGAAGGGCAGCCCACTGTTCAGCTATGCCCATGAATGGCAGGTGCTGCACCAGCCAAGTGAGGCAGACGAGCAGAGCGAGCTGGGCCTGCCGCCCTATCAGGATGATGAGGCCCTGAGCCTGCACCAGTTGAATGACTTCTTGCGCCACCCGGTACGGCACTTCTTCAGCCAGCGCTTGAAGGTGTACTTTGAGGCGCTGGAAGCTCCGACCCCGGACGAAGAGCCCTTCGTCCTCGATACCCTGCAACGCTACGGCGCCAGTGAAAGCCTGCTTGGCGCCGCCTTGGCCGAACCGAACAACGCCGAACAGGCCTTGCGCGCCCAGGCCCGACGCCTGCAGGCCTGCGGTTTACTGCCGCTAGCGGGTTTCGGCGAACTGCTGCAAAACGAATTGATCGAACCGCTGCCGGACCTGCTGCAACGTCACCAGCAATTGCTGCAACGCTGGCCACAGCTGGTCGAGGGCGCGTTGCCGGTGCATTTCGAGCACGGTCAGCACCGTCTGGAGGGCTGGCTGGGCCGGGTGTTCCAGGCGGAAGATCAGAGCCTTCTCAGCATCACCACCGTACCCAACACCATCAGTGCCGGGCGCAACAACCTGAAGTGGCACCGCCTTATTGCGCCCTGGGTTACGCACCTGGCGGCCTGTGCAGCGGGCTACCCCTATAACAGTGCGTTGGTAGCCAGTGACCTGACCCTGTTGCTTGCACCGCTGCCGCAAGCGCTGGCCGCGCAATTGCTGGGCGACCTGTTGGTGGCCCGTCAGGCGGCAATGAATGCGCCGTTGCCAGTCGCGGCCAAGACCGCGTTCGCCTGGTTGGCCCAGGACGATGCCGATAAAGCCATGGCCGCAGCAGCTCGCGTCTACGAAGGCGACGAACGCACCAGCGTTGGCGAGCGAAATGAAAGCATTGCACTGGCCCGCCAGTTCCGAGACTTTGCAGCACTCACCGCAGACGAAACGTTTGAAGGCTGGTGTGAGACCTTGTACCGCCCATTGTTCACCGCCCCTTGGCAGACCTTGGGCAACCCGGAGAAAGGCGCATGACCCAGGACCGTCCTCTGGCACTGAGTTTCCCCCTGCACGGTAGCCAGCTGATCGAGGCCAGCGCCGGCACGGGCAAGACCTTTACCATTTCGGCGCTGTACCTGCGCCTGATCCTCGGTCACGGTGGCGAACAGGGCTTCGAGCGCGAGCTGCTGCCACCGCAGATCCTCGTGGTGACCTTCACTGACGCCGCCACCAAAGAGCTGCGCGAGCGCATCCGCGCCCGCCTGGCTGAAGCTGCACGGTTCTTCCGTGGCGAACTGGAAGGCGCCGATCCGCTGTTGCACCAATTGCGTGACGATTACCCACAAGAGACTTGGCCGCGTTGCGCCGGGCGGTTGGAAATCGCGGTACAGTGGATGGACGAGGCTGCGGTATCGACCATACATGGCTGGTGCCAGCGCATGCTGCGCGAGCATGCCTTCGACAGTGGCAGCCTGTTCACCCAGACCTTGGAAACCGACCACAGCGAGTTGTTGGGCCAGGTCATGCGCGATTACTGGCGGCGCTTCTGCTATGGGATGCAGGGTGACGCACTGGCTTGGGTGCGCGGCAACTGGGGCAGCCCCGACGCCTTGCTGCCGCGCATTCGCCCGCTGTTCGGCCGTGTGCGTGCCCAGCAGAATGGGCCAGAGCCCGCCGAATTGATCCAGGCATCGTTGCAGCAACGTGGCGCAGAGTTGGCCCGGCTCAAGGCACCCTGGGCACAGTGGGCCGAGGAACTGCGGCAAATATGCCGCGATGCGCTGGCTGCTAAGCAGGTCGACGGCCGCAAGATGCAAGCCCGCTACTTCGAGCCCTGGTTCGACAAGCTCTGCGCCTGGGCCAGCGATGAGCAATTGGTAGAGCTCGACTTGGGCACCGGCTTTACCCGGCTGACCCCGGCGGGCATGGCCGAGGCCTGGAAGGGAGAGCCTCCCGAGCACCCGGCCCTCAACGCCATGCAGAACTTGCAGCAACAACTGCAGGCCCTGGACAGCCCGGATGCTCCGCTGCTCGAGCACGCGGCCAGTTGGGTATCGGCGCGTTTCGAAGTGGAGAAGCGCCGGCGTGCAGAAATGGGCTTCGACGACATGCTCGTGCGCTTGCAGCACGCGCTCGCCAGCGAGGCCGGCGAGCGCCTGGCCAGCCTGATCCGTGAGCAGTTCCCGGTAGCGCTGATCGACGAATTCCAGGACACCGACCCGGTTCAGTACGGCATTTTCGAGCGCATCTACCAGATCAGTGAAAACCGCGCCGAAACCGGCCTGTTCATGATCGGGGACCCCAAACAGGCGATCTACGCCTTCCGCGGTGCCGACATCTACACCTACCTTGCGGCGCGGCGCGCCACCAGCGGCCGTCTGCACAGCCTGGACACCAATTACCGCTCCAGCAAAGCCATGGTGGCGGCTGTCAATCAGGTGTTCCAGCAGGCCGAGGCGCGTGAAGCGGGGCGTGGGGCGTTCCTGTTCCGTGAGGCCGATGACAACCCGTTGCCGTTCATCGAAGTACGCGCCAAGGGGCGTGGTGAACAGCTGCTGATTGACGGTGAGGTCAGTGCCGCCCTGCAGTGCTGGCAGCTGGAAAGTGAAGAGCCAGTCTCCAGTCGCGTCTACCGGCAGCAACTGGCTGCCAGCTGCGCCAGCCATATTGTTGCCTTGCTCAACGGTGCCCAGCAGGGCACGGCGGGTTTCCAGAATGCAGAAGGCGAATTGCGCGCCTGTCTGCCCTCGGACATCGCCATCCTGGTGCGTGATGGGCATGAGGCGCAGATGGTCCGCGCCGAACTGGCCGCTCGCGAGGTGCGCAGCGTCTACCTGTCCGACAAGGACTCGGTGTTTGCCGCCCAGGAAGCCCACGACCTGCTGGCCTGGCTGAAGGCTTGCGCCGAGCCTGACTCTGAGCGCCTGCTCAAGGCGGCTCTGGCCAGCCTTACACTGGGCCTGTCGCTGGCTGCGCTGGACCGGCTTAACCAGGACGAGCGGGTCTGGGAGAGCTGGGTGATGCGTTTTCGCCTTTACCGCGACACCTGGCAGCGCCAGGGGGTGTTGCCGATGCTGCGCCACCTGCTGCATGACTTCCAGCTGCCGCGCACGCTGATCCGCCGCAGTGATGGCGAGCGTGTGCTGACCAACCTGCTTCACCTGGCCGAGCTGCTGCAGCAGGCCGCTGGCGAGCTGGACGGCGAACAGGCGCTGATCCGCCACCTGGCCGAGCACCTGGCCAGTTCCGGGCAGGCCGGTGAAGAGCAGATCCTGCGCCTGGAGAGCGACGAACAGTTGGTCAAGGTGGTAACCATCCACAAGTCCAAGGGCCTGGAATATCCCTTGGTCTACCTGCCATTCATCTGCACCAGCAAACCGGTGGATGGTAGCCGTCTACCGCTGGCCTGGCATGACAGCGAAGGTAACGCCCACCTCACCCTCACACCCGACCAGGAGCAGATCGAGCGGGCTGATGACGAGCGCCTGGCCGAAGACCTGCGCCTGCTCTACGTGGCCCTGACCCGTGCCCAGCATGCTTGCTGGCTGGGTGTCGCCGACCTCAAGCGCGGTAATCAGAAGAGCTCGCAGCTGCACCGTTCGGCTTTTGGCTACCTGCTGGGGGGCGGCCTGGCCCTGGCTGGCTCGGCGCAGCTGACGGACTGGTTGCAGGCTTTGGCGGCAAGTTGCCCGCACATTACGTGCCCAGGCCTACCGCAGGCGGATGAGCAGATCTATCGCATGCCACACGCCGAGCGTGAACTGCTGCCGGCACGCAGGCCACGCCATGCGGCTGCCGAGCACTGGTGGATCGCTTCGTACAGTGCCCTTCGTGTCGGCGATCAGACCCTCGGCGCCGACAGCTCGCAGGCCCAGCAACTGCTGGATGACGAGGTGCCCGATGCCCAGGTGTTGCGCGAGGTCCCGGCCGACAGCGGCGATATCCATCGCTTCCCACGGGGGCCTAACCCCGGCACCTTCCTTCATGGTTTGCTGGAGTGGGCAGGCCGTGAGGGCTTCAGCGAGGTCAGCGGTAACCCTCAACTGATCGAACGCACCGTTGGCCAGCGCTGCAATCGCCGTGACTGGGCCGGCTGGATCCCTACCCTGAGCCACTGGATGCAACGTTTGCTGGGCGAAGCGTTGCCACTGCCGGGCGGCGACCAGAGCGTAACGCTGGGCCAACTGCGTCACTACCAGATCGAAATGGAATTCTGGTTCGCCAGCCACCGGGTCGACGCAGAACAGCTCGATCACCTGGTGGCACGCCACACCCACCCCGGTCTGGCGCGCCCCGCTGCGCAGCCGACCGTGCTCAACGGCATGTTCAAAGGGTTCATAGACCTGGCGTTCGAGCTGGAGGGGCGTTACTACGTGACTGACTACAAGTCCAACTGGCTGGGTGCGGACATCCAGGCCTACGATGCCATGGCCATGGAAAAGGCGATTCTTGAGCACCGCTACGACCTGCAGTATGTGCTGTACCTGCTGGCCCTGCACCGCCAGTTGCGCGCGCGGCTGGCGGACTACGATTATGACCGCCATGTTGGCGGCGCCCTGTTCATCTTCCTGCGCGGTGCCAGCAGCAGCGGCCACGGCGTGTACCACGTCAAGCCACCACGTGAGCTGATCGAAAGCCTCGATGCACTGTTCCGTGGCGAGCGCGCGCCGGTCCAGCAGGACCTGTTTGCCGGAGTTGCGCCATGAGCCGAAGCCTTGTCGACCTGTTGCCCACCCCGTTGCACGCCGAGCACCTGCTGGCGCTGGCACCACAGCACAACAGCGCTGACCTGCTGCAATTACTCGACCGCTGGGTTGAGCGGGGCTGGCTACGTGCTCTGGACCGCGCATTCGTGTCGTTCCTGGAAGAGCGCGCCCCCGGCAGTGATCCCTTGCTATTGCTGGCGGCGGCGCTGGCCAGCCACCAATTGGGCCACGGACATGTCTGCCTCGACCTGCAACAAACCTTGGCCGAGCCTGATTTCGCCCTGTCGTTGCCGCCGGAAGGTGACGCCCTGATCGGCCCTTTGCTACTGCCATCGCAACTGCTGGCCAACCTTGACTTGAATGCCTGGCTGCAGCGCATCAGCGCCAGCCCGCTGGTGGCCGCAGGTGATACGCCTGGCCAGCAAGCGCGGCCACTGGTACGCAGTGGCGAGCGCCTTTACCTGCGCCGTTACTGGGGTTATGAACGGCGCATCGACCATGTCCTGCGCCGGCGCCTGAGTCAGGCCGAAGCACCGCCTGCGGACCTGCCGGAGCGCCTGGCGCAACTGTTCGAGGGCGGCGCGCCAGCTGGCCAGGTGGACTGGCAGAAGCTCGCCTGCGCCTTGGCCACCCGTGCCGGTTTCAGCATCATCACGGGCGGCCCCGGCACCGGCAAGACGACCACCGTGGTGCGCCTGCTGGCATTGCTGCAGGCGCCAGCAGTGGAGCAGGGCAGGCCACTGCGCATACGCCTGGCTGCACCGACCGGCAAGGCCGCTGCGCGCCTGACCGAATCCATTGGCCAGCAAGTCGAGCGCCTGCAAGTCAGCGCCGAGGTCCGCGGGCAAATCCCTACCGAGGTCAGCACCGTGCATCGCCTGCTCGGCAGCCGCCCGGGCTCGCGGCACTTCCGCCATCACGCTGGCAACCCTTTGCCGTTGGACGTGCTGGTGGTCGACGAAGCGTCGATGATCGACCTGGAAATGATGGCCAACCTGCTCGATGCCTTGCCGCCGCGGGCGCGCCTGGTGCTGCTGGGCGACAAGGACCAGTTGGCCTCGGTCGAGGCCGGCGCGGTGCTGGGTGATCTGTGCCGGGATGCTGAGGAGGGCTTTTACTCGCCGGCGACTGCAGCCTGGCTTCAACAGGTCAGTGGCGAGTCGCTGGCCGGCAGTGGGCTCAAGGACGGCGATGAGCAGCGCCACCCGTTGGCTCAGCAAGTGGTGATGCTGCGTTTTTCACGGCGTTTCGGTGAAGGCAGCGGTATTGGCCAGTTGGCCAGACTGGTCAATCGTCAGGATGCTTACGCGGCGCGCAGCCTGCTGGCCGTGCCGCCTGCCGATGTGCACAGCCTGTCGCTCAAACACGAACAGGATCGTGCTTTCGACCGCCTGTTACTCGATGGCCTGAACCGCGGTACCGATGGACCGCAAGGCTACCGCAGCTACCTGCGCACCCTTGGGCGTTACCGGCCAGCACTTGATACCGCCTTTGACGACCCCGCCTGGGAGCAATGGGCGGGCAAGGTATTGCACAGTTTCGAGGACTTCCAGTTGCTGTGCGCGGTGCGTCGGGGCGCCTGGGGGGTCGAAGGCCTGAATGAACGGGTGGCGCGAGTGCTGCACAATGCCGGTCTGATCGACAGCCAGCAGCCCTGGTACGAAGGGCGCCCGGTACTGGTGACCCGCAACGACTACGGCCTGGGCCTGATGAACGGTGACATCGGTATTGCCCTGCGCCTGCCGGATGAGCATGGCCAGCCGCTGCTGCGTGTGGCCTTCCCGCGCAACGACGGCAGTGGGGGGGTGCGGTTCGTTCTGCCGAGCCGGCTTAACGAAGTGGAAACGGTATTCGCCATGACCGTGCACAAGTCCCAAGGCTCGGAGTTCAGCCACACGGCCCTGGTGCTGCCGGATGCGCTCAACCCGGTGCTGACCAAGGAACTGGTGTACACCGGCATCACTCGGGCCAAGCACTGCTTCAGCCTGGTCGAGCCACGCCAAGGTATTTTCGAAGAAGCGGTGGCGCGCAAGGTACGGCGTATTTCCGGGTTGATGCTCGAGCAGGTCTAGGGCCATGAAACCCATTACACATGGCCGCGTGCTCATACAATAAAGCGGCCATGTGCTATCGTTGCGCCGATATCGGAACGGGTTTCAAGGGATTCCCCACATGAATGTGGCCGCAAGGCGAGTGACAAGCGGTGCGCTTTCGCTATTGCTGGCCGTCCTGTTCCTTTCTGCAGGCGCTGCCCGGGCAGACCCCGGAACAACCGCCGCCCAGGCACAGCAACGCGCCAAGGCAGTCACCCAGGTAGTACTGGGTATCTTCAGCTACGCCCGCTGGCCCGTCGAACCCGCTCCCTTGCGCCTGTGCCTGGTCGGCCCGACCGAGTACGCCGACGATCTCATCAAGGGCCATGTCCAGGAGTCCGGCCGGCCGCTGCAGGTGCGGCGCTTGCTGGCAGAAGACACCCAGGTCGCCCAGGGCTGCGATGCCATCTACATTGGCAAGCTCGACCAGGGCCAGCGCGATCGGCTGTTCCAGCGTGTCAGCGGCCACCCGGTGCTGAGCATCAGCGAGGCGGATGACCCCTGCACGGTCGGCAGCCTGTTCTGCCTGCGGGTCAGCGACCAGCAGGTGGCCTTTGAAGTCAATCTCGACTCGGTGGCACGCTCTGGCGTGCGCATTCATCCCAGCGTGCTGCAATTGTCGCGGCGCCGGGCGGAGCAGCCATGAGACCGACCCGCAAACGTACCGTGCGCCCGACCCTGCGCTCGGTGCTGGGCCGTGGCCACCTCAGTGTCGCCTTGCTTGCCGTTGGCTTGGCGGGTATCTCCCTTACACTGCTGGGCGTGCTCGCCCTGCGTGTCTATGCCAACCAAAATCTGCACTTGATCGCCCGCTCGATCAACTACACCGTAGAGGCGGCGGTGGTGTTCGATGACAGCGCTGCCGCCAATGAATCGCTAGCGTTGATTGCCAGTACCGAAGAGGTGGCCGAGGCCAAGGTCTTCAACAACGAGGGCGAGCAACTGGCGCACTGGCAACGCGACAATACCGGCATGCTCGCGCAGCTGGAGGTTCAGGTTGCCAGCGCCTTGCTGGATGAGCCGGTCGTTCTGCCGATCATGCACCAGCAACAGCAGGTCGGGCACACCGAGCTGGCAGGCCAGGGCAGGAGCCTGTTGCTGTTCCTGCTCAGTGGCTTGGCCGGTATCGTGTTCTGCACGGTCCTCAGCGCCTTGGCGGCCCAGTATCTGTCGCGGCGCCTGCTCAGCGATATCACCCGCCCGCTGCGCGGCCTGGCCAGTGTCGCCCATGCCGCCCGCCGCGAGCGCAGCTTCGACCGGCGCGTACCAGAAGCGCCGATTGCCGAGCTGAACGAGCTGGGTAACGACTTCAATGCCCTGCTGGATGAACTGGAGGTGTGGCATAGCCACCTGCAGAGCGAAAACCAGACCCTGGCCCATCAGGCCAGCCACGACAGCCTGACGGGCTTGCCCAACCGCGCTTTCTTTGAAGGGCGCCTGAGCCGCAGCGTGCGAAATGCGGCGCGCCAGCAGGACCACCTGGCGCTGCTGTTCCTCGACAGCGATCACTTCAAACAGATCAACGATACCCTTGGCCACGCCGTGGGCGACGAGGTGTTGATCAGCGTCGCCGAACGTGTGCGCGCCCAACTGCGCGAGCATGATCTGGTGGCGCGCCTGGGGGGCGACGAGTTTGCCGTGCTGTTGACGCCTTTGCATACGCGCAAGGATGCCGAACACATTGCCGAGAAGATCGTTGCCAGCATGAAGCTGCCGGTGCAACTGGACAGTGGCCGCAGCATCTCCACCTCGCTGAGTGTCGGTATTGCCTATTACCCGGATGACGGCGCTGACCCCGCCAGTCTTCTCGATGCCGCCGATGCGGCAATGTACCAGGCCAAGCGCAAACGCCGTGGCCATTGGCAAGTGGCGCAGACGGAACGGTCCGCCAACGAAATCAGGAACAGGAGTTGAACCCGTGATGCAAGCTTTAAGATTTCCGCTTTGGGCCTTGTTGCTCGCCATGCTGGCGCTGACGGGTTGCCAGAGCGCCCCCCAAAAAGGCCTTACCCCAGAACAGATTGCTGTGCTCAAGCGCGAAGGTTTTACCCCGACCGATGAAGGTTGGGCCTACGACTTGTCTGGCAAAGTGTTGTTCGGCAGCGATCTGGACAGCCTCAATGGCCAGAGCCAGGCGATTGTCGAGCGCATCGGCAAGGCGCTGCTCGGTGTTGGTATCCAGGGCGTGCGGGTGGACGGGCATGCCGACTCGTCGGGCAAGGCGGCGAACAACCAACAGCTGTCCGAGCGCCGCGCGCAGAGCGTGACCAAGGCGCTGGTCGGGGTTGGCATGCAGGCGCAGAACATTCAGAGCCGTGGCTTGGGCAGCAGCCAGCCGGTGGCGGACAACCGCACCCGTGCAGGGCGTACCGAGAACCGCCGGGTGTCCATCGTGGTAGCGTCCTACTGATTGTCGCCGCTCGGGCTGTCACATATCCCCTGTAGGCGCGGGCAACGCGGCCTGGCACCGGCTTCGCCGGTATTCGCGGGCAAGCCCGCTCCTACAGGGGCTGTGTTGCCCTCGGAAGTGCGCAGGCCCATCAGTCCTGGGCAAAGCGTATCTCGCGGGTTTGCCCCATCAACAATGGCGCATTCGCCTCGGTCACCCCGCGGATGTAATCCCACAGCAGGGTAATGCGCTTCAACTTGCGCAAGTCTTCTCGGCAGTACATCCAGAATTGCCGCGTCACCTCGATCTCTTCCGGCAACACCGTGACCAATCGCGGGTCCTGCGCGGCGAGGAAGCACGGCAGAATCGCCAGCCCACGCCCCTGTAGCGCTGCCGTGTACTGCGCGATGACGCTGGTACTGCGCAAATGCGCGCTGGCGTTGGGGATCAGGTTGGCCAGGTACAGCAGCTCAGAGCTGAACGCCAGGTCATCCACGTAACTGATGAACGGGTGTTTGGCCAGGTCCGTCACCTGGCGGATCGGCGCATGGCTGTCCAGGTAACCCTGGGTCGCATACAGCCGTAAGCGGTAGTCGCACAGCTTGCAGCACACATAAGGCCCATGCTCTGGCCGCTCCAGCGCGATGACGATGTCCGCCTCACGCTTGGACAGGCTGATGAAGTGCGGCAGCGGCAGGATGTCTACGGAAATCGCCGGGTAGGCATCGACGAAGTGGCTAAGCTGCGGCGTGATGAAGAAGCTGCCAAAGCCCTCGGTGCAACCCATGCGCACATGGCCCGACAACGCCACCCCCGACCCGGACACCTGCTCGCAAGCCATGTGCAGCGTGCTCTCGATCGACTCGGCATAGCCCAGCAGGCGCTGGCCCTCGGCGGTCAGCACAAAGCCGTTGGTCCGCGACTTTTCGAACAGCAAGGTGCCCAGTGCGCCCTCCAGCGAGCTGATGCGCCGTGACACGGTGGTGTAGTCCACGCTCAGCCGTTTGGCGGCACTGCTGGCCTTGCGGGTGCGGGCAACTTCGAGGAAGAACTTCAAATCGTCCCAGTTGAGCGCGCTCAGGGATGTAAGGTCTTTTTGCATGATGATCCGGTTTTTTTGTGCGTTCTTGTTGGATGTTTGCACATCTATACTCGAAACAAGCCTCAGGACGCCACCTCGCGTTTGCCCGGCGCTGGCGATCTCGTCCCGACAACAATTCCAAGGAGAACGCAGATGAACGCACCGCAATCCCCAAACAGCACCAAGGTCGAGCAGGTCAAGCTGCTGATCGACGGCCAGTGGGTCGAGTCCAAAACCACTGAATGGCGCGACATCGTCAACCCGGCCACCCAAGAGGTGCTGGCGCGCGTACCGTTCGCCACCGTCGAGGAAGTCGATGCCGCCGTAGCCGCTGCTCACCGCGCATTCCAGACCTGGCGTAACACCCCGATCGGCGCGCGCATGCGCATCATGCTCAAGCTGCAGGCGCTGATCCGCGAACACACCAAACGCATTGCCCAGGTGCTCAGCGCCGAGCAGGGCAAGACCCTGGCCGACGCGGAAGGCGATATCTTCCGCGGCCTGGAAGTGGTCGAGCACGCTGCGTCCATTGGCACCCTGCAGATGGGCGAATTTGCCGAGAACGTCGCCGGCGGTGTCGATACCTACACCCTGCGCCAGCCGATCGGCGTATGCGCTGGCATCACCCCGTTCAACTTCCCGGCGATGATCCCGCTGTGGATGTTCCCCATGGCCATTGTCTGCGGCAACACCTTCGTGCTCAAACCGTCCGAGCAGGACCCGCTGTCGACCATGCTACTGGTCGAGCTGGCGCTGGAAGCCGGCGTACCGGCCGGCGTGCTGAACGTGGTGCACGGCGGCAAGCAGGTGGTGGATGCCATTTGCACCCATCAGGACATCAAGGCGATTTCCTTCGTGGGCTCTACTGAAGTCGGCACGCACGTTTACAACCTCGGCAGCCAGCATGGCAAGCGTGTGCAGTCCATGATGGGCGCCAAGAACCACGCGGTGGTGTTGCCTGATGCCAACCGCACGCAAACCATCAATGCGCTGGTCGGTGCTGCCTTTGGCGCGGCGGGCCAGCGCTGCATGGCGACCTCGGTGGCGGTGTTGGTGGGCAAGGCCCGCGAATGGTTGCCGGATATCAAGGAGGCTGCCAGCAAGCTCAAGGTCAGTGCTGGCTGTGAGCCGGGCACCGACGTTGGCCCGGTGGTTTCCAAGCGTGCCAAGGAGCGTGTGCTGGGCCTGATCGAAAGCGGTATCAAGGAAGGCGCCAAGCTGGAACTCGACGGCCGTGACGTCAAGGTGCCGGGCTACGAGCAAGGCAACTTCGTCGGCCCGACCCTGTTCTCGGGCGTAAAGACCGACATGCAGGTGTATACCCAGGAAATCTTCGGCCCGGTGCTGGTCACCCTGGAGGTCGATACCCTCGACGAGGCCATCGCCCTGGTCAATGCAAACCCGTTCGGTAACGGCACCGGCCTGTTCACCCAGAGCGGCGCTGCGGCCCGCAAGTTCCAGAGCGAAATCGATATCGGCCAGGTCGGCATCAACATCCCGATCCCGGTACCCGTGCCGTTCTTCAGCTTCACAGGCTCGCGCGGCTCCAAACTCGGTGACCTCGGCCCGTACGGCAAGCAAGTGGTGCAGTTCTACACTCAGACCAAGACCGTCACCGCCCGCTGGTTCGATGACGACAGCGTCAACGACGGTGTGAACACCACCATTAGCCTGCGCTAAGGAGTACGTCATGCGTATCGCATTCATCGGCCTGGGCAATATGGGCGCGCCCATGGCCCGCAACCTGATCAAGGCCGGGCATCAGCTGAACCTGTTCGACCTGAACAAGGCCGTGCTGGCAGAACTGGCAGAACTGGGCGGGCAGATCAGCCCCTCGCCCAAGGACGCGGCGGCCAACAGCGAGCTGGTTATCACCATGCTGCCGGCCGCAGCCCATGTGCGCAGCGTGTACCTGAACGAGGATGGCGTGCTGGCCGGTATTCGTGCCGGTACGCCTACCGTGGACTGCAGCACCATTGACCCGCAGACCGCCCGTGATGTGTCCAAGGCAGCGGCGGCCAAGGGCGTGGACCTGGGCGACGCGCCGGTGTCCGGCGGCACTGGCGGCGCGGCGGCGGGCACCCTGACCTTCATGGTCGGTGCCAGCGCCGAGCTGTTCGCCACGCTCAAGCCGGTACTGGAGCAGATGGGCCGCAACATCGTGCACTGCGGGGACGTCGGTACCGGGCAGATCGCCAAGATCTGCAACAACCTGCTGCTGGGTATTTCGATGATCGGCGTGTCCGAGGCCATGGCCCTGGGTAACGCGTTGGGTATCGATACCAAGGTGCTGGCCGGCATTATCAACAGCTCGACCGGGCGTTGCTGGAGTTCGGACACCTACAACCCGTGGCCGGGCATCATCGAAACCGCACCGGCATCGCGTGGCTATACCGGCGGCTTTGGCGCCGAGCTGATGCTCAAGGATTTGGGGCTGGCCACTGAAGCGGCACGCCAGGCTCACCAACCGGTGATCCTCGGTGCCGTGGCCCAGCAGCTGTACCAGGCCATGAGCCTGCGTGGCGAGGGAGGCAAGGACTTCTCGGCCATCGTCGAGGGTTATCGCAAGAAAGATTGACGCAAGAGGTGGACTTCATCGCGGGCCAGGCGGCCTTCCCTCTGTAACTGCGCACCAGAGGAAAGGGCGCCTGCTCCGCGATTTTTTTGTCCACGCTTACAGGTATTGCGCGACCGTTGTAGGAGCGGGTTCACCCGCGAATGCTGCAGAAGCCTCACCGACGCATTCGCAGGTAAACCCGCGCCTGCAAGTCAGGCGAAAACGAAATACTTACGAACAGTCTCGACCACTTCCCACGTACCTTTCATCCCTGGCTCGATCACGAACACATCGCCGGCCTTCAGGTGCTTCGGCTCTTCGCCTTCCGGGGTGATGATGCAGTAGCCATCGAGGAAGTGGCAGAACTCCCATTTATCGTAGTTGACCTCGAACTTGCCCGGGGTGCAGATCCAGGTGCCCATGATCTTGCTGCCGTCGGCCGACAGGTAGGCATTGAGGTTCACGGTGTGCGGATCGCCGCCGATGCGCTTCCACTTGGTGGCGTCCACGACCGGCGTCGGGCAGGTTTCGCGCAGGACGGTGATGAAATCGGACATGGCACAACTCCTGGTGACTGGCTGAATGACTGGACACCATAGGCCCAACGGCCGAGCCGCAGTTGCCTGGGCTCGACGTCCAGCTGTCTGCTCGCGCTATGCCAGGCGGTTTACCTCAACGGTGATGTGCGCCAGCTCTTCATGCACGCCCAGGGCCTGGCGTACGCTGTCGGCGCTGAGGGCACCGTGGGTGACCAGGCCAAGGATGCAGGCGTATTGGTCCTTGCCCACCCGCCACACGTGCAGATCGGTGATGCTGACCGGCACCGGCAACTGCGTGACCACTTCGCGGATTTCTTCCACCACAGGCGCGTCCATCTCCGCATCCAGCAGCACCCGCCCGGTATCGCGCAGCAGGCCGCGGGCCCACAGCGCCACCAGCAATGCACCCACCAGGCCCATGACCGGGTCGAGCCAGCTGGCGCCCCAGAACTTGCCAGCCAGCAAGGCAACGATGGCCAACACCGAAGTGGCGGCATCGGCCAGTACATGCAGGTAGGCCGAGCGCAGATTCAGGTCATGGTGATGATGGCCGTGCCCATGATGGTCATGATGGTGGTGGTCATCGCGCAGCAGCCAGGCGCAGGTCAGGTTGACGGCAAGACCCACCACGGCGATGGATATTGCCTCGTCATAGTGGATTGGTCCCGGTGCCAGCAGCCGCTCCACCGACTGAAACACCATAAGCCCGGCCACCCCCAGCAACAGCAGGGCGCTGGAGTAGCCGCCGAGAATCTCGATTTTCCAGGTGCCAAAGGCAAACCGTCGGTCAGCGGCATAGCGCCGTGCGGCGGCGTAGGCCAGCAAAGACAGACCCAGGGCCAGGGCATGGGAGCTCATGTGCCAGCCATCGGCCAGCAACGCCATGGAGTTGAAGAACCACCCACCGGCAATTTCCGCCACCATCATCACGGCGGTAAGCCACACCGCCAGGCGTGTCTTGCGCTCGGCGCCCAGGTTGCTGGTGTGGAACTGATGGCTGTGCTGCCAACGGTCCGAGGTTTGTGTCGTCATGGTTTATCATGCTCCCGGAAGAACCAGAAACATACTATACCCCAGTATACCTAGAATGGTGTTGAACCCAATGGCACATACCCTGAAGAGCAAGAAGCAGCTGCTGACCCGGGTGCGCAAGATCAAAGGCCAAGCCGCCGCTCTGGAGACGGCGCTGGAGCAGGACAAGGACTGCCTGGCGATCCTGCAGCAGATCGCTGCCGTGCGCGGCGCGGTGAACGGGCTGATGGCCGAGGTGATGGAAGGGCACATCCGCGATCACCTCGTAGCGGACGGCCTGAGTGCCGAGGAACGGCAGGACGAGGCGGACAAGGTGGCTACGTTGTTGCGGTCTTATCTCAAGTAGCCAGTACAGTGATGGTCGATACCCCAGGGGGGTATCAACGTCCGCGTTACAGTGCAGATTTCCGCTTTCACACTGATCGCTGATGCGCGCATTCGCTACGCCCACCAGTACCGCACAAAGTGGAAGAACACCGGCGCGGCAAAGCACACCGAGTCCATGCGATCGAGCATGCCGCCGTGGCCTTCGATCATGTGGCCCCAGTCCTTCACCCCGCGGTCGCGCTTGATCGCCGACATCACCAGCCCGCCGAAGAAGCCCATGGCGTTGACCGCCAACGCCATCAGCGCGGCCTGCCAGAAGGTGAACGGGGTGATCCAGCACAACAGGGCGCCGATCAGGGTGGCCAGTGCCACGCCGCCGGCCAACCCTTCTACGGTCTTGGACGGTGACAGGTTGGGGGCCACCTTGTGCTTGCCAAACAGCTTGCCGCACACGTATTGCAGCACGTCGCTGATCTGCACCACCAGGATCAGCCAGGCGATCAGCAGCAGGTTCCGCCCCTCGTAGCCGGGGATGTCCAGGGTCATCAAGGCCGGCACCGACGATACGCAGTACACCGCGATCATCAGCCCCCACTGCACCTTTGACGCCCGTTCGAGAAAGCGCGTGGTATCGCCGCCGAAGCTGGCCAAAATTGGCAGCAGCAGGAACAGGTACACCGGGATGAAGATGCTGAACAGGCCGTACCAGTCCATGGCGATCAGCACGTACTGCACCGGCAGTGCCACATAAAACGCTGCCACCAGCGCCGGGTAGTCGCTGCGCCGGGTCGGGGTGAGGGTCATGAACTCGCGCAGGGCGTAGAACGACACGCCATAGAACAGCACGATCACGCCGTATTTACCGAACAGGAAAGCGATGCCGATCACCAGCACCATCACCCACCAGGCGTTGATGCGAGCGTTGAGGTTGTCGATCACCGCGTGTGGCGCGGGGCCGGCGCGCCACTTCAGCAGGCGGCCGGTCACGCTGGCGAGCAGCAGCAGGGCGCCGATGCCGGCGAACAGGAAAAGGGTGTTGTCGTCCATGTCAGGCATCCTTCGGGGCCAGGGTCAGCAGGGCCTGGCTGGCCCGCTCGAGAAAGGCCTGCTTGCTTTCATCAGCGTGCAGGTGCAGCGGTTCGCCAAAGCTCAGTGTGCACAGCAACGGCAGGGGCAGGGCGCGGCCCTTGGGCATTACCCGGTTGAGGTTGGCGATCCATACCGGTACCAGCTCGACGTCGGGGTTGGCCGCAGCCAGGTGGTACAACCCGCTTCTGAACGGCATCAGTGGCTCGTCGCCCAGATTACGCGTGCCTTCCGGGAAGAAGATCAGCGAGTCGCCTTGAGCCACGGCTTCAAGGATCGGCTGTAGCGGGCTGCCCTGGCCTTCGCTGCGTTGGCGATCGATCAACACGCCGTTGAACACTTTGCGAATGAGAAAATCGCGGATGCCCGGCTTGGCCCAGTAGTCCGCGCCAGCCACCGGGCGGGTGCGTTTGCGCAAGGGCTGCGGCAGTGAAGCCCACAGCAGCACGAAATCACCGTGGCTGCTGTGGTTGGCGAAGTACAGGCGCTGCACTGGCAGCGGCGTGCAACCCAGCCACAGGGCGCGGGCACCCGTGATCAGACGGGCGGCGGAGGTGATGAGGTAGGCGGTCAGGTTGGCGAGCATGGATCGGTGGTCATCCCTTCAAAGGCAATGTCAGCAGGGTAGCCAAGGCCAGCGACAACTGCAGGCCCAGGCACACTGCCTGGCGGCGCAACAGGTTCAGTGCGGCCTGGCTGCGATCAGGCCAGGCGCGGGCGTCCGTGGCCTGCGGTTTCAGTTTCAGCTCGAACAGGGCGCGGTCCAGGGCCTGGGTGTCCGCTGCCAGGTGGTTGCTGTTGGCGAGCTGGGTGAACAGTTCGGCATCGATGGCCACGCGGATGGCCCAGTACTTGTGCATCACGCCTAGCACCAGCAGCACGCCGCACAGCAGGCTGGCCAGCGGTTGAAGTGGGGCACCCAACAAAGGTGCAAGGCCGTAGGCCAGGGCCAGCAGGGTGAGGCCGTCGGACAAGCGTTCCAGCTGTTTGCCGCGACCCAGCAGGCTGGCCACCACACGCAGGTTCATGGCTGTGCTCCAAGCTGTTGCAAGGCCAGGCGGTGTGCCGGGTGCAGAGCGATGCCGGGGCGGGCTTTGCGGATCAGTGCTTCGGCCTGCTGGGCGTCGCTGCAGCGGCCGGAGAGCAGCAGCCAGGCGGCCACGGCGCTGGCGCTGCGTGAATAGCCCAGAGCACAGCAGACCAGTAAGGGGCCTTGGGCGCGCAGGCGTTCGATGGCGTTGGCGGCCTGTTGTAACAGGGCAGCGTCCGGCGCTATCAGGTCCAGGGTAGGGAAACACTGATACTCAAATGCTGGCGCGGCCGTTGTAGGAGCGGCCTTGTGTCGCGAAAGGGGCGCGAAGCGGCCCCGGTTTTTCAGCATCGCGGCAGACATTGCCGGGGCTGCTGCGCAGCCCTTTCGCGACACAAGGCCGCTCCCACAAATGCCCGCAGCAGGGCGGCTGACAGCGCAAGGCAACTCGGCGCACAAATCGACAATCGCAGCGAACGGCGTGCTGCGCCCCGGGATCCTCCCCAGGTACACGCCATCGCACACTTCATCGGCGTGCGGATGGTGCCGCGTCCATAGCCGCGAATTGACCCATGCACCGACCAGGTAGGGTGCCAGCAGCCAGCTGGCCGCATTCGACAAGCGCCCATCGGCGCCTTTCTGAAACCCGCCTGCACCCAACACACCATAGTTCAGCGCAACCAGCGCCAGCGACACGGCCGGCCAGGCCAACCACAACCAGGCACCGCCCGACACAACGGCAGGCACAGCGCACAAAACAGCGCCCACGGCATAATAAAACGCCACCCGCCAGCGCTCGGCATCCTGTGCAAGCTGCGCCTGCTGCCAGGGCAGTTGCCCCTGATGCGGCCACAGCCAGGCGCAGGCAAACCCCGCCAATGCACCCGTGGGTACATCGATGAAATGATGCTGCCAGGTGGTCAGTACCGACACCCCGATCAACGCCATCCAGCCGTGCATCAGCCATCGCCAGGGCTGGCGCTGCACATGCCGGGCAAACATCGTCCAGATGATCACCAGCAGCGCAATGTGCAGCGATGGCGCCTGGTTGAACGGTTTGTCGAAGCCCATCAGTACATCGAACAGCCAGCCGAACAGCCCACCCAGCTCCGGCCGTTCGAAGGTGAACCGCAGCGGCCACAGCAGGAAGCAGGTGACACTGATCACTTGTGCGCTGAGCAGTGCCAGCGCGTGCCGGTCCATTTCCCGGCGTGTGCGCGGCAGCAGAAAAGACAGCCCGTAGAGCAAGTCGATCGACCAGTACGGGATGATCGTCCAGGGCCACAGCGGCATGCTGCGCTCCCAGCCGAACACCAGGCTGCCGACATCACTGCGCCCGGCGGTATGGTTGTTCGCCAGCCCATAGCTGAGGAAAAACAACGGCCCCAGCAGCAGAAGCCAGAACACGCCCCGGCGGATCAGCCGGGGCTCGCGTGGTGGGTTCATTCAGCGCACCCGCTGTGCCAGGCTGACACTGAAAATCCCCCATTCATCGATGCGCTGGGCCAGCTTGCGGAAACCGGCCGCCTCTACCAACTGGTCCATTTCGGCCTGGCTGCGGCGTCGCATTACCCAGGCCTCGCCACCCCGGTGGCTGGTAAGGGCGCGGGCGATCATCTCCAGTTGCGGGTGCCACGGCTGGCCGGTGTAGACCAGATAACCGCCATCTTCCACGGCATCGGCCAGGCCGGCCAGCGAGTTGCCCACCAGCTGGTTGCTGGGGAACAGTTCGTAGAGCCCCGACACCACTGCCAAGGTTGGCGGCTGCTCCAGCGTGGCCAGGCTCTGGCGGTCGAAGGCATCGCCCTGGACGAAGCGGGCGATGTCGGCCAGGCCCTTCTCGGTGATCAGCGCGCTGCCTTGCTGCACGTTAAGCTCGCTGTAGTCGCGTAGCAGGATCGAGTCCGGCAACTGCTCAAGGTCTTGCAGGGCTTCGAGGATGTAGCGGCCATGGCCGGCGGCGATATCGACAATGTGCACAGGTCGCTGTTGTTCGCGCAGTCGGGCGATGGCCAGGCGCAGCAGTTCCTCGACGTGCAGCTTGCGCTGGCGAATGCCACGCCAGCCGATGGCGTCGAGGTAGTTCTGGTCGACCAGGCGGCCCAGCTTGCCCTTGCCGGTCGGTTGGTTGCGGTACACGTAGTCGAGGGTGCTGCCCGAATCGAAGCCGGTGTCGAAGCCCAGTTTCACCCCCGCAGACAACCCCTTGCCCAGGCTAAGCCCGGCGCGGGTGGCGCGCCAGTAAAGGTCACGCGGCGAGTGGCGCGGCAACGGTGCGGCCAGGCTTTCGGCTTCGGCGCAACTGGGGCCCGTCTTGTCGGCATCGAGCAGTGAGGGCCGGGCGGCGGGGCTGGTGAAGCAGTGCTCCACAAACCTTTCGATGCGCTTCAGGGCGTGGGCCCGGTCACGCTCACCGAGGGTGTCGTGGAAGAAGCCCGGCAGAATGTGCATTTCCTTGCGCGTGCTGCCCAGCCGTTCGAAAAAGCGCTCCTGCGGCTGGCGCTTGACCACGAAGTCGGCTCCGGATACCAGCAACTGGGTGGGTACCTGAATGGCCTGGGCATCCGCCACCACCCGGTCAGCGGCTTCGTACAGGCCCAGCAGCATGGTCACCGAAATCGGCCGGCTGATCAGCGGGTCGGACACGTACGACATCACCCGCTCGGGGTCGTGAGTGAGCAGGCGTGGCTTGACGTAGCTGTTGACGAAGAAGTTGCCGCGCAAGGCCTTGAGCAGCTTCAGGCCAGGACGGGCGAATGGCACGTACAGCTTGACCTTGAACGCGGGCGAGGCCAGCACCAGGCAGCGTACCTTGGGCGCGTAGTCGTGGGCCCAGGTGGCAATCAGCACCGCGCCGACGCTTTGCGCCAGCACCACCAGGTCGTGCTCGGCGATGCCGTGATGAGCCTGGATATGTTCGATGAAGGTTTGCACGTCGCGCACGCTGGTGGCGAACCCTGGGCTGTCGCCACGTGCGCCTGGCGACTGGCCATGGCCGCGGGCATCCCAGGCGAAGAAGTCATAGCCCGGCATGTCCAGTTCATCGGTCAGGTGGGCCATGCGCCCGCCGTGTTCATGGCCGCGGTGGAACATCACCACGGCCCGGCGTGGCTGGTGCTCGTTGCGGGTGGCAGGCCAATGACGGTAGTGCAACTCGACACCGTCATGGGTGGAGAAGTGCAGCGCTTGCGCTTGGCGCATTATCAACGTCCTTTTTGCGGCGGCTTTGGGCTCAGCGGGTTTCGGCCAGCCCCTGGCGAACCCGGTTGTAGAGGGTATAGAGCGAGAGCGCGAGGATGACCAGCAGCAGGCCATTGATCCAGCTGCCATTCAGCAGGCCAAAGGCGACCCCGGTGCCCAGCACGCCGAAGGCAAAGGCCCGGTCGCTTTTGCCCATGGGGCCGTCGTAACGGCGCGAAGCGCCAGCCAGCGGGCCCATGACGCCGGCGTATTCGCTGAAGGTGGCACACAGCACCACCAGCACCACCAGCACCGGAGAAACCCCGGCCAGCAGGGCGAAGGGCAGGTACAGGGCTGCGTCGGCGATCACGTCGCAGAGTTCGTTGAGGTAGGCGCCGAGGGTAGATTGCTGGCCGAACTCCCTGGCCAGCATGCCGTCGACGGCGTTCAGTGCCATGCGCAGCAGCATCCACACCGGTATCAGGATGAACAGCCAGGTAACGTGGGGCAGGGCGGCCAGCAGCAGGCCCAGCAGGACCGACACCACGGCGGCGGCGACGGTAACCTGGTTGGCGGTGACACTGCGGTCGTAAAGGCGCTGGACTGCTGGGCGCAGCAGTGCCTGGAAGCGCGGTTTGAGCTGGTAGATCGATGCCACTGGAAAATCCTTTTTCGTGGTGCGATGGGGGGGATTGTGTGCGACCGGCCGAAAAAATGCACTTACTGTGTAGGCACTGACGCTTCAACGGGTGAGGGTGGTCACCAATGCTGCGGCATAGCCCGGCAACGCCGCAAAATCCCGCGCGCACACCAGCAACTTGCGGTTGGCCCACGCCTCCTCCAGCGCCACCGAGTGCAACGGCAGCACGCCTTGCCAGCGCTTCACGGCGGCAAGCGGCACCACCCCGACCCCGGCCCCGCCTGCAACCATGCGGATCACCCCATCGAAACCCTCGGCCCGCACCCGCACGTGCATACGGCGCCCCTCACGCAGGGCCTGTTCTTCCAGGTACAACGCCAACGCGCTAGTGGCACCCAGCCCGACATGGCCATGCACCAGGCTGTCGATGAAACTGGGCGCGACCGCACTGGCCAGCGGGTGGCCCAAGGGCGTCACCAGTACCAGCGGGTCGTCGCGAAATGGCCGGGTTTGCAGGTGCTCGTTGGGCGCTGCGGTGGAAACGATGCCAAAGTCCGCCATGCCCTGGGTAATCGCCTGCACGATGCGCAGGCTCGGCAGCTCCTGCACATCTACGCTGACCCCGGGATTTGCAGCCAGGTAGCTGGCCAGCAGTTCTGGCAGGTACTCCGTGAGTGCTGCTGTGTTGCACAGCAGGCGTACCTGGCCCTGCTTCCCTTGGGCGTACTGGCCCAGATCAAATTGCAGGCGCTCGACCTGCTGCGCTATCAGGCGTGCATGCTGCAGCAGTGCCTGACCCGCCGGTGTCGGCTGCACGCCACGGCGGTTGCGCTGCAGCAACGGGATACCCAGCGATGCCTCCATGGCGCGGATGCGTGCGCTGGCTGCCGGCAGCGACAGGTGGCTGCGGCTGGCGCCGGCAGTGATGTTGCCGCACTCCAGGGTGTGCTGAAACAGCTTGAGGTCGATCAGGTCGAAATGCATGTGGCTCTGTCTTTACAAGCGTCTGGCTGAGTATATGGCAGATTTTCCCGCTGCCCGGAAACCGCCATCATCTGCCCATGACTACTTTGCTTGCTTTCTACCAGAACATTGGCCCAGCCCTTTCGGTGCTGGTAGTGCTCACCTTCCTGCTGGCCGGCGCGGTCAAAGGGGTGATTGGCCTGGGCCTGCCGACCATCGCCATGGGCCTTCTGGGCCTGGCTATGCCACCGGCGCAGGCAGCTGCGCTGCTGATCGTGCCGTCGACCCTCACCAACCTTTGGCAACTGGCCAGCGGCGGGCACCTGCGGGCGTTACTGGTGCGGTTGGGGCCGATGCTGGCGCTGATCTTCATTGGCACCTTGCTGGGCAGTGCCTGGCTGGGGATCAACAGTGGCCCATGGGCCATCCACGCGCTGGGTGCGGCTTTGCTGGTGTATGCGTTGTACGGGCTGGTCGGCCCGGGCTTGCACCTGGCGCCGGCGCACGAGCGTTGGCTTGGGCCGGTCTGCGGGCTGGTGACGGGGGTGGTCACCGCGGCAACCGGGGTTTTCGTGATACCCGCTGTGCCCTACCTGCAAAGCCTGGGCCTGAGCCGTGAACAGATGATCCAGGCCCTGGGCCTGTCGTTCACGGTGTCGACCCTGGCGCTGGCCGTTGGCCTGGCCGGGCAGGATGCCCTCGGTGGCCAGGCGTTGGGGGCTTCGCTGCTGATGTTGGCGCCCGCCTTGCTCGGCATGCTGGCCGGGCAGTGGTTGCGTCAGCGCATCAGCGCGCTGCTGTTCAAGCGTTGCTTCTTCATCGGCCTGGCCGCCCTGGGCGGCCACTTGCTGATCAACGGCTAGCGCTTGATGCGCTGAGCATGTCGACCCGCTGGATATCGAAATCGCGCTCCAGGTAGTCCATGCGCTTTTCGAAGAACGCGGTCATGTGCGGGAGGGCCGAGTGCACGTCCAGCGCGGCCTTGTCGGCCCACACTTCAAAGAACACAAACAGGCTCGGGTCCTGCTGGTCGCGCAGCATGTGGTACTCGATGCAGCCCGGTTCCTGGCGGCTTGGCTCGACGTAGGGACGGAACAGATTTTCGAACGCATCAGCCATTTCCGGGCGGGTCTTGGCTTTGAGGATAAAGGCGAACTGCTCACTCATGGGGCGCTACTCGGTGATGGGTGGTGTGTCGATTCTACGGCAATAATACTTCGCTCATTCGTGACTTCCGGTCAATTGTATTTTGCCCAGTCGCCCCTGTATCCCGCCTCCGCGAGCCTCTAACCTGCCGGCATCCAATTTTGACTCGGCCCGGGAGGCCAGCATGAAAAAGATCCTTCTGCTCAACGGTGGTAAACAGTTCGCTCACTCCGACGGCCGCCTCAACGCGACCTTGCAC
Source organism: Pseudomonas sp. JR33AA (assembly GCF_021378985.1). Lineage (NCBI taxonomy): Bacteria > Pseudomonadati > Pseudomonadota > Gammaproteobacteria > Pseudomonadales > Pseudomonadaceae > Pseudomonas > Pseudomonas sp. JR33AA. Next base: position 25,572 of record NZ_JAJSAW010000021.1, read on the forward strand.
GAAGCCGCCATCGCTCACCTGGACCGCGCCGGCTTCGATGTGCAGGAAACCTTCATCGACGGCGGCTACGACGTGCAGGCCGAGGTAGAGAAGTTTCTCTGGGCCGATGTGATCGTCTACCAGATGCCGGGCTGGTGGATGGGTGCACCCTGGACCGTGAAAAAGTACATCGACGAAGTCTTTACCGCTGGCCATGGCAGCCTTTATGCCAATGACGGCCGTACCCGTTCGGACCATTCGCAGAAGTACGGCAGCGGTGGCCTGTTGCACGGCAAGCAGTACATGCTGTCGCTGACCTGGAACGCGCCGCAGCAGGCGTTCGATGACCCGAGTGATTTCTTCGAGGGCAAGGGTGTGGATGCCGTGTACTTCCCGTTCCATAAGGCCAACCAGTTCCTGGGTATGACCGGCCTGCCGACTTACCTGGCGGTGGATGTGATGAAGCGCCCGGATGTGCCGGCGGCATTGGCGTCTTATGAGGCACATCTGGACAAGGTGTTCGGCAAGGCGATCTAATCCAGGCAGGTACCCATCACAGGCGCGAATGTGAAAACCCGATCCGAAGAACTCCAGGTATTCGTCGCCGTCATCGACTGCGGGTCGATTTCCGCTGCCGCCGAGCAGATGGGCCAGACCCCGTCCGCCGTCAGCCGCACCTTGTCGCGCCTGGAGGGCAAGCTGGGCACAACGCTGGTCAACCGCACCACCCGGCGCATGGACCTTACCGAAGAGGGGCGCTATTTTCTTGAGCGCTCACGGCTGATCCTGCAGCAGATGGACGAGATGGAAGAGCGTCTGTCGATGAACCGCCAGACCCCGACTGGGCGATTGCGCATCAATGCCGCCGCGCCGTTCATGCTGCATGCCATCCTGCCGTGGATCGGCGAGTTCCGCCGCCAGTATCCGGGCATCGACCTGGAGCTCAACACCGACGACCTGATCATCGACCTGCTGGAGCAGAGCACCGATGTGGCGATCCGAATCGGAGAGCTGGCCGACTCCAGCCTGCACGCGCGCAGCCTGGGTTGTAGCCCGGTGCAGGTGCTGGCCAGTCCGGCCTACCTGGCGCAGCACGGCACACCACAGCAGGTCGAGGACCTGGCCAACCACTGTCTGCTCGGCTTCAGCCAACCTGAGTCGCTCAATCATTGGCCGCTACGCCACGCTCAGGGTGATCGCTTCAGCATCCGCCCGGCGCTGGTCGCTTCCAGCGGCGAAACCCTGCGCCAGCTGGCGTTGGCCGGGGAGGGCATCGTCAGCCTGTCGCACTTCATGACCCACGAAGATATCCGCAAAGGGCGCCTGCAGGTGCTGCTGAGCGAGGCCAACAATGGCTACCGACAGCCGATCCACGCGGTGTATTACCGCAACACCCAGTTGGCACTGCGCATCCAGTGCTTCCTGGATTTCATCCAGCGCAAGCTGGCGATGTACGCCTGCTGAGTTGCCTGATCGCGACAGATCCTGTCCACAGGCGGCGAAACTTCCGACGGTTGATTGCACAGTCGAAGCGCTTCGGCCTTACTGACTGCTCAACAAAAACAACACCAAGGAAGTGTCATGCGTATTGTCCCTTTCCAGTACCTGGCTCTCGCAGCCGCGATCCTGAGCTGTTCCTCGGTTTACGCCGCCACCCTGGAGGGCGGCGCGGTGGCCGCCCCCGATCAATATGGTGCACAGGTGGCCGCCGATATTCTGAAAAAGGGCGGCAACGCGGTGGACGCAGCAGTAGCGACCGCCTTCACCCTGGCGGTGACTTACCCGGAGGCCGGTAATATTGGTGGTGGCGGCTTTATGACCCTGTTCGTCGATGGCAAGCCTTACTTCCTCGACTACCGCGAAGTCGCGCCCAAGGCCGCCACGCGCAACATGTACCTGGACGACAAGGGCGAGGTCATCGAGAACCTCAGCCTGGTCGGGGCACGCGCCGCAGGCGTACCCGGTACGGTAATGGGCCTGTGGGAGGCGCACCAGAAGTTCGGCAAACTGCCCTGGAGCGAGTTGCTGACCCCGGCCATCGGCTATGCGAAAAACGGCTTCAAGGTGGCGGAAAAGCAGTACCAGTACCGCAACGATGCCCAGGGCATGTTCAAGACGGCGACCAACTTCAACGATTACTTCGGCAACATGAAGGTCGGCGAGCTGTTCAAGCAGCCGGAAATGGCCCAGACCCTGGAGCGTATTGCCGACAAGGGCGTGAGCGAGTTCTACCAAGGCAAGACCGCCGATTTGCTGGTGGCGCAGATGCAGGCTGACAAAGGCCTGATCACCAAAGACGACCTTAAGGATTACAAGGCGATCTGGCGTGAACCGATGGCCGTGAGCTGGCGTGGCAATGTGGTGTACACCGCGCCACCGCCGAGCTCCGGCGGTGTGGCGCTGGCCCAGCTGCTGGGCATCAAGGAAGACCGCGCGGCCGACTTCAAAGGGGTGGCGCATAACTCGGCGCAGTACATCCACCTGTTGGCCGAGATCGAGAAGCGGGTGTTCGCCGACCGCGCCGATTACCTGGGCGACCCGGCCTTCACCAAGGTGCCGGTGGACCAGTTGGTGGCCAAGGATTACCTGGCCAAGCGCGCAGCCCAGGTCAATCCGAAGGCCATCTCCGACACCGACAAGGTCAAGCCGGGCCTTGAACCGCATCAGACCACGCATTTCTCGATCGTTGACAAGCAGGGTAACGCGGTCAGCAATACCTACACCCTCAACCTCGACTACGGCAGTGGTGTGGTAGTGAAGGGCGCCGGTTTCCTGCTCAACGACGAGATGGATGATTTCAGCGCCAAACCCGGGGCGGCGAACGCCTTTGGCGTGGTCGGCGGTGATGCCAACGCGATCGAACCGGGCAAGCGCATGCTGTCGTCGATGAGCCCCAGCCTGATGACCCGCGATGGCAAGGTCGAGCTGGTTATCGGTACCCCGGGTGGTTCGCGGATCTTTACCTCGATATTCCAGGTGATGAACAACCTGTACGACTACGGCATGCCGCTGGACAAGGCGGTGGCGGCGCAGCGCGTGCATCATCAGTTGCTGCCCAAGGACACCATTTACTTTGATGCCTATGCGCCGTTGACCGGGCCGGAGGCTGATAAGTTGAAGAAGATGGGTTATGTACTGGAGGATCAGGGCTGGGAGATGGGGGATATCCAGGCGATCCGGGTGGACGGGGCGAAGCTTGAGACCGCCTCCGATCCGCGTGGGCGTGGGGTGGGGATGATCGTCAAGTAATACCTGTCAGAACGCCGGGAGGGCTTTGCCCTCCTATCGCGACACAAGGCCGCTCCCACGAGGACCTGCGTGCGTCGCTTGTGTCGCGATAGGGCCGCAAAGCGGCCCCAGGTTCTTGAGGTCAGACGCGGAACTGGCTGACCAGTGTCTGCAACTGCCCACCCAGCCGCGCCAGCTCCACACTCGACGCTGCCGTCTCGTCACTGGCTGCCGCGGTTTGCTCCGACACATCACGCACATTCAGGATGCTGCGGCTGATCTCTTCAGCCACCGCACTCTGCTGCTCTGCCGCCGCAGCAATCTGCTGGTTCATCGACTGGATGCTCGATACCGTTCTGGTAATGCTCTCCAGCGATGACCCGGCCTTTCGCGCCAGTTCGACGCTGCTGTCGGTCAGGGTACGGCTGCCCTGCATGGCACTCGCCACTTGCTGGGTACCGTGCTGCAGGCTGGCAATCAGCTCTTCGATCTCTTCGGTAGACTTCTGCGTGCGCTGGGCCAGGCCGCGCACTTCGTCGGCAACCACGGCAAAGCCACGGCCTGCCTCGCCGGCACGCGCCGCTTCGATCGCTGCGTTGAGCGCCAGCAGGTTGGTCTGTTCGGCCACCGACTTGATCACGTCCATCACGCTGCCGATTTTCTGGCTTTCCTGCTGCAGCAGGTTCATGGCCTCGGTAGAACGGTGCATGTCTTCGGCCAGGCGTTCTATCTGGCCAATCGCTTCGCCCACCACGCGGTCGCCGGCGCGGGCTTGGTCATCGGCACCTGTGGCTGCATGTGAGGCCTGCTCGGCATTGCGCGCCACTTCCTGAACGGTAGCGGCCATTTCGTGCATGGCGGTGGCCACCTGGTCGGTCTCGACTTTTTGGCTGTTGGCGCCCGCGCTGGTCTGTTCGGTGACTGCCGACAGCTCTTCGGCGGCGCTGGCGATCTGGGTGACGCCATCGCGGATGCCACTGATCAGCTCGCGCAGGGTGGTACCCATGCGCGCGATGCCTTGCTGCAGCACGCCCAGTTCGTCACGGCGGGTGACGCGCATGTGCTGGGTAAGGTCGCCGCTGGCGATTTTTTCAACGGCCAGCAGGGTGTCTTGCAGGGGGCGCGTGATCTGGCGGGTGATCAGCACCGCCGCCAGCACGCCGACCAGCAGCGCCAGCAGTGTGGCGATGGCCTGCAGGCTGCGGGCCTGGGTACTCTCGATGTCACGGCGCTCTAGCTGGATCTGGTACAACGCGTCGCTGCGCTTGACGATGTCGGCACCCTGCACGGTCATTTCGGCGCGCGAGGTGGTGATGTTGGCAACCGCGTCGCGGAACTGGCGGACGGCGTCACGATAGGCCAGTACCGCGTTTTCGAACTGTTGCAGGCGCGCATCTTCGCTGGGCAGCTGGCGCTTGAGGTTGTCGGCATCGGCCAGCGCTGCATCCAGCTGGCGCAGGGCGGCCTGCTCGTTGGCGCTGTTGTTGTCAGCGATGTAGCCACGCACATCGATGCGTACCTGCAGCAGTTGCTGGCGGGCCTTGCTGATCAGCTGGTACTGGGCCAGGCGCACGCTGTCAGCCTGGGGGCGAGCCATCACCTCCCGGCTGAGCGCATCCATGGCCTGGTCGGCGAGGTTGGCCGAGCTGTCCATGGAAATGCGCGCTGCGCGGGTGGCGTCGTAGCCCTGGCGCATCTTGTTCAGCGACAGCCTGTAGGCACTGATGGTATCGCCAAGCTCACCCAGCAGCTTGACGTTCTCCGGGCTTTTGAAGGTGGTGGTCAGGTACGCCTGCTGCTTGCTGAATGCGTCCAGCTTGGCCAGGGTGTTGGCGGCGGCGGTATCGTCGCCGTTGGCGATCATGTACTGCAGGCGCGCAATGCGCAGATCGGTGAGGTCCTTGTTCAACTGGCCAATATCGCCCATCCAGTTGCTACGGTCGATCAGGCTGCCCAGGCTGGTCCAGCCGGTGAGGGCTAGCAGGCCAGTGAGGACCAGCACCAGGCCGAAGCCCAGGCCGAGTTTAAGGTTGACGCTGATGTTGGCGAACCAGCTGTTCATGCACGCTCTCCAGAAGTTGATTTCGCTCTCTTGATCTTCGATCGCCAGGCGTTGTTGTTCTGGATGCCCCGCTGATTCGTGCAGGGGTTATCGGCCATTATTGAAGAAGCTGAAACGCTTTTTCAGCAAAATCTCAGCTAGCGGTCTCACTCGGCCCTGTTGGGCCGGGTATCAGAGGGTGCGTGCACTGAAGGTGTCGCAGCGGTTCACTTCACCTTCGGCAAACCCGGCCTTGAACCAGCGTACCCGCTGCGCCGAGGTACCGTGGGTGAACGAGTCTGGCACTACGCGCCCGCGGCTTTGCTGCTGCAGGCGGTCGTCGCCAATGGCATTGGCCGCATTCAGCGCTTCCTCGACATCGCCTGGCTCCAGCCAGTTAAGCCGTTTCTGCGCCTGGTAGGCCCATACCCCGGCCAGGCAGTCGGCCTGCAACTCCTGGCGCACCAACAGGCCGTTGTCGCCCTCCATGCGCTGGCCGGCGCGTCGTGCGGCATCGACCTTGGCCGAAACGCCCAGCAGTGTCTGCACATGGTGACCGATTTCGTGGGCGATCACGTAGGCCTGGGCGAAGTCGCCAGCTGCAGCGAAGCGGGTTTCCATTTCGCGGAAGAACGACATGTCCAGGTACACCCGCTGGTCTGCCGGGCAATAGAACGGCCCAACGGCTGCCGAGGCAAAACCACAGGCCGAATTGACCTGGCCGCTGAACAGGACCAGTTTGGGGTCACGGTATTGTTTGCCGGCCTCGGCGAACAGGGCTTTCCACGTGTCTTCGGTGTCACCCAGCACCGAGGCGACGAACTCGGCTTGCTGGTCGTTGGCCGGTGGCGCCTTGCCGCCCGCACCACTGGGTGCCGTCTGCTGTTGCTGCTGCTCCATCTGGCCGGCAAGCTGGCCAAGAATCTGCAACGGGTCCTGCCCTGTGAGCCAGCCGATGCCAACGATCAGCAGGATCGCCCCAAGCCCCAGCCCCTTGCCGCCGCCGAAACGCATGCCGCCGCCGCCACCTTCGCCTCGGGCATCGACCACGTTGTCGCTGCGTCGGCCTTTTCGCCATTCCATGAATGCTCTCCGAGCGTGAAACAAGAAGACAAAGATTAGTTCACGAAGGTGGAACCTGTCAGGCCGAGCTGTTGATGCATAACCATTTGGTTATGGATGAGGTGGTCGATTTCAATATTCATCGCCCGCGACCTGCCGGAAACTGTAAGTCCGCCTGCCACGCCCAGGCGTTCTCATAATTCCAAGAGAGGAAACCGGCATGCCCGCCCAGGACAACAGCCGCTTCGTGATCCGTGATCGCAACTGGCACCCCAAAGCCCTTACGCCTGACTACAAGACGTCCATTGCCCGCTCGCCGCGCCAGGCACTGGTCAGCATTCCGCAGTCGATCAGCGAAACCACTGGTCCGGATTTTTCCCACCTGGGCTTCGGCGCCCACGACCATGACCTGCTGCTGAACTTCAATAACGGTGGCCTGCCAATTGGCGAGCGCATCATCGTCGCCGGCCGCGTTGTCGACCAGTACGGCAAGCCTGTGCCGAACACCTTGGTGGAGATGTGGCAAGCCAACGCCGGCGGCCGCTATCGCCACAAGAACGACCGCTACCTGGCGCCGCTGGACCCGAACTTCGGAGGTGTTGGCCGGTGCCTGACCGACCGCGACGGCTATTACAGCTTCCGCACCATCAAACCGGGCCCGTACCCATGGCGCAACGGCCCGAACGACTGGCGCCCGGCGCATATCCACTTCGCCATCAGCGGCCCGTCGATCGCCACCAAGCTGATCACCCAGCTGTACTTCGAAGGTGACCCGCTGATCCCGATGTGCCCGATCGTCAAGTCGATCGCCAACCCGCAAGCCGTGCAGCAGTTGATCGCCAAGCTCGACATGAGCAACGCCAACCCGATGGACTGCCTGGCCTACCGCTTCGACATCGTGCTGCGCGGCCAGCGCAAGACCCACTTCGAAAACTGCTGAGGACCCCGCCATGCCAATCGAACTGCTGCCGGAAACCCCTTCGCAGACTGCCGGCCCCTACGTGCACATCGGCCTGGCCCTGGAAGCGGCCGGCAACCCGACCCGCGACCAGGAAATCTGGAACCGCCTGGCCAAGCCAGACGCGCCAGGCGAGCACATTGTGCTGCTCGGCCAGGTGTATGACGGTAACGGCCACCTGGTGCGCGACTCGTTCCTGGAAGTGTGGCAGGCCGACGCCAACGGTGAGTACCAGGATGCCTACAACCTGGAAAACGCCTTCAACAGCTTCGGCCGCACGGCTACTACCTTCGATGCCGGTGAGTGGACGCTGCACACGGTCAAGCCGGGTGTGGTGAACAACGCTGCTGGCGTGCCGATGGCGCCGCACATCAACATCAGCCTGTTTGCCCGTGGCATCAACATCCACCTGCACACGCGGCTGTATTTCGATGATGAGGCCCAGGCCAATGCCAAGTGCCCGGTGCTCAACCTGATCGAGCAGCCGCAGCGGCGTGAAACCTTGATTGCCAAGCGTTGCGAAGTGGATGGGAAAACGGCGTACCGCTTCGATATCCGTATTCAGGGGGAAGGGGAGACCGTTTTCTTCGACTTCTGAGGTGAAGCTTGGGGCCGCTCTGCGGCCCCCGGCGATACACCGATCAGCGCCGAACCAGCAGGACCCCGCTCTCCATATGGTGGGTATACGGGAACTGGTCAAACAATGCACAGCGCTCGATGCGGTGGGTGTCCTGCAACTGGGCAATGTTCGCTGCCAGTGTTTCCGGGTTGCACGAGATGTACAGGATGCGTTCGAAACGCCGGGTCAGCTCGCAGGTATCCGGGTCCATCCCTGCCCGTGGTGGGTCGACGAACACTGTACCGAACTGATACCGCTTCAGGTCGATGCCTTCCAGGCGACGGAACGGCCGCACCTCATTCAGCGCCTGGGTCAGCTCCTCTGCCGACAAACGTACCAGCCGCACGTTATCCACAGCGTTTTCGTCAAGGTTGCTCAGTGCGGCATTGACCGATGTCTTGCTGATTTCGGTGGCCAGCACCTGGCGTACACGCGTAGCCAGCGGCAGGGTGAAGTTGCCGTTGCCGCAATACAGCTCCAGCAAGTCATCCTCACGCTCGCCAATGGCTTCGAAGGCCCAGCTGAGCATCTTCTGGTTCACTGCGCCGTTGGGCTGAGTGAACGCACCCTCCGGCTGGCGGTAAGTGAACACGCGGCCAGCCACTTCGAGTTTTTCCACCGCGTAGTCGCGGCCGATAACCAGGCGCTTGCCCTTGGAACGGCCGATGACGCTCACCCCCAGCGCTTCAGCCAGTTGCCGCGCTTCCACTTCCCAGGCCTCGTCCAGCGGGCGGTGATAGCACATCGTGATCATCGCATCGCCAGCCAGGGTGGTGAGGAACTCCACCTGGAACAGGCGGTTGCCCAGCGCTTCACTGGCCTGCCAGGCCGCCTTCAGGCGTGGCATCAATGCGTTGATGCGTTGGCTGGCAATCGGGAAATCGTCGATCAGGATGGCCTTGTGCTTCTCGCCCGGGGCGAACATGGCGTAGTGGCGCTGGCCATCCTCGCGCCACAGGCGGAACTCGGCGCGCAGGCGGTAATGCTCGCGCGGCGAGTCGAAAACAGCTGGCTCAGGCGCACCGAATGGCGCCAGCAGCTCGCGCAGCCGGGCCACCTTGGCGTCCAGTTGGGTGACGTAGGAAGAGGGGGCGAAAGCAGCACTCATGCGTTGAACCAGCCTAGCTTGATGACGAACAGGATGGAAAGGATCACCAAGGCCGGGTTCAGGTCGCGATGGCGGCCGGAAATCAGTTTGACGGCGGTCCAGGCGATGAAGCCGAAGGCGATGCCATTGGCGATCGAGTACGTCAGCGGCATGGCCAAGGCAGTCACCACAACCGGTGCGGCTTCGGTGACGTCGTCCCAGTTTATTTCCGCCAGGCCCGAGGCCATCAGCACTGCGACGAACAGCAGCGCCGGAGCGGTGGCGAACGCCGGCACGCTACCGGCCAGGGGGGCGAAGAACAGCGCCAGCAGGAACAGCACGGCAACCACGATGGCCGTCAGGCCGGTGCGGCCACCGGCGCTCACGCCCGCAGCGGACTCGATATAGCTGGTGGTGGTCGAGGTGCCCAGCAGGGAGCCGGCCATGGCGGCGGTGCTGTCGGCGATCAGGGCGCGGCCCATCTTCGGCATGTGGCCGTCCTTGCCCATCAGGCCGGCGCGCTTGGCCACGGCGATCAGGGTGCCGGAGTTGTCGAACAGGTCGACGAACAGGAACGCGAAGATCACGCTGATCAGGCCCACATCGAGGGCTCCGGCGATGTCCAGCTGCAGGAAGGTGGGTGCCAGCGAAGGTGGCATCGACACGATCCCGCCGAACGGCGTGACGCCCATGGCGATCGACGCGACGGTGACGGCCAGGATGCCGATCAGCACCGCGCCGCGCACGTTCAGCGACTCAAGGCCAACGATCAGGAAGAAGCCCAGCGTGGCGAGAATGACCGACGGCTGCTTGAGGTCGCCCATGCCCACCAAAGTGGCTGGGTTATCGACGACGATGCCGGCGTTATGCAGGGCGATCAATGCCAGGAACAGGCCGATCCCCGCGGCAATCGCCGAACGCAGCGGCAGCGGGATGCTGTTCACGATCCACTCGCGGATGCGGAAGATCGACAGCAGGAAGAACATCACCGCCGACAGGAACACGGCACCCAGTGCCACCTGCCAGGTGTGGCCCATGTGCAGCACCACGGTGTAGGTGAAGAACGCGTTCAGGCCCATGCCCGGTGCCAGGGCGATCGGGTAGTTGGCAATCAGGCCCATGGTGGCGGAGCCGATGGCCGCTGCCAGGCAGGTGGCGACGAAGATCGCGCCCTTGTCCATGCCGGTCTCACCGAGGATGCTCGGGTTGACGAACAGGATGTAGGCCATGGCCAGGAAGGTGGTTACGCCCGCCAGAATCTCGGTGCGCACGTTGGTGTTGTGTGCTCTTAGTTGAAACAGCCTTTCCAGCATGCCCGCTCCCCAAGGCGCCCCCGGCGCCATGAATGTATCGACCCCATCAGCAAAGCACAGACCGTACCGGATGCCGTGGTTTTGTGTGGGGAGGAAAAAAGCCGCGCATGATACCAGCATGCATGGCGGGGGCCTATGGCCGTTGGGGAATGGGTTTTTCTGGCCCTTCGCGGGCAAGGTCCGCTGTAGACGCGGGCTTGCCCGCGAACGGGCTGGCACGGCTGGCCCATCATCCGTTATGCAACCGATCCCGCTTGGCCAGGGTAGGGAACAGTTTTATCCACACCCCGGTCACCACCAAAGTGCCCACTCCACCCAGCACTACCGCCGGCACTGTACCAAACCAGTGCGCGGTCACCCCCGATTCGAACTCACCGAGCTGGTTCGAGGCACCGATGAACAAGCCGTTCACTGCGCTCACCCGCCCCCGCATTTCATCCGGTGTCTCCAGCTGCACGAACGAACTGCGAATGACCATGCTGATCATGTCGGCCGCACCCAGTACCACCAGTACCGCCAGCGAGAACCAGAACGAGGTCGACAGGCCGAAGGCGATGGTCGCCACGCCGAACACGCCGACCGCAGTGAACATCGTCCGCCCGACATTGCGCTGGAACGGGAAGCGCGCCAGCCAGAGCGACATCAGCAACGCCCCCACCGCTGGCGCCGAGCGCAACAGGCCAAGCCCCATCGGACCGGTCAGCAGGATGTCCTTGGCAAATACCGGCAGCAACGCGGTGGCCCCGCCCAACAATACGGCGAACAGGTCCAGCGAGATGGCGCCGAGGATGTCGGGCCGGCTGCGAATGAAACGGATGCCAGCCAGCAGCGATTCGATGCTGGCGCGCCCGCGCTGGGCGACCTGGCCGTGCGCCTGCAGGCTCAGGGTCAGCACGCAGGCAATGGCGTACAAGGCCACCGTCGGGCCATACACCCACATGCTGCCAAAGGCATACAGAAAACCGCCCACCGCCGGCGCCACGATGGTCGCCGACTGGGTGGCCGACGCCGACGCCGCCACTGCCCGCGGGAACAGCCCGGCCGGCACCACATTGGGCAGCAGCGCCTGGGTTGCCGGCATTTCGAATGAGCGGGTGGCGCCGAGCAGGAAGGCCAGGGCAAAAATCAGTTCGCGGGTGACACTGTCGGTGGCACTGCCCACCGCCAACGCCAGGGCAATCAGCCCCTGAAGGCTTTGGCACAGGGCGGCGACCTTGCGCCGGTCATAGCGGTCGGCGACATGTCCGGTGTGCAGCATGAACAGCACCCGTGGGGCGAATTCGACCAGGCCGACCAGGCCCAGGTCCAGTACGTTGCCGGTCAATTGGTAGAGGTGCCAGCCGATCGCCACGGTGAGCATCTGGAAGCCGCTGGCGGTGAACACGCGGGCCAGCCAGAAGGCCAGAAAAGGACGATGGTGACGCAACAACTGCGGTGCGGAATCGGACATCGGAAACCAGGGGCCTCGGCGCAGTAGAGGGGGGCGCAGCGTACCACCTGTTTGTAACAAACCGTTACTGTTTGCTCAGGTCGGCACTTTTCCGCGGTTAATCAAAGAGGGTGAGGCAACAGGTCACGCGGCAATCCACCACACGGTCTAGCGGGCCATTCGGGACTATGCTTCCTAGCATTCATTGATCTGGGTCAATCGTTCCAGATCAAAGAATGGGCCGTCTGGCCGGAATCCCTGCGATCGAACAGAACAATTCCAACACGCCGTACTCGACCCAGTGGGGGCAGTGGGCGACTGGGGCCACAAGCCCGGACGCCGGATTATCTGAAGAGGAAGCACCATGTTCGGAATAGAGGCCTTAGAGCTCGCCCGAATGCAGTTTGCCTTTACCGTGTCGTTCCACATCCTGTTCCCGGCCATCACCATTGGCCTGGCCAGCTACCTGGCAGTCCTTGAAGGCCTCTGGCTGCGGACCCACAACCAGGTCTACCGTGACCTCTATCACTTCTGGTCGAAGATCTTCGCCGTCAACTTCGGCATGGGCGTCGTCTCCGGCCTGGTCATGGCCTACCAGTTCGGCACCAACTGGAGCCGCTTCTCCGACTTTGCCGGCGCCGTCACCGGCCCGCTGCTCACCTACGAAGTACTGACTGCGTTCTTCCTCGAGGCCGGTTTCCTGGGCGTCATGCTATTTGGCTGGAACCGCGTCGGCCGTGGTCTGCACTTCTTCTCCACGGTGATGGTAGCGCTTGGTACGCTGGTCTCGACTTTCTGGATTCTCGCCTCGAACAGCTGGATGCAAACCCCGCAAGGCCACGAGATCATCGATGGTCGGGTGGTGCCGGTGGACTGGTTCGCGGTGGTGTTCAACCCCTCCTTCCCCTACCGCCTGATGCACATGGCCACGGCGGCGTTCGTTTCTACCGCGTTCTTCGTCGGCGCCTCGGCGGCCTGGCACCTGCTGCGCGGGCGTGACAACCCGGCTGTGCGCAAGATGCTGTCGATGGCCATGTGGATGGCATTGATCGTCGCCCCGATTCAGGCAGTGATCGGCGATTTCCACGGCCTCAATACCCTCAAGCACCAGCCGGTGAAAATTGCCGCGATCGAAGGCCACTGGGAGAACGTGCCCGGTGAGCCGACGCCGCTGATCCTGTTCGGCATTCCCGACATGGAGGCCGAGACTACCCGGTTCAAGATCGAGATCCCGGCGCTCGGCAGCCTGATCCTGACGCATAGCCTGGACGAGCAGGTGCCGGCGATGAAGGAGTTCCCGCGCGAGGACCGGCCTAATTCGACCATTGTGTTCTGGTCGTTCCGGATCATGGTCGGGCTGGGTTTCCTGATGATCTTCGTGGGCCTGTGGAGCCTGTGGTTGCGCAAACGCGGCACGCTGTACAGTTCGCGCCCGTTCCTGCATGTGGCCCTGTGGATGGGCCCATCCGGGCTGGTCGCGCTGCTGGCCGGCTGGTTCACCACCGAAATTGGCCGCCAGCCCTGGGTGGTGTACGGCCTGATGCGCACGGCGGACGGCGTTTCCAACCACAGCTACGCCCAGCTCGGCTTCACTCTTGTGGCGTTCGTGGTGGTGTACTTCGCCCTGTTTGGCACCGGCCTTGGCTACATGATGCGCCTGGTACGCAAAGGGCCGCAGACCGGCGAGGGTGACGAGCACACACCGGGAGGCCCAGGCCAGAAACGCACGCCGGCACGGCCTTTGTCCGCTGCCGATGATGGCCGCGAGGCCACCTCTGCCAGCCTGAACAAGGGGAACTGAACCATGGGTATCGACCTTCCACTGATCTGGGCCGTGATCATCATCTTCGGCGTCATGATGTACGTGGTGATGGACGGATTCGACCTGGGGATCGGCATGCTCTTCCCCTTCGTCAAGGGCGAGCAGGACCGTGATGTAATGATGAACACTGTCGCGCCGGTATGGGACGGCAACGAAACCTGGTTGGTCCTGGGCGGTGCCGGACTGTTCGGTGCCTTCCCGATGGCGTATGCCGTGGTCCTCGAGGCCCTGTACCTGCCCCTGATCCTGATGCTGATCGGCCTGATTTTCCGAGGCGTGGCCTTCGAGTTTCGCTTCAAGGCCAAGGCCGACAAGCGGCACATCTGGGACAAGGCGTTCATCTGGGGTTCGCTGATCGCCACCTTCTTCCAGGGCGTGGCGCTGGGCGCGTTCCTGGAGGGGTTCAAGGTGGTAGACCGGCATTTTGCCGGTGGCACCCTGGACTGGCTGACCCCGTTCAGCCTGTTCTGCGGGTTGGGGTTGATCGTGGCGTACACCCTGCTGGGATGCACCTGGCTGATAATGAAGACCGAAGGGCCGCTGCAGCAGAAGATGCACGATATTGCCCGGCCGCTGGCGCTGGTGCTGCTGGTGGTGATCGGTATCATCAGCCTGTGGACGCCAATCGCCTACCCGCAGATTGCCGACCGCTGGTTCAGCATGCCCAACCTGATCTGGTTCATGCCGGTACCGCTGCTGGTGCTGTTGACCTTCTACGGCTTGCTCAAAGCGGTGGCACGCAACGCACACTACACGCCGTTCCTGCTTACGCTGGTACTGATCTTCCTTGGCTACAGCGGCTTGGGAATCAGCCTGTGGCCTAACATCATCCCGCCGTCGATTTCGATCTGGGATGCCGCAGCGCCACCGCAAAGCCAGGGCTTCATGCTGGTGGGTACCCTGTTCATCCTGCCGTTTATCCTCGTGTATACCTTCTGGAGCTACTACGTGTTCCGCGGCAAGGTGACCCACGAAGACGGCTACCACTAGGAGGGCCGCATGATGGCTGGCAAGCATGGTTTGGAAGAAAAGAAACCGCTGTGGCAGCGACTGGGTTGGCTGTTGCTGATCTGGGCGATGAGCGTCGCAGCGCTGGGTGTGGCGGCCTGGGTGATGCGGCTGTTCATGGGGGCGGCGGGCCTGACCACACATTGATAAAAAGCGGGAGCGGTCGTGCCTGCGAAGCAGGCAACGCGCTAGATGGCACCGGCGTTGCCGGTGTTCGCGGGCAAGTCCGCTCCTATGGGGGCGGCCGTGCTTCTACTTGCGGGCTTTCAGGATGACGAACTTGGGCGTAGCCGCCACCTGCTCAACGCCGCGGAACAACCGCGCCAGCTTGCTGTGATAACCCAGGTGCCGGTTACCCACGATATACAGCGCCCCACCTACCACCAGCGCTTCACGCGCCTGCTGGAACATGCGCCAGGCAAGGAAATCGCCGACTACCTGCTGTTGGTGGAACGGCGGGTTGCACAGCACCACGTCCAGTGACTGCTTCTCCACCCCGGCGAGGCCATCGGCCGCGAAGAAGGTCGCCGGGCGCTCGCCCAACGCTGCCAGCCAGTTCTCCTGCGCCGATTGCACGGCCATGTACGACTCGTCGACCAGGGTGTACTCCGCCTCCGGGTTGGCCAGGGCGCTGGCGATCGCGAGTACGCCGTTGCCGCAGCCCAGGTCTGCGACCCGCGCACGGCCGAGGTCGCGTGGCAGATGCGGGAGAAACGCCCGTGTCCCGATATCCAGGCCTTCACGGCAGAACACGTTGGCATGGTTGACCAAGTCAAGTGCTGGCGCGTCGAGCCGGTAGCAACTGGGGTAAGGGGACTTGGCGAGCGGCCGCTCGGCAACCGTTGCTGTCAGCAAACGGGCCTTTTTCAGGGCCAGCGAAGCCTGTACGGGGCCGATGTACTTCTCCAACAGGTCGCCGGCCGCCCGTGGCAGGTGCTTGATCATCGCCCCTGCAATCACCTGCGCACCGGGTGCCAACTGGCCTTGCAGGCGGATCAGTTGTTCTTCGAGCAGGGCCAAGGTCTTGGGTACACGCACCAGCACCCGGTCGAACGGGCCTTGCCAGTGTTCGCTGGCCGGTACGAACGGCACACTGTCGAACGGCAGGCCATTGCGCGCCAGGTTCTTTTCCAGGGCCAGGTGCCCCAGGTGCGAGTCACCGCTGCTGACCACCTGCAGCTGGCCCGCAAGGCTTGCGGCCAGGGCACCGAAGCTGTCATTGAGCACCAGTACCCGGCAATTGGCGTCGGGTGCCTGGTCGTGTAGCTGCGCAAGCAGGTACTCGTCGGCGGCATCGAAGGCCTGCAACGGGTCGTTGGCCTGCTCCGGCTGGCGGATCAGGTCGAGTTCGGCGTAGGGGGTGGTCAACAGGGGCATGGCGTCTGGCTCGGGTACGAAACTGCCCGTTGCGGTTCGCTCCGGGCTTTGCCGGGCGATTCTACAGGGCTTTGCCCAAGGTCGCAGGTTCGAAGGTCAGATCCAGCCACGCAAGGCAGCAATGGCAATGGCGCCGGCCTTGTTGGCGGCGTTGGTCTTGGTGATTACGCTGCGGATATGGAAGTTGACCGTGCTTTGCGACAGCGAAAGGATGGAGGCAACATCGGCAGCCGTCTTGCCGGCGGCAGACCATTTCAGCACTTCCAGTTCACGCTCGCTCATTTTCGGCTGGGAAGGGCACAGTGCGTTCAGATGGTGCTCGCCCAGTACGGCGTGCAGGGTGTGGCACAGCCACTGCACACTACCGGCTTTGTCGTACAGTTCGACTACATCGATGGGGCCGTTTGGCCGAGCGACACTGATCTGGCTCTCGTTGTGCTGCTGATCGTGAAGCGATTGCGTCCAGCCGTGGCGCAAGCCATGCAGGCAGGCCATTTCGCGAAATTGCGGGGCTTCCTTGTACAGATCATCGGTCCACAGCACCGGCATCGTCGAGCTGTGGCTCAGGTTCGCCGCCGGGTCCTGCTTGTAGAAGTCGTCGCGCTGGTAGCACTCGATCCACTCACTTGGGTAGTTGCTGTAGAGGTACAGCCTTGGCGTTTGCGTCGCGATCTGAATGCGGATGTTCAGCCCAAGGTAATCCATGTCCAGGTCCTGAGCCAGATGGACTGCAATGTCGAATAGCTTCTGCGGGCTGCGTTCGCTGACGAACGCATGAAGATACTCGGGTTTCCAGTGAAGCATTTGAAACACTCCTTCGGGCGCACAGGATCCAATCCGTTTGAGTACCCGGATGATTGTAGGAAAAGACCTACCATCCTGTTGGGATTTTTTTGTTATAGCGAACACGACTTTCTGCGACTTCGGCGCGATCAACCTTGATGAGGCCCTACAAAGCGGTGGTTTTTATCCCGGCCACTTTAGGCGACACTGTGCACACGCCAACCTTGGAGCCCGATATGACCGCTAGCGCCGAAAAGTTCACTCGCCAGACACTGCTCGATGTTCAGCCACTGACGCCGAACCTCTTCAGCCTGCGGGTTACGCGCGATGCGGGGTTCCGCTTCCGTTCCGGCCAATTCGCCCGGCTAGGTGTGACCAAGGCCGATGGGAGTGTGGTGTGGCGGGCGTATTCCATGGTCAGCGCCCCCCATGACGAGCACCTGGATTTCTTTTCCATCGTGGTGCCGGGTGGCGAGTTCACCAGTGAGCTGAGCCGTTTGGGTGCAGGCGATACCTTGCTGATTGACCGCCAGGCGTTTGGTTTTCTCACCCTTGACCGCTTCGTCGGTGGTCGTGACCTGTGGCTGCTGGCTACCGGTACCGGCATTGCGCCATTTATGTCGATCCTGCAGGACTTCGAGGCCTGGGAGCGCTTCGACAGCATCAAGCTGGTGTATTCAGTGCGCGAAGCGAAGGAGCTGGCCTATGTGGATGAAATTGCCGGTCTGGAACAGCGCGATTACCTGGCCGAGTACGCGGGCAAGTTGCAGTTCATTCCGGTGGTGACCCGTGAACAACACCCAGGGGCGTTGAATCAGCGGATTACGACGTTGATCGAGAATGGCGAGCTGGAGAGGGCGGCAGGGCTTGAGCTGTCGCCGGAGCATTCCCGCGTGATGCTGTGCGGCAACCCGGAAATGATCGACGAAACCCGCAAGGTCCTCAAGGCGCGCGACCTGCAATTGAGCCTGAGCAAGCGGCCGGGGCAGGTGGCAGTCGAGAACTACTGGTAAGGCCACTGCGGCCGTCGTGGGACCCGTAGGAGCGGGTTCACCCGCGAAAGGGCCGGCCCTGCTGGCCAATCCCCACCCGCCGTTCACCGTCGCCACCACCGTATTCGCGGGTAAACCCGCGCCTACGCAGATCGGTGGTGGACACGCATCAGAGGTTGGACACAGGCCGCCGTGTAGGAGCGGGTTCACCCGCGAACACCGGCAGAGCCGGTGCCATCCCCCACAGCGCCCCCCCCAGCAATTTCAAGGCAAGCGGTTCTGGTTCTGCGTCTTGAGCAAATCGCGGATTTCGGTCAGCAGCGTCTCTTCGGCCGAAGGCACAGGCGGGGTAGTCGGCGCCACGGCTTCTTCACGTTTGAGCTTGTTGATCGCCTTCACGCCCATGAAGATGGCAAAGGCCACGATCACGAAGTCGATCACGGTCTGGATGAACTTGCCATACGCCAGCACCACCGCTGGCACGTCACCTTCGGCAGCCTTCAGGGTAATGGCCAGGTCGCTGAAGTCCACGCCACCGATCAGCAGGCCCAGTGGCGGCATGATCACGTCGCCGACGAAGGACGAGACGATCTTGCCGAAGGCCGCGCCAATAATGATACCGACCGCCATGTCGACGACATTGCCTTTGACTGCGAAAGCCTTGAACTCGTTGAGCACGCCCATGTTTGGTTCCTTGTAACAAAAGGTGAGGTTAACGCAGTGTAAGCCACTAAAACGCTTCATGCGTTGTGTTCAGGGCTACTGACTGCAGTTAGAACGAATAGTTTTGTCGCATCTCGAGGCGTTCGAGACACGTCCTGCTCGGTTATCATGGCGAATTTTCCAGGAGAACCCACCCATGGCCAAGGCCAAGCGCTTGTATGGCTGCACCGAATGCGGCGCGACCTTCCCCAAATGGGCCGGCCAGTGCGGCGAATGCGGGGCCTGGAACACCCTGGTCGAAACCATGATCGAAAGCGGCGGCGCTGCGGCCCCCAGTAGCGGCCGCGCTGGCTGGACGGGGCAACAGGCGCAGATCAAGACCCTGGCTGAAGTCAGTGTCGAGGAAATTCCGCGTTTTACGACCAGCAGCACCGAACTGGACCGCGTGCTGGGTGGCGGCCTGGTGGATGGCTCGGTGGTGCTGATCGGCGGTGACCCCGGTATCGGCAAATCGACCATTTTGCTACAGACCTTGTGCAACATCGCCGTGGGCATGCCGGCACTGTATGTCACGGGGGAGGAGTCGCAGCAGCAGGTGGCCATGCGCTCGCGGCGGCTGGGCCTACCCCAGGACCAGCTCAAGGTGATGACCGAAACCTGCATCGAGACGATCATTGCCACGGCGCGGGTCGAGAAGCCGCGGGTAATGGTGATCGACTCGATCCAGACCATTTTCACCGAGCAGTTGCAATCGGCCCCCGGCGGCGTGGCCCAGGTGCGCGAAAGCACAGCGTTGCTGGTGCGCTACGCCAAGCAAAGCGGTACGGCAATCTTCCTGGTCGGCCACGTGACCAAGGAAGGCTCGCTGGCTGGCCCTAGGGTGCTGGAGCACATGGTTGACACTGTGCTGTATTTCGAAGGTGAGTCCGATGGCCGCCTGCGCTTGCTGCGGGCGGTCAAGAACCGCTTTGGCGCGGTCAACGAGCTGGGCGTGTTCGGCATGACCGATCGTGGCCTCAAGGAGGTATCCAACCCGTCGGCGATCTTCCTCAACCGCACCCAGGAAGAGGTGCCGGGTAGCGTGGTGATGGCAACCTGGGAGGGTACCCGGCCAATGCTGGTCGAGGTGCAGGCGCTGGTCGACGACAGCCATCTGGCCAACCCGCGGCGGGTGACCTTGGGCCTGGACCAGAACCGTCTGGCCATGTTGTTGGCGGTACTCCACCGCCATGGCGGTATCCCGACCCATGACCAGGATGTGTTTCTCAACGTGGTCGGCGGGGTGAAGGTGCTGGAAACGGCGTCGGACCTGGCGCTGCTGGCGGCGGTGATGTCCAGCTTGCGTAACCGGCCACTGGCCCATGGTTTGCTGGTGTTTGGCGAGATCGGCCTGTCGGGCGAGGTACGGCCGGTGCCCAGTGGCCAGGAGCGTTTGAAGGAAGCGGCCAAGCACGGCTTCAAGCGTGCCATCGTACCCAAGGGCAATGCGCCGAAAGAAGCGCCTGCGGGGTTACAGGTGATTGCCGTTACCCGCCTGGAACAGGCGCTGGATGCATTGTTCGAATAGTGTGCAGGAGCGAGCATGCTCGCTCCTGCAATCAGTCAGTGCTCGGCAACGGCCGTTCGCCTGACCGCTTCATTGCCATGCTCGTCCAGTTCCAGCATCGGCACTTCGTTACCCTCGGCATCGAACAGCTTGCCATCTTTGAAGTAGTCCCCATCACGCAGCGCGGAAATGTCCGAGTACTGGATGGTGCGCTCATAGGCTGCAGCGAACACCGACTGGTTTTCCGAGTTGCCGGTGGTGAAATGGTTGAAGATCAGGTTCAGCAGGATGGCCATGATCGCCGCCGAGCTGATGCCGGAGTGGAAGATGGTCTCGAACCAGTTCGGGAAGTGGTGGTAGAAGGTCGGCGCGGCAATCGGGATCATGCCGAAGCCCAGCGAGGCGGCGACGATGATCAGGTTGACGTTGTTCTTGTAGCTGACCTTGGACAGGGTGCGGATACCGCTGGCTGCCACGGTGCCGAACAGCACGATACCGGCGCCGCCCAGTACCGGGGTAGGCACGGCGGCAATCACCCGGCCCATGATCGGCAGCAGGCCGAGTACCACCAGAATCACGCCGCCGGTAGCCACCACGTAGCGGCTCTTGACCCCGGTCACGGCCACCAGGCCAACGTTCTGGGCGAACGCGCTCTGGGTGAACGAACCGAAAATCGGCGCCAGGATGCTCGATGCCATGTCGGCGCGCAGGCCGTTGCCCAGGCGCTTGGAGTCCACCTTGGTGTCGATGATCTCACCTACGGCGAGGATATCGGCCGACGTTTCCACAAGGGTGACCATGATCACGATACACATCGACAGGATCGCAGCGATGTGGAACTCCGGCATGCCAAAGTGGAAAGGCGTGGGGAAGGCGAACATCGGGCCTTCGGTGACCTTGCTGAAATCGGCCATGCCCAATGCCCAGGCAATCAGCGTGCCGACCACCATGGCCAGCAGTATCGACAGGCGTGAGATGGTTGCGCTGCCAAGCTTGCTCAGCAGCAGCACGATAGCGAAGGTCAGCCCGGCCAGGCCAATGTTGGCCATGCTGCCGAACTCCGGCGAGGCGCTGTTGCCACCCATTACCCAGCGTGCGGCAACCGGCATCAAGGTCAGGCCGATGGTGGTGATGACGATACCGGTCACCAGCGGCGGGAAGAACTTGGTGATGCGCGAGAACACTGGCGTGATCAGAAAGCCGATCAGCGACGCTGCCATGACCGCGCCGAGCACCCCTGGCAGGCCACCGCCCCCCTCGCTGCTCAGGATCGCACCCATGGTCGCCACACCGGCGAACGACACGCCTTGCACGAGTGGCAACTGGCAACCGAAGAACGGCAGGCCAAGGGTCTGCAGCAGGGTGGCAAGGCCACCGGCGAACAGCGAGGCGGCGATCAGCATGCCGATTTCGGCACCATTCAGGCCCGCGGCCTGCCCCAGGATCAGGGGTACTGCGACGATCCCACCATACATGGTCAGCACATGCTGCAGACCATAGGCCAGGTTGGCACCAAGACCGAGGTTTTCATCCTCGGGTCGCTTGGCGGGAGACGTGCTAGGGGACGTAGTCATGGAGCAGGCTCTCTGTTTATTGTTGTGCCGCTACTGTAGACACTTCCTACAAATGATTGCCACAAGAATTGTATACAATATTTTGATCGGAGCGCGAACAGATGCAACTGCAGGGTGTGCGAAAACCCAATGCAGAAGGCGTACCAACCTGGCAGAGGCTGTATTAGAAGGGTGTGTACAAAGCATCGCTACCCAGGCTTAAAGCTGTCTGGGTAGACAAGAAACACCCGGCGGGAAGGCTGTTAGCTAGCTAAGAGATTTTATTATTCGATGAGTTCGCGCAGCTCACGCATCATTTCGGTGCTGTCAGCCACGTTCAATTCCACAAGACGGTGCAAATGGCTCATCGAATCGAGGTCGATGTACAGGCAGATGAAGCCAAGGCGGTCCGGTTCTTCGTGGCGCAGTTCAACCTGCATCTGCACGCGGGCATCGTTGTCCAGGTGGATGATGGCGTCGAAGTCCTGGCTCAGGTCGGCATCCCAATCTGCCGGGCGTTCGATCAGCAAGCCTTTGAGGGAAAGGTCCAGCAGTTTTGCAGGCCAGTGGTTCAACCCCTGGCGCAGCTCGGTGGGGGCATCGAAGTCGATGCGCTGAAAGCGGCGGCGTTCGTCATGATCGCTCATGGCATGGATCCTCGAATAGGTCATCAGGTGTCATCCTGACTATAGTTAGAGTTGCATGTGCATCAGGTACTGCAATCTGGCCGCAGAGGCTCTAGAACGAAGCAAGTGTGGCAATGCCGCTTGACTGGCCCTAGACTCGGTGGGCGGTCTTTCCAATCCACCAGCTGGAAGCTAACCATGAACAACAATAATAGCCTGCTACGCCATATTCCGTGGCTGGCGCTGGCAGTCATAGGCGCCTGCGCACTGGGTGTGGTTGCCCTGCGTCGCGGCGAGGCCATCAACGCCTTGTGGATCGTAGTCGCGGCAGTGGCCATCTACCTGGTCGCCTATCGTTACTACAGCCTGTTCATCGCCACCAAGGTGATGCAACTCGACCCGCGCCGTGCCACCCCGGCGGTACTCAACAACGATGGCCTGGACTACGTCCCGACCAACAAACACATTCTTTTTGGTCACCACTTCGCGGCCATCGCCGGCGCAGGCCCCTTGGTCGGGCCGGTCCTCGCCGCGCAAATGGGCTACCTGCCCGGCACGCTGTGGCTGATTGCCGGCGTGGTGCTGGCCGGTGCGGTGCAGGACTTCATGGTCCTGTTCCTGTCTACCCGCCGCAATGGGCGCTCGCTGGGCGACATGGTGCGCGAGGAAATGGGCAGAATCCCGGGCACCATCGCCCTGTTCGGCTGCTTCCTGATCATGATCATCATCCTCGCGGTGCTGGCGCTGATCGTGGTCAAGGCCCTGGCCGAAAGCCCATGGGGCATGTTCACGGTGATGGCGACCATCCCGATCGCGATGTTCATGGGCATCTACATGCGCTACATCCGTCCGGGCCGTATTGGCGAAATCTCGGTGGTTGGTGTGGTGCTGCTGCTGGCCTCGATCTGGCTGGGTGGCGTGATCGCTGCGGACCCGGTGTGGGGCCCGGCGTTCACGTTCACCGGCGTGCAGATCACCTGGATGCTGGTGGGCTACGGTTTCGTCGCTGCCGTGCTGCCGGTGTGGCTGGTGCTGGCACCGCGTGACTACCTGTCGACCTTCCTCAAGATCGGCACGATCGTTGGCCTGGCCATCGGTATCCTGATCATCGCACCCGAGCTGAAAATGCCGGCGCTGACCCAGTTCACCGACGGTACGGGCCCGGTGTGGAAGGGGACCCTGTTCCCGTTCCTGTTCATCACCATTGCCTGTGGTGCGGTGTCCGGCTTCCACGCGCTGATTTCCTCGGGGACCACGCCGAAGCTGCTGGATAACGAAACCAACGCCCGCTATATCGGCTACGGCGGCATGCTGATGGAGTCGTTCGTCGCCATCATGGCCATGGTTGCTGCCTCGGTGATCGAACCGGGCGTGTACTTCGCCATGAACAGCCCGGCTGCGGTGGTCGGTGGCGATGTCGCGTCGGTGGCGCAGACAGTCAGCAGTTGGGGCTTCCTGATTACACCTGAGCAGCTCGAAGCCGTTGCCCGTGATATCGGCGAGCACACCATCCTGGCCCGTGCCGGCGGTGCGCCAACCCTGGCGGTCGGTATCGCGCAGATCCTGCACCAGGTGTTGCCAGGTGAAAACACCATGGCCTTCTGGTACCACTTCGCGATCCTGTTCGAGGCGCTGTTCATCCTCACTGCGGTCGACGCGGGTACCCGTGCCGGGCGCTTCATGTTGCAGGACCTGCTGGGCAGCTTCGTGCCTGCACTCAAACGCACCGAATCGTGGGGGGCCAACCTGCTGGCCACCGCTGGCTGCGTGGCACTCTGGGGCTATCTGCTGTACCAGGGCGTAATCGACCCGCTGGGTGGCATCAACACCCTGTGGCCGCTGTTTGGTATCTCCAACCAGATGCTGGCCGGTATTGCCTTGATGCTCGGCACTGTGGTGCTGATCAAGATGAAGCGCCAGCGCTACATCTGGGTCACCCTGCTGCCGGCCGTATGGCTGCTGATCTGCACCACGGCTGCAGGCCTGATCAAGCTGTTCGACCCCAACCCGGCTGTCGGCTTCCTGGCCCTGGCCGAGAAGTACAGCACTGCGCTGGACGCCGGCCAGGTATTGGCCCCGGCCAAGGACATCGGGCAGATGCAGCACGTGATCTTCAACGCCTACACCAACGCGGGCCTGACGATCTTGTTCCTGCTGGTGGTCTTCAGCATCCTGTTCTTCGCCATCAAGGTCGGCTATGCCGCCTTGGGCCGCAAGGAGCGCAGCGACAAGGAAACCCCGTTCCAGGCGTTGCCTGACGCGTAATCGAGAGGACTGCAATCATGTTCAACGACTTGGGTCGACTGGGCAAATACCTGGGGCAGGCAGCCCGCCTGATGGTCGGCATGCCCGACTACGACAACTATGTCGAACACATGCAGAAAACGCATCCGGACAAGCCGGTGATGAGCTACGAGGCGTTTTTCCGCGAACGCCAGGAAGCCCGTTACGGTGGCAAGTCCGGGCCCAAGTGCTGTTGAGCCTGCGGTACGTGTAAATCTGTGGGAGCCTGGGTAACCGGCTCCCACAGTCATTTTCAGATTCAGGAGTATTTTGCGTGCAGACGCCCATTCCCGTAACCGTCCTCACGGGCTTCCTCGGTGCCGGCAAGACCACCTTGCTCAGGCACATGCTCAAGGCCGAGCATGGCCTGAAGCTCGCCGTGATCGAAAACGAATTCAGCGAGGCCGGCATCGACAGCCAACTGCTGGGTGACCAGCCGGTGCAGGTCATGACCTTGGCCAACGGTTGTGTATGCTGCAGCATCCATGGCGACCTGACCCGCGCGCTTTATCTGCTGCTTGAACGCCTGGATGCCGGGGAAATCGCCTTCGATCGCCTGGTGATCGAATGCACCGGCCTGGCCGACCCAGCGCCGGTCGCGCAAACGTTCTTCATCGACGAGGAGCTGCGTGAGCGCTACATCCTCGACGGCATCATCACCCTTGTCGATGCCGCGCATGCCGAACTGCATCTGACCCAGACCATCGCCCAGGCGCAGGTCGGCTTTGCCGATCGTCTGCTGCTGAGCAAGACCGACCTGGTCGAGCCAGCGGCCGTTGAAGCCCTGCGCGAGCGCCTGGTCCGCATCAACAGCAGGGCTGCGATCCGTGTGGTCGAACACGGCTGCATCGACCTGGCTGCACTACTGGATGTGCGAGGTTTCAACCTCAACCCCGACCTTGGGGTGAACCTGAAACCAAGGTTGCAACCCGTGCTCAAACCTGCCACCCCGGACCGCATCTCCACGATGGTGCTGCGTACCGAAGCCCCGCTGGATATCGACCGCCTCAGCAGCTTCATGAACGAGCTGCTGGAAACCCACGGCAAACAGCTGCTGCGCTACAAGGGCGTGCTGAACATTGCCGGCGAGGAGCGCAAGCTGGTGTTTCAGGGCGTGCTCAAGCTGTATGGCTTCGACTGGGACGCCGAGTGGGCCGCAGGCGAAGCGCGCGAGAGCGTGATGGTGTTCATAGCCGATGAGCTGCCCGAGGCTACGATTCGGGCTGGCTTCGAGGCAATGGCTGCGGGCTGAGCCGCTGCGGCGTCTGCCCTGCAAACCACTGCGGCCATGAGCTGCGGTGGCGGGTTTCGACCTCGATGCAGGGGATCAGGCGTTCGGTCAGCACTGCGGTTTGCTGCACTGCCTTGGCAGTGCGGTACTTGACGCTGTGAATGCACTCGCGGTCGCCGAACTCGCAGCGGTTCAGGGCGGTTCCGCCGCAAGGGCCGTTGGCCAGGCCTTTAGGGCAAGTTTCCGGGCAGATATACAAGGTGTCTTCCAGGCGGCAACGGCCGCAGGTGTCGCAACCCACCAAGGGGCGCTTCACACTGCGCTCCAGCGTGTGCAGCACGTGTGCGCCGACGCGTGTACCCCACAGAGGCTGCCGCACCGCCCAGCCAAAGGCCTTGCTCAGGCTGTTGCGCCGGCTGAACAGCAGTGAATGCATGCCATGCATCAGGTGATAGCGGGCTTTTTCCTTGAACGAGGCATCGACCCGTGACTCGCCCAGGCGCCAGCCTGCCTGGGGCGGATGAAAGATCACCGCCGGCAGGCTGGGCATGTGCCAGCTGGCGTGCCAGGCCGGTGCCCATTGCTCCAGGGACTGAACCTGGGTTTGCCAGTGCTCGATACGGGCCTCCAGCGCCAGCAGCTGTTCGAGTGCGTGAACCCCTGACAGGTGCACACCGGCGTAACCCATCAGCTTCACACCGATGATCTGCAAGGCCAGGCGGTCAACACTGCGCGCCTGGGCAAAGGCCTTGGACTGCGCCGCCTCCGCTTCGAGCATGTCGCGCATGGATGGGGTGACAGTGACGCCGGCCACGTGGTCGAGCATTGCCGCGCGCCCGTGGGTGAGGCTCATGAGGCAGGCCAGCATGGGCTTGGGTGTGGACTGGCGGCGCATCCAGTGTATGGCTTCCTGATGCTTGGCGGCATCGAAGCCCAGTTGCAAGGTGAGGAAGTCAGCCCCCGCTGCCAGCTTTTTCTCGGCCTTGAAATACTGGGCGCCGCCTTCTTCCTCGTGATACTTGAACGGGTTTAGCGCCGCACCCAGCAGCCAGTGTGGGCAGGCCTGGCGGGCAACCTGCAGGGCAGCGACCGATTCCAGGTAACGCACCGGGCGCTGGCCAGGTTCATGGCCGGGCAGGCGGTCACCAGTCAGCAGCAACAGCTGATCGAGGCCGGCGGCGTCCATGCGCTGCAGTTGGGCGAGCAGGTGGTGGCGTTCACGATCCTTGCCTGAAAAATGCGGCAGGGCAGGCACAGGCTTGCTGAACGAGGCGAGGGCGTCCAGCGGTGACATGTCCAGCGGGCTGCCGACACGATCACCGATGGCCACGGTCATAGGCCAGCCGCACAGATGCGCACGGGCCATGATCGCTTCCATGGCGGCAAAGCGTTCTGCGGAAGGCTTGGGGACGAACTCCATTACGCAAACGAATTTCTGGTCGCGCAGGGCGGTTTTCAGCAGGCTCATGTTGGCCGGGCACCAGGTGTGGTCAGGGTGGCATTGTGCGGCAGAAGACGAGCTGGGTCATGTCTGGAGGCGCAGGATGGTGATCTGAATGAGACATGGGGGCCGCAATGCAGGATCGCGATCATGAAGATTTCTTGGGTTCATCTCAAATTTAATGAGTTTGTCTCAATATCCCATCAGCCGGAGAATCCCCCTTATTCACTCAAGCATGCTGAAGGGACAAGACATGGCACTGGCACATAACCTGGGCTTTCCACACATCAGCCGTGACCGCGAGCTGCGTGCCCGCCACTGGCAGGTGCAGAAAGACGCCGGCATCGAGCTGTTGCCGGTCGGCGACTTCGCCTGGGAGAGCCACGTGCTGAGCACAGGTGACCAGCCGTTCGCTCTGAACTGGGAGCCCCTGTTCGAAGAAGTGGAACACGCCAAGGCCCTGGGCCATGCAGTCAAGCCGGTGGTGATCGGCCCCTTGACCTACCTGTGGCAGGGCCAGACCGTGGGCGGTGACTTCGACAGGCTGGAGCTGCTTGACCGCCTGCTGCCCGTGTATGACCAGCTTCTCAACCGCCTGGCCGGCCATGGCGTTGAATGGGTGCAGATCGATGAACCCATCCTCGCCCAGGCCCTGCCCCAGGACTGGAAAAATGCCTATGAACGCGTTTACAACATCCTTCAACGCGCACCGCTGAAGAAGCTGATCGCCACGTACTTCGGTGGCCTGGAAGGCAACCTCGGCCTGGCGGCCAACCTGCCGGTCGATGGCCTGCACGTCGATCTGGTCCAGGCCCCCGAGCAGTACCAGAGCATTCTCGACCGCCTACCGGCCTATAAAGTACTGTCGCTGGGCCTGGTAGATGGTCGCAACGCCTCGCCTTGCGATCTGAACAAGACCCTGGGGCTGCTGCACGAGGCCCATGAACGCCTGGGTGAGCGGCTGTGGTTGGCACCGGCCTGTTCGCTGCTGGGAAGCCCAGTGGCCCTGGCCGTGCAGAAGTGCCAGGAAGTGGCGGTGCTGGCCGCTTCGCTGGAGCAGGACCGAGTCGCGGCTTGATCGTTTGCTGCCTGTGCCGGCCTCTTCGCTGATGTGTGTTCACCACCGATCACTGTAGGAGCGGGTGTACCCGCGAATACGGTGGCGGCTGCAACGGTGAACGGCGGGTGGAAATTGACCAGCAGGCCCGGCCCTTTCGCGGGTAAACCCGCTCCTACGGCGGCCTTTGCCCAAGCACTGATCCTGTGTAGGAGCGGGTTTACCCGCGAAGAGGCCGGGCCTGCTTGAATCAATCAGCGCTCGATGGCCAGCGCAACCCCTTGTCCACCGCCAATGCACAAGGTCGCCAGGCCTTTTCCGGCATCCCGTTTGATCATCTCGTGCAGCAGGGTCACCAGCACCCTGCACCCGGAAGCACCAATCGGGTGGCCCAGGGCAATCGCCCCTCCATTGACGTTAACCCGCGCGGCATCCCATGCCAGTGCATTGCCCACGGCCAGCGCCTGGGCGGCAAAGGCTTCGTTGGCTTCGATCAGGTCCACCTCGGCCAGTTGCCAACCGGCCTTGTCCAGGCAACGCTGGGTCGCCGAAACCGGACCAATACCCATGATCGCGGGGTCTACCCCGGCACTGGCATAGGCGGCGATCTTCGCCAGCACTGGCAGGCCCAAAGCCTTGGCCTTTGCTGCGCTCATCAAAAGCACGGCGGCGGCGCCGTCGTTCAGGCTGGAGGCATTGCCTGCGGTGACGCTGCCGTCCTTCTTGAAGGCCGGGCGCAGTTTGCCCAGGGACTCGGCGGTGGTGTCCGGGCGTGGTTGCTCGTCACGGGCAAAAACCTTGGGCTCTCCCTTTTTCTGCGGTAGCACGATGGGGGTGATTTCAGCGTCGAAACGGCCGGCCTCGATCGCTGCCACTGCCTTGCGCTGCGATTCGGCAGCAAAGGCATCCTGCTGCTCACGGCTGAGGCCGTACTTGTCCACCAGGTTTTCGGCAGTGATGCCCATGTGATAGTCATTGAAGGCATCCCACAGGCCATCCGTGATCATGCTGTCGATCAGTTGGCCATGGCCCATGCGCTGGCCGGTGCGGGCCGAGGGCATCACGTAGGGGGCAAGGCTCATGTTCTCCTGGCCACCGGCAATTACCACCTCGGCATCGCCACAGCGGATCGCCTGGGTGGCCAGGTGCAGGGCCTTGAGGCCCGAGCCGCAGACCTTGTTCAGGGTCAGGGCCGGCACGCTGAAGGGCAGGCCCGCCTTGATCGCTGCCTGGCGTGCCGGGTTCTGACCGGCACCGGCAGTGAGCACTTGGCCGAGGATGACTTCGTCGACCTGCGCCGGGTCCAGCCCGGTTTGTTTCAGCAGGTGCTTGATCACGGCGGCGCCGAGGTCGACCGCAGGCACAGTGGCCAAGGCGCCCTGGAAGCTGCCGATGGCGGTACGGGTTGCGGCGACGATCACCACGTCGTTCATGTTGTTGTTCTCCGTGCAATGGGCGTAGTGCCGCCAGCATCGGTGGGTTTGGCTTATTTGTTAAGTTTGTTTTTCTTTCGGATTGATGTGAAAAGCCAATCAATGGGTGGTCGGCGTTGCAACCCGCCAATCTGGATGTCCTGCTGCTGTGACCCTCCTGCACAGACGAACTCTGGTTTTGCATCCCTTTGATCACCCCGTAATATGTGTCGGATAACCTGCGGGGGTAGTCTCACCCTCTGATCAATCGGAATCGCCCCAGGCGGCGCTTTCCTGGCATAAACCTGACGAGGTACAGACATTGGCCATCATTCATCCTAAGGTTCGCGGTTTCATCTGCACCACGACTCACCCGAAGGGCTGCGAGCTCAACGTCCGTGACCAGATCGAAGCCACCCGCAAGCTGGGCGTACGCGAGGATGGCCCGAAGAAGGTCCTGGTCATCGGTGCTTCCAGCGGCTACGGCCTGGCTGCCCGCATCACCGCGGCTTTCGGCTTCAAGGCCGACACCTTGGGCGTTTTCTTCGAAAAGCCAGGCACCGAAACCAAGGCCGGCACGGCTGGCTGGTACAACGCTGCCGCCTTCGACAAGTTCGCCAAGGCCGAGGGCCTGTACAGCAAGTCGATCAACGGTGACGCCTTCTCCGACGAAGCGCGCGCCAAGGTCATCGAGCTGATCAAGAACGAAATGGGTGGCAAGGTCGACTTGGTCATCTACTCGCTGGCGTCGCCCGTGCGCAAGTTGCCGCAGACCGGTGAAGTCATTCGCTCGGCACTCAAGCCGATCGGCCAGCCATACAAGTCGACCGCCATCGACACCAATAAAGACACCATCATCGAGGCCAGCATCGAGCCGGCCACCGAGCAGGAAATCGCCGACACCGTCACCGTCATGGGTGGCCAGGACTGGCAGCTGTGGATCGATGCGCTGGCTGGCGCCAATGTACTTGCCGAAGGCGCTCGCACCGTGGCCTTCAGCTATATCGGCAGCGATATCACCTGGCCGATCTACTGGCACGGTGCACTGGGCCAGGCCAAGCAGGACCTGGACGAAACCGCCCTGCGTCTGAACCAGAAGCTGGCCGGTGAAGTGAAAGGCGGCGCCAACGTGGCGGTGCTCAAGTCGGTGGTCACCCAGGCCAGCTCGGCCATCCCGGTGATGCCACTGTACCTGTCGATGGTCTTCAAGATCATGCAGGAGAAAGGTGTTCACGAAGGCACCCAGGACCAGCTCGACCGCATGTACCGCGACCGTATGTACCGTACCGACGGTGCGCCGGCAGAGGTCGACGAGAAGGGGCGCCTGCGCCTGGACGACTGGGAACTGCGTGACGACGTGCAGAACGCCTGCAAGGCCCTGTGGCCACAGGTGACCACCGAGAACCTGTTCGAGCTGACCGACTACGCCGGCTACAAGAAGCAGTTCCTTAACCTGTTCGGTTTCGAGCGCGCTGACGTCAACTACGACGAAGACGTGGCCACCGATGTGAAGTTCGACTGCGTCGAGCTGTAATCGGCTAAGCCTGTACCGGCCTCTTCGCGGCAAGCCCGCTCCCCTGTAGGAGCGGGTTCACCCGCGAAGAGGCCGGTACAGGCTACAAAATCTTTGCTAGTTTTGGCGCACAACGACAGGAAATGCGCCATGAGTAGCCTCACCCAACCCGCTACCCCATTTCGCCACCCCGCGGCCGACGGATACAGCCTCGGCGGCTTCTGCTGGCGCCACGCCCAACCTGACACCCAGCGCCCGCTGGTGATCATCAACGCTGCCACCTCGGTACGCTGCCGCTATTACGCCCGTTTTGCCGACTACCTGTTCGCCCACGGTTGCGATGTGCTGACCTACGACTACCGTGGCATCGGCGAATCCCGGCCGGCGTCGCTGCGTGGCTTCCAGGCCTCCTGGAGTGACTGGGGCCGGCTGGATTTCGAAGCCATGCTGGCGCATGCGGCAGGGCATTTCCCTGGTCAGCCGGTGGACGTGGTGGGGCACAGTTTCGGCGGTTGTGCTGTAGGCCTGGCGCCGTCGGCTGGGCAGATCCGTCGGGTCGTGATGGTGGGTGCGCAGTTCGCCTACTGGCGCGACTACGCGGCCAACCAGCGCTGGCAGCTGTTGGGCAAGTGGCATGTGGTCATGCCGCTGTTGACTCGGCTATTTGGCTACTTTCCCGGCAAGCGCCTGGGTTGGCTGGAAGACACGCCATCCGGCGTGGTGCATGACTGGACCACGCGTACCCCACGTTATGAGCACCGCCCCAGCGGGCGGGCGTTGGCGGCGCTACCGTTCGCCCAGGTGCGTGCGAAGACGCTGGCCATCAGTCTGACGGACGACCCTTTCGGGACCGTAGCGGCAACCGAGCGTTTGTTGGGGTATCTGCAAAGTGCCGAGCGCCAGCACCTGCGCATTGCACCTGCGGATATCTCGGTCGATGAAATTGGCCATTTCGCGTTCTTCCATGACCGGTTTCGCGAAAACCTGTGGCCGGTGGCCTTGCAGTGGTTGCGGCAGGGGAGGCTTGAAGGCGGGGCGCCTGGCACCCTCATGGATTGATGGCGGGCGCAGGATCGTGGGGCCGCAAAGCGGCCCCGGCAATATCAAGCCTTGCGCGCAAGCGGCTGCGTAGCAAACTTCACACCCGTCAGACCGTGTTTGATCAGCGCACGGATGTTGCCATGGTCGCTGCCCTCAGGTGTGGCCACCACATCACGGTAATGCTCGCCGAAGGCCAGCAGGGCTTCCTGGTCGCTCAGCCCTTCCAGCAAGGCCAGGCCCAGGGTTTTGCACGAACCTTCGTTCTGCCCTGCCGCATTCTCCACGCCGCCGTTGTTGAAGGCCTGCGGCTGGTAGCTGTAGTTGTCGGCAATGAACGCCAGGGTATCGGCAAATACATGTTGGCCGCTGGCCAGGCTTGCGCGCAGGGTATTCAGGTCAGTCACGAGGTTTTTCCTTTTTCGAACGCCGCTTGTTGCTCGGCGCTGGCTTCTTTCTGGTATTGGGCTTTCCACTCGGCGTAGGGCATGCCGTACACCGCTTCGCGAGCATCATCCAGGCTCAGGTCCAGCTGACGCTCGTCAGCGGCAGCCTTGTACCACTTGGACAGGCAGTTGCGGCAGAAACCGGACAGGTTCATCAGGTCGATGTTCTGTACATCGGTGCGCTTTTGCAGGTGTTCGACCAGGCGCCGGAACGCGGCGGCCTCGAGCTCGAGCTGTTGTTGTGGGGTCATGGTCTTCTCTCAAGTCATGCGGTTCTTCAGGTGGCGGCCACCGTTGATGACCACCTGGCTGCCGGTGCTGTACTGGCTGGCGAGCAGGTACTTGACGGCCTCGATCAGCGGGCCGGCGCCGGGTTCGAATTCCAGCAGGGCCTTTTTCAGGGTTTGCTGGCGGTAGGCTTCGTCACCCCCTTCCTTGAGGATCAGCAGCCCGGGCAGGATACCGTTCACACGCACCTTGGGCGCATATTTTTCGGCGAATGACAGCACCATGTTCTGCAGGGCAGCCTTGGTGGCGGCGTAGCCGATGTGGCTTTTACTGCCGCGCGAAGAGGTTTCGTCGCAGATGTGAATGATGTCGGCCTTTTCCACCTTGGCCAGTAGATCACCCAGGGCCAGGTTGAGGTGGTAGGGCGCTTCGACGTGCAGGCGGAACATGGTCTCGAGGTTGTCGAGGCCGTCGTCGAGCCACAGCGAGGCGTTGTGGATGATGGCGCGCAGGCCGTCGTAACGATCGTGCAGGTGATCGATCAGCGCCTGGCGGTCGCCCGCCTGGCACAGGTCGGCCTGAAACTGCACGATGTTCGGGTGGGCTGGCTGTGGCTGGATGCTGCGGCTGGCACTGACCACCGTATGGCCGGCCTGTGCCAGTTCGAGGGCCAGGGCCAGCCCGACGCGCTGGCTGGCTCCGGTAACGAGAATGGGGCTGTTCATGTTCGGGGCGGTCAACTTGTCTGTCCTTGTTGCCGCCCAGCATACCCGAACTGTTTCCCTGTTGTATGGCCTGGCCTCAGCGGCTGCGCAAGGCGCCAGCGGTGGGCGGTGAGGCCTGCAGCCAACTGGCTAGCAGGCGGGTGGACAGCGGGATGAACAGGTACACCATCACGGGCGTCAGGGCCAGGGTGCTGATCAGTACCCGGGGCACGAGGTCGAGCGCCGTCAGCCAGTGGCCGAACAGCAGGTTGAAGGCCAGCGAGACTGGGAAAAACGCCAGCCAGATGGCCACGGCCTGCTTCCAGCGTGGCGGTTTTTGCACCCTACTGGTGCCAAACCAGTCGTCGATACCGCTAACGCGCGCCTCTTTGGGGCGCTCGAACAAACCGTTGCCGCGTTGTAACCATGCCCGGCGCGAGGCGGAGTGCTCCCAGGCATGCAGGGTGGGCTCGTCGCTGAACCGGAAGATGATCTGGAATTCGTCGCCATCCCGCGGCGGGGCGAGGATGCCCGAACCGAGGTAGCCTGGGAAGTCGGTGGCCAGTTGCTCGCCTTCGTGCAGCCAGGCCAGCAGGTCTTGGTAGCGGCCATGGGCGGCGCGGCGCGACACCATGAGGGTGACGGGTGGGGTAGACATCGTGTATCTCCTGGCAACGGGGCTGGCGGGTAGCTGGCCCCTTGGCTGTGTGGCCCGGGGTGGTGGGCGACACAGGCGGGCATGCAAAAATCGGGCGCGGATTATCGCGCAGTTGCGATCTTCGGCAACGATCAGCCGGCAAACGGTTACACCATCAGACCCTGCCCCCCCACAGTCGTAGTAAGCTATTCGTTGATTTTTCGTACTCAGGGTACTCCGTGCAGATGAACGAACAGGGAGGTAA
This sequence comes from Pseudomonas sp. JR33AA, assembly GCF_021378985.1. Taxonomy (NCBI): domain Bacteria; kingdom Pseudomonadati; phylum Pseudomonadota; class Gammaproteobacteria; order Pseudomonadales; family Pseudomonadaceae; genus Pseudomonas; species Pseudomonas sp. JR33AA. The sequence continues at coordinate 59,913 of NZ_JAJSAW010000021.1, forward strand.
ACCGGTGATCGATGCGAGTTTCGAGCAGCAGGAGCTGTTTCCGATTCGTGAAGTGTCCCGCCTGACCGGTGTCAACGCCGTGACCCTGCGCGCCTGGGAGCGCCGTTATGGTCTGATTCGGCCAATCCGTACCGACAGTGGCCACCGCCTGTATTCCCAGGCTGATATCGATGAAATCCGCCGTATCCTCGGGTGGCTGGAGCGCGGCGTGGCGGTCAGCAAGGTGGGCAGCATTCTTGCTCGCGGCCATGCCCTCTCGGAGCAGGCTGACGGTGCAGTGGACCCCTGCTTGCGCTGGCAAAACCAGATTCGCCTGGCGGTACAGCACTTCGACGTAGCGGGCCTGGATCGCCTTTATGACGAGGTGTTCGCGGCCAGCACCCTGGACCAGGTTTTCGCCGATGTGTTCATGCCGGTGTGGCATGACATGGTAGTGCGGCAAGGCGACTATGGGCAGGCCAGCGAATGGCTGTTCTATGATCAGTTCCTGCGCGGTCGGGTTTTTGCCCGCTTGCAGCTGGCCCGTGTGCCGTGTAGCCGCACCGTGCTATTGGCGCCATTGCCGGGGCAGTGCCATGAACTTGAGTTGCTGGTCACCAGCCTGATCCTGGGTAGCGACGAAATACGCGTGATCCCGTTGGCGAACGGGCAGCCGCTGCAAGAGCTCGCGCTGGTCTGCGAACGGCTGAAGCCGGACGCCCTGGTGCTGTTTTCCCACCCGTCGCCAACAGCAGAACTCACCCGGCACCTCAAGCGCCTGGCGTCGATGCTGGAATGCCCGTTGTTACTGGCCGGTGAAGCGGCGGAAGCGGTTCAGGACAGCCTGGCTGGCAGCCCTGTAGCCTGCCTGGGGGCGCAGGGCAGTGTGATGCGCCAGCGCTTGCGGCAGTTTCTGGCCCGTCAGCTCGATACTTGAGTGTGCAGCTCGGGATGGGCGAGGCGGTGGGCCTGGAGGATGTAGTCGCGCAGGCGTTCGATTTCTTCGGCTGGGCTTTGGCCGAGGTCGTAGGCAGCCAGGTCTGCGCCGATTCGCCGGCCCAACACACCGTGCAGTTCGATCGGGGTGATGCCGCCCGGGGCGAAGCGCAGCTCGAAGCGGTCGGGTGCTGCTGGCAAATCACGGACTTCCAGCAGCACGCCTTTGAAGGAAATCTCGCGCACCCACAGGCCGCTTGCCTCGTCATGGGCATCGAGCAGGGCGCTCGGCTGGTCCAGCGACAGGCGCCATGGGCGCAGCAGTGGGCCGTCTTCGTAGATTTCCGGTGAACCCAGCTGCAGGTGCAGGGCGTGGAACTCGTCCTCTACCAGTTGCAGCGGGAAACTGATCTGCTGGTTGTTGAACTGAGCCTGCAAGGTCACTTGCTCGTTAGCCACCAACCGCGTGAGCAAGCTTTGAATGCGGCGGTCGCCATTGACCAGCAGGCTCGACATGGTGTCAGCCAGGTTCAGTTGTGGCGAATGCTGCATGTTCTGTATGAAATCCAGCTCGTCCTGGGTCAGGAGCGCGTCTGCTTGCATGATCGAACTCGGTGGTGGCGATTTCTTCAACGGGATTGACCGTGCGTAGCGGACTTGGTTCAGGCGCGTTCGTCGGGTTTCGGACGAGCGCGCAGTTCTGCCAGCTCCCGTTCCAGTTCGACCTGGCGGCTGACGTCTTTCTGGATGCCGATGAAGTAGGTGCGCTGGTCGAAGTCGCTTTTCACCGGCGTGATCGACAGCTCGTTCCAGAAGGCGCTGCCATCCTTGCGATAGTTGCGCAGGATTTCACGGCAGGGGCGGCCTTCGGCCATGGCCTTGCGGATGCGTGCGCGGCCAAGCTGGTCACGGTCGTCAGCCTGCAGGAACCGGCAATCCTGATAGAGAATCTCGTCACGGCTGTAGCCAGTGAGGTGCTCGAAAGCGGCGTTCACGTAGATCAGGATGGTGTCGTCGCCTTCCTTTTCGGCAACCACGATGCCGTCATTGGATGCATCGACCATCGATTGCAGCAATTGCGCGTTGATCATGTCCGGGCCATTGGAGAAAAAAACTGAAGATGGCGACTTTGGTAACGGCGGCCTTTTGCCAGCGTTGAATGCTAGTATCCTACGATTTCACTCAGTTTCGGAATCCTCTACCCGATGAAAGTCGCCATTATTTCCGGCTCGGTCTATGGCACCGCCGAAGAAGTCGCCCGTCACGCTGAATCGCTACTCAAGGCGGCGGGTTTCGAGGCCTGGCATGCTGCGCGTGCCACCCTTCAGGATCTTCAGGGTTTTGCCCCCGACGCCTTGTTGGCCGTGACCTCGACCACCGGTATGGGTGAGTTGCCGGACAACCTCATGCCGCTGTACAGCACCCTTCGCGACACACTGCCCGCGGCCTGGCGCGGCCTGCCTGGCGCGGTGATCGCCCTGGGTGACTCCAGCTATGGCGATACCTACTGCGGTGGTGGCGAGCAGATGCGTGAGCTGTTCGCCGAGCTGGGCGTGCGCGAGGTGCAACCGATGCTGCGCCTGGATGCGAGCGAGACGGTGACCCCGGAGGCGGATGCCGAGCCTTGGCTGGCTGAGTTGGCGAGCGCACTGCACGCTTGACCCGGCACCTGTACGGAGCCTAGCCGTGGGGCGCGCGCAACAAGGCCAACCACGCCTGCGCCGCCCGTGACAGGTAGGCGCCGCGTCGCCAGATAAACGCGATATCCCAACGCAAATCCGCCGGCGCCTTCAACGGCACACGCACCACCCCAGGGCGCTCCAGCGCTTTTGCCACCACCCGGGGCAGCAGCACCACACCCTGGCCCGCCGCTACCAGCGCCACCAGAAAATCCGCCTGGCCGCTGCGCCCGCCCTCCTTGGGGGTGAAGCCCTGTTGCTGGCACGCCTTCAGCAGCCGGTCGTTGAGCACGAAACTGCGCTGGTACAGCAGGAACGGTGTATCGGCCAGTTGCCCCAGGCCCACCCCGTTCAGGCCCGCCAGGGCATGGCCAGCCGGCAGCAAGGCATCCAGCGGTTCGTTGCAGAAGGGTTGGTAGTCGAATGCCTCGTCGGTGGGCGTCAAACAGCCGCCCAGTTCCAGTTCGCCACTTCTGACAGCCTGTTCGACGCTGCGGCTGCCGCCTTCTAGCAGCTGGATGGCGATGTTCGGATGGCGCCGCCGGTACTCGGCGAACAAGCCGGCGAACAACGTGTCGCTGCCAAGCATCGGCAAGCCCAGGCGTAGTTCGCCACGCTCCATCTGGCTGAGATCGTCCAGCTCGTTGAGCAGCGCCTGGCGCTGGCGCAGCAGGGCTTCGCCACGCTCCAGCACGATGCGCCCGGCAGCGGTCAGGTGCAGGTGCGACGCCTGGCGCTCCAGCAGCGGCTGGCCCACATCTTGCTCAAGCTGGGCCACCTGTTTGCTCACGGCCGACTGGCTGATGTGCAGGGTCTGTGCCGCCTGGGTAAAACCGCCGCGGTGGACCACTTCTATGAAGCTGCGCAGTTGTTTGAATTCCATCGCTTCGATTCCATTCTGGAATGGCGGGCAGTCTAACAATTCGCTTCTGGCCTAGGCAGCCAAATCTTAGAATGAAGGCCTGTCGAGGACACCGCCATGAAACCTGCATCATTATTGAAAAAAGCCCTGCGCCTGCTCGTCGAGCTGGCGATTCTCTGTGCGCTGTTCCTGCTCGGTGGTCAGATCGCCCGTTGGCTGGGCTGGCCAATCCCCGGCGGCGTGATGGGCCTGGCTCTGCTGTTGATGCTATTCGCTTCGGGTGTGCTCAAACCGGCCATGCTGCAATTGGGGGCCGGCTGGCTGATGGCTGAGATGCTGTTGTTCTTCATCCCGGCGCTGATGAGCCTGCTCGACTATGGCGCACTGATCCGTGAAGAGGGCTGGCGCATCTTGCTGGTGATCGCCGTGAGCACGCTGATGGTGATGGTAGTGACCGCCATGACCGTGGAGCTGGTGTGCCGCTGGAGGTTGCGCCGTGAGCCTTGAACCCATGCCGCTGTTCTGGTTGGCCTTGACCTTGCTGGCTTACCTGGGCAGCCGTTGGTTGTACCGGCGTAGCAAGCGCTACCTGCTGTCGCCGTTGATCCTGGTGCCGGTGTTGCTGCTGGCTGTGGCCGTACCGCTGCATACAGCCTATGCCGAGTATGCGCGCAACACCCACTGGTTGATGGGCGTGCTCGGCCCGGTGACCGTGGCCTTCGCGGTGCCGATCTGGCAGCAGCGGGCCATGTTGGCGCGCCATTGGCCGGCCCTGATGGTGGGCATGGTAGCCGGCAGCAGTGCCTCGATCGCCAGCTCCTGGGGGCTGGCTCACCTGATGGCGCTGGACAGCGCAACCAGCCTGTCACTGGTGCCGCGCTCGATCACCACGCCATTTGCCATGCCCCTGGCCCATGACCTGGGTGGGGTGCCAGAACTGACCGCGGTGTTCGTCATGTTCACCGGCGTGCTCGGTGCCATGTTCGGCGGTGTGCTGTTGCGTTGGTTGCCGCTGCGCACGCCGCTGGCACGGGGTGCGCTGTTCGGTGTTGGCGCGCATGGTGCCGGGGTCAGCCGGGCGCACGAAGTGGGCCGTGAGGAAGGCTCGGTGGCCGGCCTGGTGATGGTCCTGACCGGGCTACTCAACCTGTTCGCGGCGCCGTTGTTGGCCTGGGTACTCTGACCGTTCGTGCCACTGACTCGCTCAGTCATCAAGCTGGCTGGCAACGCAAGTTCCCGCCAATGGGCTGCTGGTTAGACTTGCCTCGACTAGAGAGCACATGTAAGTGCCGAGGTGACATGCAATGACCGCAGCCTTGCCCTATTCCGCCAACACCACTACCCCGGGACCGTTCTGATGCCTATGGCCGAGATTCCATTGTGCGTCTGGCGTACCCGGGCACAGAGTTTCACGTTCCGGGGCCAGAGCATCCGCTACTGGACAGCAGGGCAAGGAGAGCCTCTGCTTCTGTTACACGGTTTCCCCACCGCCAGTTGGGACTGGCACTACCTGTGGGGCCCTTTTAGCCAACGTTTCCGGGTGATCGCTTGCGACATGCTCGGCTTTGGTGATTCGGACAAACCCGTCGATCACACTTACAGCCTGATGGAGCAGGCAGACCTGCAGCAGGCATTGCTTGCCCATCTGCAGCTCACGCAGCCAGTGCACCTTTTGGCCCACGATTACGGCGGTAGCGTGGCTCAGGAACTGCTGGCCCGACACCATGAGCAGCGTGCCGATATCGCCAGTTGCGTGTTCCTCAACAGCGGGCTGTTCCCCGAAAGCTGCCGCATGCTACTGCTGCAGAAGCTGCTGCTCAGCCGGTTTGGCTGGCTGGTGGGGCGCTCGTTCGGGCGTGACGACCTGGTGCGTAACGTGATCCAGGTCTACGGCCCCTGCACGCATCCCAGTGAAAGCGCGCTGGATGATTTATGGAGCCTGATCGCTGCCAACCGGGGCACGCGCATCCTGCACAAGCTGGTGGGCTACCTGCCGGAGCGCAGGTTGCACCGCGAACGCTGGGTCGGGGCGATGCAACGCAAAGGCGTGCCGCTGCGCTTGATCAATGGCGTGGTCGACCCGCTTTCCGGCGCGCACATGCTTGAGCGCTACCGGCAATTGGTGCCGGAGCCGGACACCGTGCAGTTACTGGGCATTGGCCATTACCCGCATACTGAAGCGCCAGTGCAGGTGCTGCGCCATTACCTGGCCTTTCGTGAACAGCCGCTGAGCTTCCATCCGCCGAAAGTGGCGTGGTCATGACGAGGCTGAACGTATTGACGGTCACCTGACAGCCAGGGTTCACGTTCAGACGCCTCGCAAAAAAAAGGCCGCTGCAAGCCGCAGCGGCCAATCGAGACGTCAGATCAAGGAGCTTCAAAATCTACGTCGGTGAACCTCGCAGGCTTGAAAGGCGGGGGGGAGAGCCCTTCAAGTCGGTGAGTGCGTCAAGAATAAGCGCTTGATCCGTCGGGAAAAATAGCTGCTGTCGACATTCACCGTTACGTTTCAGGCAACAGTGCACGCACCTGCGTAACCCATGCGCCAGCTAACGGTTCGTGCGGCCGTGAGCAGGCGCTGCGCCGCCGGCCCATGTTCATCGGCATGGAAGATCGATGTCGGCCCGACCACGGTCATCACCGCGGCAATCTGCCCCATGGCGTTGAATACCGGTGCCGACAGCGCATCCACCCCCGGCATCAGCAGGCCATGCACATGGTGCAGGCCCTGTTCGCGGATACCGGCCAGCAGTGTGTCGTAGTCACTTGCAGTTTGTTGCAAAGCGGCCAGTTCCCTGTCGCGCAGCTCCTGGGTTTCTCGCTCGGGCAGGTAGGCGGCAAATACCAGCCCCGTGGACGAGCTGAGCAACGGCAGCACCGAACCGATTTGGGTCACCACGGTGACCGCGCGCACGGCAGGTTCGATGCTTACCACCGTGGCCCCCTGGTTGCCCCACACCGCGATGAAGCAGCTTTCGTTGAGCTCATCTCGCAACTGCGACAGCGGCATTGCCGCCACCTTGAGCACATCGATGCTGCCCAGCGCCGCCAGCCCCACCCGTAGAGCCTCACGCCCCAGCCCGTAATGGTTGGTGGCCGCATCCTGTTCGGCAAAACCACTGGCAATCAGCGCCTGCAGGTAGCGATGCACTTTGCTCGCAGGCATCTGCACGTGCTCGGCCAGGCGTGATAACGACGTCGAGGGTGAGAGTTCGGCGAGGGCCTTGAGAATGTCGGTGCCGACTTCCGCCGAGCGGACCTTCTGCTTGCCGGTGTCGGTGGGGGAGCTGGCTTTGGCCATGGGAGGGGAGGTTCCGGATTTATCGTGTCGCCTTTATAGCTTGACGCCTTGAGCGGAGCAAATTACGTTATTCGTAATCTGATTACGATAAAAACAACATCCGGAGGCATCGATGAACCGCGACACGTCGCCCGACCTTCACTACCTGAGCGGCTTCGGCAACGAATTCGCCAGCGAAGCACTGCCCGGGGCGCTGCCTGTCGGGCAGAACTCCCCGCAGAAGGCCCCGTACGGCCTGTATGCCGAGCTGCTGTCGGGCACGGCGTTCACCATGGCCCGCAGCGAGCTGCGCCGTACCTGGCTGTACCGCATCCGCCCTTCGGCATTGCACCCACGCTTCGAGCGCCTGGCGCGCCAGCCGCTCGGCGGGCCACTGGGTGGCATCAACCCCAACCGCCTGCGCTGGAGCCCGCAGCCGATTCCTGCTGAACCGACCGATTTCATCGAAGGTTGGCTGCCCATGGTTGCCAACGCCGCAGCGGAAAAACCAGCGGGCGTGAGCATCTACATCTACTGCGCCAACCGGTCCATGGAACGGGTGTTCTTCAACGCGGACGGTGAGCTACTGCTGGTGCCGGAACAGGGCCGCCTGCGCATCGCCACCGAACTGGGCGTGATGGAGGTCGAGCCGCTGGAAATTGCGGTGATTCCACGTGGCATGAAGTTCCGCGTCGAACTGCTCGACGGCCAGGCCCGTGGCTATATCGCGGAAAACCACGGTGCGCCGCTGCGCCTGCCCGACCTGGGCCCGATCGGCAGCAACGGCCTGGCCAACCCCCGCGATTTCCTAACGCCCGTGGCCCACTACGAACAAACTGAAGGCCCGGTGCAACTGGTACAGAAGTTCCTGGGTGAGCACTGGGCTTGCGAGCTGCAGCACTCGCCACTGGACGTTGTGGCCTGGCATGGCAGCAACGTGCCATACAAATATGACCTGCGCCGCTTCAACACCATCGGCACGGTCAGCTTCGACCACCCGGACCCCTCGATTTTCACCGTGCTCACCTCGCCGACCAGCGTGCATGGCATGGCCAACATGGACTTCGTGATTTTCCCGCCACGCTGGATGGTGGCCGAGAACACCTTCCGTCCGCCATGGTTCCACCGCAACCTGATGAACGAGTTCATGGGCCTGATCAATGGCGCCTACGACGCCAAGGCCGAGGGCTTCCTGCCAGGTGGTGCCTCGTTGCACGGGGTCATGAGTGCCCATGGCCCCGACGCCGAAACCTGTGAAAAGGCCATTGCCGCTGACCTGGCGCCGCACAAGATCGACAACACTATGGCTTTCATGTTCGAGACCAGCCAGGTGTTGCGCCCGAGCCTGCAAGCCCTTGAGTGCCCGCAATTGCAGGCCGACTACGATAGTTGCTGGGCGACCTTGCCGAGCACCTTCAACCCGAACCGGAGATAACCCATGAACCACACTGCCAATGCCCGTAGTTGGGTCGAGCACGCCAACGGGCACAGCGACTTCCCGCTGCAGAACCTGCCATTGGGCATCTTCAGCCGGCCGGGTGAAGCCAGGCGCTGTGGCGTGGCGATCGGCGACGCGATCCTCGACCTGGAGGCGGTGCTGGCCGCCGGCCTGTTCGACGGGGCGGCCAAGGCCGCCGTTGAAGCGACCCGCGGCGGGGCTCTGAACGCGTTCTTCGCTTTGGGCCGCAACGCCCGAGTAGCCCTGCGCGAGCGTTTGCAGGTGCTGCTCGATGAGCACAGCGAACACCAGGCAGCCCTGAAACCGGCGCTGCTTCCGGCCAGCGACTGCCAGCTGCACGTGCCGGCGCAGATCGGTGACTACACCGATTTCTACGTTGGTATCGAGCATGCGAAGAACGTGGGCAAACTGTTCCGCCCCGACAACCCATTGCTGCCCAACTACAAGTACGTGCCGATCGGTTATCACGGCCGCGCCTCCACCATCCGCCCGTCCGGCACCGATGTGCGCCGGCCCAAGGGCCAGACCCTGCCGGCCGGGCACACCGAGCCGAGCTTCGGTCCTTGCGCTCGTCTGGACTACGAACTGGAACTGGGGATCTGGATTGGCCAGGGCAATGACATGGGCCAGGCGATTCCGGTAGGCGATGCCGCCGAGCACGTAGCCGGCCTATGCCTGCTCAACGATTGGTCGGCGCGCGATATCCAGGCTTGGGAATACCAGCCACTGGGGCCGTTCCTGTCCAAGAGCTTCATCACCACTATTTCGCCCTGGGTGGTCACCGCCGAAGCGTTGGAGCCGTTCCGCTGCGCTCAGCCAGCACGCCCCGAAGGTGACCCGCAGCCGCTGTCGTACCTGCTGGACAAGCGCGACCAGGCCAGCGGTGCATTCGATATCGAACTCGAAGTGCTGCTGCTGACCGAGCGCATGCGTGAGCAGGGCATTGCCCCGCACCGCCTGACCCTGAGCAACACCCGCAGTATGTATTGGACCGTGGCGCAACTGGTGGCGCATCACAGCGTCAACGGCTGCCAACTGCAACCGGGTGATCTGTTCGGTTCGGGCACGCTGTCGGGCGCCACGCCGGGGTCGTTCGGTAGCCTGCTGGAGATCACCGAAGGCGGCAAGCTGCCGGTCGAGCTGGCCAGCGGCGAGGTGCGCAAGTTCCTCGAAGACGGTGACGAAATCATCCTGCGTGCCCGCTGCGCACGTGACGGTGTTGCCAGCATCGGTTTCGGTGAGTGCCGCGGCACGGTCATCGCAGCCAACTGAGGAGGCAGGGGTATGGAGCTGTACACCTATTACCGTTCCACCTCGTCCTACCGGGTGCGCATTGCCCTGGCGCTAAAGGGGCTGGCTTACCAGTCCCTGCCGGTCAACCTGCTGCAGGGTGAGCAGCGCGGCGAGGGCTATGCCGCTGTCAACCCGCAGGGCCGCGTACCGGCCTTGCGCACTGACGGTGGCGCGGTGCTGGTGCAGTCGCCGGCGATCATCGAGTACCTGGAAGAGGTTTATCCACAGCCTGCGTTGCTGCCGGCCACAGCCGAGGCACGGGCCAAGGTACGTGGGGTGGCGGCCATCATCGGTTGCGACATTCATCCGCTGCACAACGTCAGCGTGCTCAACCGGCTGCGGCAGGCCGGTCAGGACGAGGGGCAGGTCAACCAGTGGATCGGCCACTGGATCAGCCAAGGGCTTGCGGCAGTGGAGCAACTGATTGGCGATCACGGTTTCTGCTTCGGCGACACGCCTGGGCTGGCGGATGTGTACCTGATCCCGCAGTTGTACGCGGCCGAACGCTTCAACATCGACCTCGACAGCTTCCCACGCATCCGGCGGGTTGCCGCACTGGCGGCCGCGCACCCGGCGTTCGCCAAGGCCCACCCCGCCCAGCAGCCGGACAGCCCGGCTCAGTGAAGTGAACGGTTCGGCGCCGGAAGCTTGCCGATTCGCTCGGACAGCTTCAGGCGCTGGACCGGGTCTTCCGTCAGCAGCAATGCATGCTCCAGGTCGAAGCGCTCGGCCTGTGGGCAATCCAGATGATGGTAGAGCGAGGCGCGGGTCATGTAGTCGCTCACCTGCACCGGGCCCAACTGCATGATCCGCTCTGCATCGATCAACGCCGCCAGGTGGTTGTCGTTGCTGATGTGCAGTTGGCGCAGGTTGCGTGACAGGCGTTGCAGCATCTGCAGCGGGCTGGCGCTGCGCAGGTGCTCGGCTGTCAGCGCCAGTTGCGGGCCGAACTGGCGCGCCAGCAGTTCGCGGCAGTCGCTGGGGTACAGGCGCCGGCCGCCGCAGGGGTCGAGCAGGTGGTCGGCACCCGGCACGCGCAGCAGGAAATGGCCAGGGAAGCCCACACCCTCCAGCGGTATGGACAGGCGCCTGGCCAGTTCCAACGCGAGGATGGCCAAGGTCAGTGGTTGGCCGCGGCGGCGCTGCAGTACCTTGTCCATCATCGCCGCATGTGGGCGCAAGGGGTGGTATTCATCCTGCTGAAAGCCCAGCGCATTAAGCTGGCGCAGTAGTGGCTGGGCCAGTTCGCATAGTGGAAGCATCGGCAGGTTGGCGCTTATCTCGCGCTGCAGGTCGTGCAGCACAGCAAGGCTGGCCGCGGGCTCGACACCAGGGTCGTGCTCGGCGGCAATCCACAATGCGGCTTCCAGCAGGTCGACAGGCTTGCGTTCCAGGCAGGCCAGGCAGGCTTGACGTGGCTTCATGGGGTATCTCCACACACGTTTGAGTATTAGCCGTGGCGTACGGTTTCGTCCAGTGGTCCGGCGGCGGCGTAAACGCCGAGGCCGTGCCTATACTGGAAGGAGCACCTCGTAGGGGAGCCGGTCGATGTTCGCGCTGATGCAAAGCACCCGTACCCAGTCACTGCACCTGTTCAATGACCCGCCTACAGGCCTGAAAGCCGTTGTGGCAATTCACAGTGAGCATTTGGGGCCGGCCATGGGGGGGTGTCGCTATCTGCCTTACGCCGATGATGAAAGCGCCATGACCGACGCGATTCGCCTGGCCCAGGGCATGAGCTACAAGGCAGCACTGGCCGGCTTACCGATGGGGGGTGGCAAGGCGGTGATCATGCGCAACCCGCATGTGGAAAACCGCGCCGCGCTGTTCGAGGCCTTTGGCCGCTTCATCGATACCTTGCATGGGCGCTTCATCATCGCGGTGGACAGCGGCACCTCGACCCTGGACATGGACTGTATTGCCCAGAGCACACCCCACGTGACCAGCACCACTGCGTCGGGCGACCCATCGCCACACGCGGCGATGGGGGTGTTCGCCGGCATACGTGCCACTACTTCGTTCCGGCTGGGCAGCGATGACCTGAGAGGCTTGCGGGTAGCGGTGCAGGGGTTGGGCAATGTCGGTTATGCGCTGGCGGAGCAATTGCATGCGGTGGGCGCGGAGCTGCTGGTCAGCGACCTGGACCCGGGGCGGGTACGGCTGGCGATGGAACAGTTCGATGCCAAACCGGTGACCAACGATGCGTTGATCAGTACCCCTTGCGATATCTTTGCACCCTGCGGCGTGGGCCCGGTACTGAACGGGCAGAGCGTGATGCAACTGCGTTGTGCAGCAGTGGCGGGGGCGGCCAACAACCAGCTGACTACCTTGCAAGTGGCAGACCAGCTGGAGTCGCGCGGCATATTGTATGCACCTGACTACGTGATCAATGCTGGTGGGCTGATCTATGTGGCACTCACCCACCGTGGCGAAGACCAGGGGACTATTACTGCGCACCTGGCGCGGATTCCTTCACGGCTGACCGAAGTGTTTGGCCATGCGCAGGCGGAGAAGCGTTCGCCGGCAAGGGTGGCGCAGATGCTGGCGGAGCGGTTGTTGTATGGCTGACGGTTGAGGATGGCTTGTTGGCCACTTTGCGGTAAACCCGCACATCTCCAGCGATATCACTCGGCAGCAGTGCCCTCAAGCAATTCGGCCAACGCATCCGGCTGGCTTTTGAACGCCCGGGCGAATACATCACGGTTCTTCGCCATGTAGATACCGGCTTCCTCGACCTGCTGCTCGGTCAGCGACGGCACTGCCTTGTGCAGCACTTCGGCCAGGCGCTCGGCAAGCTCGAGCATTTTGTCGTGACGGTCTGCTTCGGCCTTATCCATGAACAAGCGCTCCGGGTCGCGGCTGCTGCGGTACACCACTTCGACGGCCATTCATCACCTCTATGCCTTTTTGCTGGTTGTGTTGCGGGTTACTGTATCTATATACAGTAATAGCAATGTTGGTTGGTTCGCAAGCAGAAATTGTAGCGTGGCACAGACCGAGCGCCGCCCGTGCGGCGCATCGCGAGCAAGCTCGCTCCTTGTATGTTGTGTCTGGCCAGTTTCGCCTGTGCCTGCGGGCGCCACCGCCTTGTTTGTCCCTCGCGATATCGAGGTTAGCGTCAAGGGCCATTCCTCGAGGTGCCTTGCGGCAATCGGTCGCCTTCCAAGACAGGGGCTTGGCCCTTTAACTGCATGGCACAAGCGTCACATCAGCGACGCATCATCCTTAAAGACGTATCGGGGAATGGAACATCGTGAACATCAAATGGGCAGAAAAACTGCGCAAGGGCCTGCACGGCTCGGCCGACTCGCTGGGCAACCTGTGCGTCGAGGCATTCCATTACCTGGCCCTGTTCGGCATTGGCGCCATCACCGCCTACGCGGCAGTAGTGACGTTTCTGGACATGCTGGGCAAGGGCGGGGTCAGTGTCGATGACATCCTGCTGTTGTTCATCTATCTGGAGCTGGGCGCGATGGTGGGGATCTACTTCAAGACCAACCACATGCCGATCCGCTTCCTGCTGTACGTGGCAATAACCGCGCTCACTCGCCTGCTGATCGGCGATGTTTCGCACCACAAGGCACCGGACGAAGGGCTGCTGTACCTGTGCGGCGGTATCCTGCTGCTGGCATTCTCGATCCTGGTGGTGCGCTACGCTTCGTACCGCTACCCCTCGACCAAGGTACTGGACGTCAATGGCAAGGCAGTAGAGGAGGGTAAGTAAAGGGGCGACTTACTCAGTGCCAAGGCCTGCGGTGCAGGGGGCTGAGTCAGTTGGCCGCGCTGACTGCCGCGAACGGTCGGGCGTTTGTGTTCGGTTCGCGGGTCAGTGCTGCCAACACCTGCAAGGGGTTCTGTCCCAACTCGATGGCCAGGCCCAGGCGAATGCTGTCGATCACCCGCTGCAGGCGCACCGGGTCGTTGCGCTGGGCCTGGGTGATGAGGCGCTTGGCGACGACGCCGGCGTCGTCGGACAGGGTGAGCATGATGCTGCCGTCGAGGTTCGCAATGCTAAGGTTGACCCGGTATTCCGGGGCGAATGCAGCACTGATTCGTTCGAATGGGTTATTCATGGTCTTGCTTCTGCGGTGAGTGAGTGCAGAAGTTGACCGGGATGTTTGCACGTTGGTTCAGCGCCATTGATCGGCACAAACGAGAACGCCCGGCTCAAGGCCGGGCGTTTTGCATTGCCGATCAGGCGTCCGGGTCACTCAGCTCCAAGGCGCCGCGCTTGCTGCGCAGCTTGCCGTAGAAGTGTTCCAGCGCGTGATTGAGCTTGGTGGCGGCACCGTCGACTGCCTGGTCGAGCGAACTGGCGGTGTGGGTCACGGAAATTGGTTGGTGGCCTTTCGGGCGAGCCTCCATCTGGCAGCGTTTGTCATGCGGTCCGGGCTTGACGCCGTTCTCGTCGCGCAGGTGGACCTCGATGCGGGTGAGGTCTTCTTCGTAACGTTCCAGCGAGTTCTGCAGTGTGCTGCGGACCCACTGGTCGAGCCGGGCGTTACCGTCGAAATGGTTGCTGCTGTTGACCTGGATTTGCATGATTCAATCCTTATTCAGCTTGCTCGCATGGAGGCACGCTCAGGTCCTTGAGACCCTTGGAATTTCTGCGCCTCTTGACTCTAAGGTCAGGCAAGCGCGAAACGAATACAAGCCCTTTTTGAAAATAAATTTCTTGTTGCAAATAGACTTACCGTGACGCGCGGCTCGTACGGCCAAGCGGATAGAGGGGGCTGGGCTTTGCTTATGAGAATTGAAATCATTATTATTGCAGCCCCAGGAACACCCGGACCTCGTCATGACGCGCAAAACCGCCGGCCTCCCGTTCAGCTATCGCCTGGCCGTGACATCCCGTAGCTTGGCCGCGCTGCTTGGCGGCTATCTGCTGGCGTCCCTCGCGAGCGTCTGTATTGCCTTGCTGGCGCCCCTGCCAAAGGTCGATGCCACGCTCACCGGCCTGCTGCTGTCGTTCGTGTTCTACCTGCTGGCGTTCATCTGGTGTTTCGCCTGCCGCAGCGCCTGGCGTGCCTGGTTGGGCGTGTTGGCGTCAAGCCTGCTGCTGGGCCTGATCAGCGGCGTTGCCTACTGGATGAAAACCGCATGAAAGAATGCTTCCGCCAGGCCATGGCCTGGCTGCACACCTGGACTGGCCTGATCTTCGGCTGGCTGTTGTTCGCCATCTTCCTTACCGGCACGCTGTCGTACTTCAAGGAAGAAATCACTCATTGGTCACAGCCTGAAGTACGCAGGCATGCCCTGGACCCGATCAATAGCCTGGCAGTCGCTCAACGTTACCTGCAGGACAATGCAGGGCATTCAAGTACCTGGTTCATTCGCATGCCGAACGAACGGGAGGCCGCCTTGAGTGTGGGCTACCGCGACCCCAGTGGCGGCCCGCGTGGCTTCGTCAGGAAAACCCTCGATACCCAGACCGGCCAGCCGGTGGAAGCACGTGACAGCCGCGGTGGCGAGTTCTTCTACCGCTTCCACTTCCAGCTTCAGATGCCTTACCCGGTTGGCCGTTGGCTATCGACGTTCTGCGCTTTCATCATGCTGCTGGGGTTGGTCACCGGCATCATTACCCACAAGAAGATCTTCAAGGAGTTCTTCACCTTCCGTCCTGGCAAGGGGCAGCGGTCCTGGCTGGACGGGCACAATGCCATCGGCGTGCTGGTGCTGCCGTTCCACCTGATGATCAGCTACAGCAGCCTGGTGCTGTTCATGTACATGGTGATGCCGGCGGGCATCATGGCCAGCTACGGCAATGACACCGACAAGTACTTCAATGACCTGTTTGGCCGCAACGATGCGCCCAAGGCGGCCCAGGTGGCGACACCGCTGGTAGCGCTGCCGAGCCTGTACGCCAAGGTGCAGGAGCTGCAGCCGGGGGCGCGTGTCGGCAACATCCAGGTGCAGAACCCGGGCGACAGCAACGCCCGCGTCACCTTCACCCAATCGGCAGCCGACCACGTGGCTTATCGGCGTAGCGCCAACTGGACATTCGATGGGGCCAGTGGTGCGTTGTTGAGCCAGGGCAAGCCGGAGAGCGGTTTGATGATGACCGCCTTCAGTTTCGCTGGCCTGCACATGGGCAACTTCGCCGGGCCTTGGCTGCGCTGGCTGTACTTCTTCTTTGGCGTGGCCGGTACTGCGGTGATTGGTACCGGGTTGGTGATGTGGTTGGGCAAGCGCCAGCTCAAGCACGCCAAGACCGGACATATGCCAGGTGAGCTGCGCCTGGTCGAAGTGCTCAATATTGCCAGCATGAGTGGCTTGTTGCTGGCGGTGGCGGGCTTCTTCTGGGCCAACCGCCTGGTGCCCTTGGCTGTCGAAGGCCGGGCCGACTGGGAGGTGAATGCGTTCTTCATCGCCTGGGGCCTGTCGCTGGTGCACGCTGTGCTGCGTAGCGGGCGCACAGCCTGGGGCGAGCAACTGGCGCTGGGTGCGCTGGCCTTCGCCCTGCTGCCGTTGCTCAACGGCCTGGCGACTGACCGGGGCTTGATCCATTCGGTAGGGGAGGGTGACTGGGCCATGGCCGGCTTCGATCTGACAGCCCTGGGGACCGGCCTGTTTCTGGCCTGGCTGGCCCGCAAGATGCTGGCCAGCCCCACGCCCGTAGCCAAGCGCGCGGCGCGTGCGACAAAAAGGTCGAGCATTGAAACGGTGGAGGCGGGCTGATGCTGGGTAACGCACTGATTGCCTTTGCGGGCTTCGTTGCCCTGTGCCTGGCGATGGAAAAGCACTTCAGCGACTTGCTCGGGCGCAAGCCGAGCCCTAGCCACTTGCTCCTGTTACGTGTTGCGGGGTGGCTGCTGCTGATGCTGTCGCTGGTGCTCAGCGTGTACCTGCGTGGCTGGGCCCTCGGCCTGGTGGAGTGGACAGCGGTGATGATGGCCGGGGTAACACTGTGGGTGTTCGGCCTGCCGTACCAGCCTCGTCTGCTGCTGGGCCTGGCTGCCGTCAGCGTGGTGCTGGGCCCCATGCTGGCCGTATCCGCTGTGTGATCCCTGTGAGCGAGCCGGGGGATATCATCGAACCTGACGCTGACAGCGCAGGCGCGCGTGCACGTTTCGTCCAGGTGTTTCAGGCCCAGCGTGCCCGTATGGAGGCGTTGGTAAGCCGTCGGGTCGGCTGCTGCGCCACGGCTTCGGACCTGGTCCAGGAGTTATTCCTGCGTTTCTGGCGTCGCCCCGAGGTCAAGGTCGAGGCGCTGGACACTTACCTGCTGCGTTGCGCTGGTAACCTGGCCATAGACCACCTGCGCAGCGAAGGAAGCCGCGAACGCGTGGCCGAAGCCGCTGTGCCGTTGAACGAGGCGAGCCTGGCCCAGGCCCCTGAGCAGGCCGTGGAGGTCGACCACGACTTGCAGCGGATCGAGGCCGCCTTGCGTGCCTTGCCCGAGCGCACCCGGCAGATCTTCCTGCTCAACCGCATTCACGGCTGCAAGTACAGCGAGATCGCCAAAGCCATGCAGCTGTCCCAGAGCGCCGTGGAAAAGCATATGATGCGCGCCCTCGAAGCGTGCAAGGCGAGTGTTGCCGAGCCCGCGTCCACCCCACGCCGGCCAGGGAGCGTCCGTCGATGAGCCGTTTACCGCCGATAAACGAAGCGCAGTTTCAGGCTGCCCTGCAATGGTTGAACCGGATCAACGAGCAACCCGGGCAAGCCGAAGGGGCGGCATTCAAGCGCTGGTTGCTGGCCGACCCCGCGCACCGCGCAGCTTATGAACAGGCCCAGGTGCTGTGGCAGAAAAGCGCCGCCCCGGCGGCGCGGCTGGCGGACGAAGAACAGGACGCCCTGCAGCGTTACCTCGATGCCATGGCCAGACCGCCGGCCCGTGGCGGGTGGCGGCGGGTGGCAGGGCTGGCGTTGGCAGCCTGCCTGGTGCTGGCCGTGGGCGTCGCGGGTGGTTGGCACCCAGGGTACTGGTTGCAGGACCTACAGGCGGACTACAGCAGTGCCGGGCAGATTCGCCAGGTGACCTTGGCCGACCAGTCTCAGGTGACGCTTGATGCAGGTAGCGCCATTGCGGTCGATTTTGCCCAGGGTGAGCGCCGTGTGCGGTTGCTGCATGGCGCGGCGTTCTTCGAGGTTACGCATACCGGTGAGCCGTTCCTGGTGGAAGCTGCCGGCGGCGAAGTGCGGGTGCTCGGCACCCAGTTCGAGGTGCGTGAGCAAGGCGAGGGCGCCCAGGTGACGGTGCGCAGCGGGCGTGTGGGTGTCAGCCCCGCGCAGGGTACTTTGGCGCGAGAACTGACTGCCAACCAGCAGGTGTTCTACCGCGCAGGCAGGGTTGGCGACACCCTGGCGGTGGACAGTGACAACCGCCTGGCCTGGCGCCAGGGGTGGCTGAACTATTACCAGGTCCCGCTGGCGCAGGTGATCGAAGACCTTAGGCGATATTACCCGGGGCGTATGCTGCTGCTCGATGGCGAACTGGGGCAGCGTAAAGTCAGCGGCAGTTTCCCGGTGACCGAGCCGCTGCTGGCACTGGATTCACTGGGCAAGGTGATGGGTTTTTCACGGCAGACCGTGTTGGGGCGTTTGACCCTGATTCGGTAGTTGCCTGTGTCGGGGGGGGGGGGGGGGGTGGCCCCCCCCCCCCCCCCCCCCCCAAAAAAAATATAACCACACG
>NZ_JAJSAW010000022.1:0-62772 GCF_021378985.1 Pseudomonas sp. JR33AA
GAAGCTGATATCCGGGGCCGCTTTGCGGCCCTTTCGCGACACAAGGCCGCCCCTACACAGTTGCGCGCCAGCCTATCCGGTCCATTCAGTGGAGGATCTGCGCCAGGAACGCCTTGGCCCGCTCGGTGCGCGGCTGGTTGAAGAACACCTGCGGCGGGCTGTCCTCGATGATCTGCCCTCCCTCAAGGAACAGCACCCGCTCGGCTACCTGCCGGGCAAAGCCCATTTCATGGGTGACGCACAGCATGGTCATGCCCGTGCCAGCCAACTGCACCAGCACGTCCAGCACCTCGGCGACCATTTCCGGGTCCAGTGCCGAAGTGGGCTCGTCGAACAGCATGATCCGCGGCTTCATGCACAGCGCCCGGGCGATTGCTACGCGCTGCTGCTGGCCGCCGGACAGCTGGCTGGGGTACTTGTGCGCCTGGCTTTCGATGCCGACCTTGCTCAGGTACATGCGTGCCCGCTCCTCGGCGTCCTTGCGTGACAGCCCGCGCACGCTGGTGGGGGCCAGCAGGCAGTTGTCGAGCACGCTCATGTGCGGGAACAGGTTGAAGTGCTGGAACACCATGCCGATGTCGCTGCGTACCTGTGCTGCCTCGCGCGTGGTGGCCGCCAGGTCGATGCCGTCCACCTGGATGCTGCCCTGCTGGGCGATTTCCAGGCGGTTGATGCAACGGATCAGGGTCGACTTGCCCGAGCCGGACGGCCCGCACAGCACGATGCGTTCGCCTTCGCGCACCTGCAGGTCGATGTCACGCAGCACGTGGAACGCGCCATAGTGCTTGTTCAGGCCTTCGATGCGAATCAGCACCGGACGCGGGTCGGGTTCGGGGGCAAGGGTGGCAAGGCTCAGTGGTGCGGTCATCTTGTTGTTCTCCCGCGTGGGTTCAGTCGAAACGGGTCGCGCTGTAAGGCGCAGGGTCGGTGAAGGGCGGCTCGCCAGTGAGCAGCTCGGCCAGCAGCCGGCCGCAGACCGGGCCCAGCGTGAGGCCGTGATGGGCATGGCCGAAGTTGAACCACAGCCCTGGGTGGCGCGGTGCCGGCCCGATCACCGGGCGCATGTCCGGCAGGCAGGGGCGGCGGCCCAGCCATGGCGTGTCGTCCAGGCGCTCGCCGAGGGCCGGGAACAGCTTGCGCGCCAAGGCTTCGCAGCGGCCCAGCTGGATCTGGTTGCCAGGCGCACTGGCTGCGTCGAACTCGATGCCGGTGGTCAGGCGCACACCGCGCGCCATTGGCGCCAGTACATAGCCGCCTTGGGTGTCGCAGATCGAGTGCTCCAGCTGAGCCCCGTCACGGGTGCTGTAGTGCATGTGGTAGCCCCGCTTGATTGCCAGCGGGATCTGGTAACCCAGGCCGCTGAACAGGTCGGCGGACTGAGGGCCAAGGCAGGCCACCACCTCGTCGGCAGTGATCGGGCCACGACGGCTCTCTACCCGCCATTGGCCATTGGCCTGGCGCAGGCTGCGCGCATCGCCATGCAAGAACTGCCCGCCGCGTTGCAGGAACAGCGCCGCATAGCCACGGGTGAGCGCGCCGGGGTTGTTCACGGTTTTCGGGTCGAGCCAGTGGATGCCACCGACAACGGTGGCGTCCAGCTGATGTTCACGTGCCTGCAGTTGCCCGCATTCAAGGATTTCGAATTGCAAGCCGTAGCGGCTCAGGCCCTTGGCATCGGTTTTTGCCTGCTCGAACAGTGCGGGGTCGCGGAACACTTCGATCCAGCCTTTGGCTTGCACCAGGCCTTCCAGGCCGGCAGCAGCGATCAGCGCATCATGCTCTTCGACGCAGCGCTGTACCAGCGGCAACATATCAGCGGCGGCGCCGGCCAGGCGCCCGGGTGCCGACTGGCGCCAGTAACGCCACAGCCACGGTGCGGCCTTGGGCAGGTGCGCCAGGCTGTAGCGCACGTCGGGCTGGCGGTTCAGGCCGTAGCGCAGCAGTGCGCCCAGTTGCCGCGGGAAGGCATAGGGGATGACACTGGAGCGCTCGATCAGCCCGGCGTTGCCGTGGCTGGTGCCGCTGCCCGGT
Source organism: Pseudomonas sp. JR33AA (assembly GCF_021378985.1). NCBI lineage: Bacteria > Pseudomonadati > Pseudomonadota > Gammaproteobacteria > Pseudomonadales > Pseudomonadaceae > Pseudomonas > Pseudomonas sp. JR33AA. The sequence goes on from NZ_JAJSAW010000022.1 coordinate 2,032, forward strand.
TCGTCGCGGTCGATCAGAATTACCTGGCGCCCGCGTGCCTGCAGGTGCAGCGCGGTGCTGACGCCGACGATGCCGGCGCCGAGGACAAGGGTCTGGCAATGCATGAAACGTATCCTTCGGTCAGTTCAGGTGGCGCCCCAGGCGGGCTTCCAGGTGTTTCAACAGGCGCCGCACCAGTTCGACGATCACCAGGTAGAGCACGGCGGCCCACAGGTAGATCTGGAAGTCGAAACTGCGCGAGAAGGCCAGTTTGGTCACGCCCATCAGGTCGTAGATCGTCACCAGCGAGGCGATCGCGCTGGCCTTGATCATCAGGATCAGTTCGTTGCCCAACGGGCCAATGGCCACCAGCAGCGATTGCGGCAATATCACCTTGAAGAACGTGGTCGAGCGCTTCAGGTTCAGCGCCCGGGCCGCTTCATGCTGGCCAGGCGCAACCGCCATCAGGCTGCCGCGGAAGATCTCGGCCTGATAGGCGGCGGTGTTCAGGGTGAACGCCAGCAAGGTGCAGAACCACGCTTCGCGGAAGAACCACCACAGCCCGACGTCCTGCCAGAAGCCTTTGAGCGAGCCCAGGCCGTAATACAGCAGGAACAATTGCGCCAGCAGCGGCGAGCCGCGGAAGAAGTACACGTAGCCGGCAGCCATACGCTGCAGCACCAGGCTGCGAGACATGCGTGCAAGGGCCAGCAGAAGGCCGAGCACGGCGCCCAGGCTGAAGGAAATCGCCACCAGCTTGGCGGTTACCAGCAGGCCGTCGATGAAGCGCGGGCCGTAGCGCTCCAGCAGGTCGGGGTCGAGCACCATTGCCAGCAATTGATCGAAGCTCATGCACGTGCTCCTTGCAGGTGGCGGTTGCTACGCCGTTCGATGTAGGCGAACACGCGCCCGGACAATGCCGCGAACAGCAGGTAGCCCAGGCAGGCGACGCCGTAGAAGAACATCGGCTCCTTGGTGACGCTGACCGCCAGGTTGGTCTGGCGCATCAGGTCGACCAGCGAGATGGTCGACACCAGCGAGGTGTCCTTGAGCAGCGACAGCCAGTTGTTGGACAAGCCAGGCAGGGCGATGCGGGTCAGTTGTGGCAGCAAAACCTTGAAGAAGCCGGTGCGCTTGCTAAGACCAAGCGCCGAGCAGGCTTCCAGCTGGCCCTTGGGCAGGGTCTTGAAGGCGGCCAGCCAGATTTCGCTGGAAAACGCGGCGAACACCAGGCTGAAGGCGATCATCGCGGCGAGGAAGGTGTTGATGAGGAACTCACCTTGGTAGCCCATGGCGGCGAGGACCTTCTGCGCGGCGATCTGGCAGCCGTAATAGATGATCAGCAACGTCAGCAGCTCGGGCAGGCCGCGGAAGACGGTGGAAAAAGTGGTGGCCCAGGCCCGTGGCAGGCGTTTGCGTGAGCGCGCCGCCAGCGCGACCACCAGGCCTAGTGGCAGGCCGATGGGCAGGCAGGCCAAGGCCAGGGAAACGGTAACCAGGGCGCCGGCCAGCAACGCCTGGCCCCAGCCTCCGCTGGCGAAAGACAGCAAGGACAATTGATCGAGCATGACGAACCTCTTGGGCAGGTTATGCGGCCTTGTGGGAGCGCCCTTCGCGACGCAAGGCCGCTCCCACAGGGTGTTCGCACAACTTCCTGAAGATCAGTTGTAGATATCGAAAGCAAAGTACTTGCTGGCGATCTTCTGGTAGGTGCCGTTGGCCACGATCTGTTGCAGCGCGGTGTTCAGGCGCTGGCGCAGGGCTTCGTCGTCCTTGCGTACAGCGATCGCGGCATCGGCCTTGGTGTCGGCCACGTCGCCAAGGATCTTGCAGCAATCCCCGCCGTTCTTGTTCATCCACTCGTGCAGCGGGAATTTGTCGGCAATCACGCCGTCCAGGCGGCCGGCCGCCAGGTCTGCGTTGGCTTCGTCCATGGTCGGGTACAGTTTCACGTCGGCACCGGCCTTGCCGTACACGTCTTCGGCGTAGATGGCCTGGGTCGAGGAAGATTGCGCGCCGACGGTGTAGCCGACAAAGTCGGTCTGGGCGCTGTCGATCTTGCTGTCCTTGGCAACCGCAACGGTCAGGGGCGTGCGGTAGTAGTGGTCGGTGAAGGCGATCTTCTTGCGTCGCTCTTCGGTGTCGATCATCGACGCCACCACCGCGTCATACTTGCGCGCCATCAGGGCAGGGATGATGCCTTCCCAGTCCTGGGCCACCAGCGTGCATTCGACTTTCATCTGTTCGCACAGGGCATGGGTAATGTCGATATCGAAGCCATGCAGCTTGTTATCGGCGTCTACATAGTTGAAGGGCGGGTAGGCACCCTCGGTGGCGAACCGCAGGGTTTCAGCGCTGGCGGCACCCGCCAGCAGCAGGGCGCACGCACCCAGCAAGGCCATGGACTTGTTCATCTCGCACCTCATTGCACTCTTGCTATTGTTGTTTGCCCGTCGACCACGAGGTGTAGCCGACGAATTCGTTATGTAGAGCGGCAGTTGCTTCCAAGCGTTTTTCAACATCCGGTCCGAGCTTCTTGCAGACCTCGTTGACCATCAGATGCACCCACGACAGCATCGTCGAGGTGGATTCCCAGAACAGGTTGAACTCGGTGGGGATGCGGAACACTTCGTCGGCATTGGCATCCGCCCAGTCACAGAAGGTGTCGGTCACCAGGGTGACTGCAATGCCAGCCTCGCGCGCCCTCTGGCACAGCATCAGGGCATGGCGGGAATACCGGCGCGCCTCGAACACCACCAGGGCGCTGTCTTCGGCGCGGCCCAGCAGCACGTCGCCGAAGTGCCCGGCGCTGATGTCGACCAGTTGCACGCTATCGCGCAGGTATTGCAGCAGGTGGCTCATGCACATGGCGATGCCACGCTCGGTCTGGAAGCCGGCGATGAACACCCGCGGTTTGCTCGCCAGGCGTTGCGCCACGTTGTGCCAGGCCGGGCTCTGTCGGTATTCGTGTACGCGCACCAGAGCGGCGATTTCCAGCTCCAGGCTGCCGGCGTTGTCGCTGGCGTCTTGGTTCTGGCGGTAATCTTGCAGGCGATCACCCACCAGCCACGGGCCATCGCCCAGATCGTTCTGCAGGTCTTGCTTAAGTGCCTTGAGGTGGGCATAACCCAGTGAGCGGCAGTAGCGCCCGACACTGGATTCGCTGACGCCCAGCTTGGCGGCAATGCTGGCCGAGGTCTGGAACGGCAGTTCGTGCAGGTTGGCAAGCATGTAGGTGGCGATCTTGCGACCCGAGGCAGCGGCCCCTTCGAGGCTGTTTTCCAGGCGTTGCTTGATCAGTTGGCTCATGCTGCGGCTCCAGGGGTGAGGCTTGGGAAGAAAATGAATGTTTTCTGTCATCAAGTCAACATTTGACAGATTGCTGTCACATGAAGGAAAGTTTTTGTCGTTGCAACGCTGTAGCCATTCCAAAATCAACAAGGAGCTTCAGATGTCCGCACCTTCCACCAGCACCGTTGTGCGCGTGCCATTTATCGAGCTGCAGGGCCTGTTGCAGGCCATCTTCCAGCGCCATGGGTGCAGCGAGGCCGTGGCCCGGGTGCTGGCCCACAACTGCGCCAGCGCCCAGCGTGATGGCGCCCATAGCCATGGGGTGTTCCGCATGCCCGGTTATGTCTCGACCTTGGCCAGCGGCTGGGTCGATGGCCAGGCCACACCCCAGGTCAGCGACGTGGCCGCCGGCTATGTGCGTGTCGATGCTGCGGGCGGTTTTGCCCAGCCGGCACTGGCGGCGGCCCGTGAGCTGCTGGTGGCAAAGGCGCGCAACGCTGGCATTGCCGTGCTGGCGATCCACAACTCGCACCACTTCGCCGCGCTGTGGCCGGATGTGGAGCCATTCGCCGAAGAGGGCCTGGTCGCCCTCAGCGTGGTCAACAGCATGACCTGCGTGGTACCGCATGGTGCGCGCAAGCCGCTGTTCGGCACCAACCCCATCGCTTTTGCTGCGCCTTGCGCCGAGCATGACCCGATCGTTTTCGACATGGCCACCAGTGCCATGGCCCATGGCGATGTGCAAATTGCCGCACGTGCCGGCCAGCAATTGCCGGAGGGCATGGGGGTGGATGCCGATGGCCGGCCGACTACCGACCCAAAGGCGATTCTGGAAGGCGGCGCCTTACTGCCATTTGGCGGGCACAAGGGCTCGGCGTTGTCGATGATGGTCGAACTGCTGGCGGCGGCACTGACCGGCGGTCATTTCTCCTGGGAGTTCGATTGGTCCGGGCATCCGGGGGCGAAAACGCCATGGACCGGGCAGTTGATCATCGTTATCGACCCGGGCAAGGCCGAAGGCCAGCGGTTTGCCCAGCGCAGCCGCGAACTGGTGGAGCACATGCAGGCGGTGGGGCTGACGCGCATGCCGGGCGAGCGGCGCTATCGTGAGCGCGAGGTGGCCGAGGAGGAGGGGGTGGCGGTGACCGAGCAGGAGTTGCAAGGCCTGAAAGCACTGCTTGGATGACCCGGTCTCTTCGCGGGTAAACCCACAGGTGCCTGAGCTGTTCCCAGGCTGTGCGCTGAACCCGTAGGAGCGGGTTTACCCGCGAAGAATCCAGCACGAATTTCCAGCCATGCAATGTTGCATAGACAACCTTGCACAATAGTGGATGTTCCTGAGCCCACTCTGCGGGTATGCTCAGGGCTGACTTTCCGTACCGTCCTGATCCAAGGAGCTGCACGCTGTGTTCAAACATGTCGATGCCTATGCCGGCGACCCGATCCTCTCGTTGATGGAAACCTTCAAGGCCGACCCGCGCGCCGACAAGGTCAACCTGAGTATTGGCCTTTATTACGATGAGGCCGGCGTGGTGCCGCAACTGGCGGCGGTGGATGCGGTGGAAAAACGCATTGCCGGTCAGGACCACGAAGCCTCCCTGTACCTGCCGATGGAAGGCCTTGCCAGCTACCGCCAAGCCATCCAGGCGTTGCTGTTCGGTGCTGATCACCCGGCCGTGACCGGCGGCCGTGTGGCCACCGTCCAGACCGTGGGTGGCTCCGGCGCCCTGAAGGTCGGTGCCGACTTCCTCAAGCGCTACTTCCCGCAGTCCGAAGTCTGGGTCAGCAACCCGACCTGGGACAACCACCGCGCCATCTTCGAAGGTGCAGGCTTCAAGGTGCATACCTACCCGTACTTCGACCAGGTCACCCGTGGCGTGGACTTCGACGGCATGCTGGCCACCTTGCAGAGCCTGCCGGCCAACAGCGTGGTGCTGCTGCACCCGTGCTGCCACAACCCTACCGGTGCCGATCTGGAGCAGCACCAGTGGCAACAAGTGGTGGAAGTGGTCAAGGCGCGCCAGCTGATCCCGTTCCTCGACATCGCTTATCAAGGCTTCGCTGAAGGACTGGTAGAAGACGCCTACGCTATCCGCGAAATGGCCCGTGCCGGCGTGCCGTGCCTGGTCAGCAACTCCTTCTCGAAAATCTTCTCGCTGTATGGCGAGCGGGTGGGCGGCCTGTCGGTGGTGTGCGATGACGAGGCCACTGCCCAGAGCGTGCTTGGCCAGTTGAAGGCCACCGTGCGCCGTAACTACTCCAGCCCGCCCAACTTCGGCGCCCAGCTGGTTGCCGGCGTACTGAGCGATGCTGGCCTGAATGCCCAGTGGGCTGAAGAAGTCGAAGTGATGCGCAAGCGTATCCTCGACATGCGCCAGGCGCTGGTCGATGCCCTGGCCGTGCTGCTGCCGGGCCAGGACTTCCAGTTCTTCCTGCGCCAGCGCGGCATGTTCAGCTACACCGGCTTCAGCGTCGAGCAGGTACGCCGCCTGCGTGACGAGTTCGGTGTTTACCTGATCGACAGCGGCCGTGTGTGCATGTCCGGCCTGCGCCCGGCCAACCTGCAACGGGTTGCCGAAGCGTTCGCTGCCGTTCAGAAGTAACTCGTCAAGGGGCCATTTGCGGCCCCTCCGGTGGGGCGCGGTTGGACTTTGTGGGAGCGGCCTTGCGTCGCGAAAGGGGGGCGGAGCGCCCCCACGATTGCAGCTTTGCCGCTGAAATTGCTGGGGCCGCTTTGCGGCCCTTTCGAGACGCAAGGCCGCTCCCACTGGCGGCCCCCACATGCCGCCCAGGCCGCTACATTCCATCGAACGACACCAGCAATGCCTTCCACTTGTAAAGACAAGTGCAACCGCTCCTCGGAAAAGGGCTTCGCAAGTGCAACCTTTCCGTGCACAATCGCGCCCCTCTTTTCCGGTTGAGTTGGGCGAAACGTCTATTTCGCCATTCTCAGCCTGTTGCAGTCTTGCGAGTGGAGCTTCACCCGGAATGAATGAGCAGGCCCCAAGCGTTGAACAACGCTTTGCAGAATCGACCCCCGCCGCCCTCGGCACCTGGGCGCGTCACGACACCACCTGGATGCTGGGCCTGTTCGGCACAGCCATCGGCGCCGGGACACTGTTCCTGCCGATCAACGCCGGCCTTGGCGGCTTCTGGCCGCTGCTGATCCTGGCCGTGCTGGCCTTCCCAATGACCTATTTCGCCCATCGCGGGCTGACCCGTTTCGTCCTTTCCGGGCGCGATGGCGGCGACATCACCGAAGTGGTCAAGGAGCATTTCGGCAGCACCGCCGGTGCCTCGATCACCGTGCTGTACTTCTTCGCCATCTTCCCGATCCTGCTTATCTACAGCGTGGCGCTGACCAACACCGTGTCCAGCTTCATGGAACACCAGCTGCACATGCAGCCGCCGCCACGGGCAATCCTGTCATTCGTGCTGATCCTCGGCCTGCTGGCCATCGTGCGCTGCGGGGAGCAAGCCACGGTCAAGGTCATGAGCCTGCTGGTCTACCCGTTCATCGTTGCCCTGGCGTTGCTGGGCCTGTACCTGGTGCCGCACTGGACCGGTGGCATTCTCGACAGCGCCACAGAGGTGCCACCGGCCTCGGCCTTCCTGCACACCCTGTGGCTGGCCATTCCGGTGATGGTGTTCTCGTTCAACCATTCGCCGATCATCTCGGCCTTTGCCGTCGACCAGAAGCGCCGTTACGGCGAGCACGCCGATGAGCGCAGCGGCCAGATCCTGCGCCGTGCCCACCTGCTGATGGTGGTGATGGTGCTGTTCTTCGTGTTCAGCTGCGTGCTCACCCTGAGCAGCGCCCAGCTGGCCGAAGCCAAGGCGCAGAACCTGTCGATCCTGTCGTACCTGGCCAACCATTTCAGCAACCCGACCATCGCGTTCGCTGCACCGTTGATCGCCTTCGTGGCCATCGCCAAGTCGTTCCTCGGCCACTATATCGGTGCCAGCGAAGGCCTGAAGGGCATCATCGCCAAGACCGGTGCGCGTCCGGGTGCCAAGGCCCTGGACCGCGTGGTTGCGGCACTGATGCTGGTGGTGTGCTGGATCGTCGCCACCCTCAACCCGAGCATTCTCGGCATGATCGAGTCGCTCGGCGGCCCGATTCTCGCGGTGCTGTTGTTCCTGATGCCGATGTACGCTATTCGCCGTGTACCGTCCATGCGTAAATACAGCGGTGCGGCGTCCAACGTGTTTGTCGTTGTGGTCGGGCTGGTGGCGCTGACCTCGGTGGTGTACGGCCTTGTAAGCTGATTCACCCACTTCATTCAAGAATGCCCGGGTCGCTTGTCGCCACCCGGGCATTTTTTTGCCTGATCAAGGTTTCAGCAGCGTTGCATTTCATCGTTCTGGGTGCACGCAAGCAGCCACCACCCGCACAGGCTGGCTACCACGAACAGCACGCCCAAGCCTGCCGGTAGCTCGCTTTTCCAAACCTGCGACCACACTGCTCGCCAAACCGGCACCGGCGAACAGCAACGTCGTATTGAGCGAAGCTGCCGCACCTGCCTGACGCGGATAGCGCGCCAAAGCCTGGGTCGTTGCGGCGGGGCGTACCAGGGTTGTACCGGTCGTACAGACAATCATCGGCAGTAGAATCCCCAGCACAGATAAACCTGCCACCCATTCCCACATCAAAAGGGTGATGCCCGCAGTACTTATAAGCAGCAAACCTGCTTCTATTTGAGCTTGCGGGCTTACGCGACTGTTCAAGTAGGTCGCAGCCATGCCGCCGACGATGTATGCCAACCCATAGCCGATAAAGACCAGAGAGAATTGATAGGCCGTCAGCTCCAGCCTCCCCATTAGTAGCAAGGGCGCTGTGACGATAAAGGAAAAATGACAGGCAAAGGCGAGGCTGGACAGCATGGAATGCGCAAGAAAGGCCGTGTCGCGCAGCATCACCCGATAACCGGACAGGCTTGGCGCCCGGTCGCGCGACGCAGGTGTGTCATGGAGCAGCACACACGATGAAAGTGAAACGATTGCAGCGATGATCACGAATACCGTAAAGCTTGCCTTCCAGCCAAAGGACTGTTGAAGAAAGGCACCTGCCAGCGGTGACAGGGAGATGAACAACCCGCTCGCGCTTGTTAACAGGATGCGCATGGCATTGCGTTGTGTACCGCTGTAGAGGTCCTGCACAAGCGCCTGGCCTAGCACGAGGCTGCCGCAACCCAGGGCCTGCACCAAGCGAAAGGCTATGAACGTTTCATAATGAGTTGAAAATATGCAACCGAGCGCCCCTGCAATGGATACGCCCAACCCAGCGAGCAACAAACGCTTGCGCCCGATGCCATCCGACAGTGGGCCGATCACGATTTGCGCCATGGCCACACCAACAGCAAAAAAGCTCACTGAGTACGCAATCTGTTTTGTGTCGACCCGAAACTCATCTGAGAGCGCAGGGAATGATGGGAGGATTACGTCCAGAGGAAACACACCCAGCAGACATAACAAAATCAGCAACGTGGAGCACAGGTGGCGCCGAAGCGAACCAGCGGGGTGGTGCACGCTGCTAACCCCGAGCCGGGCTGGCCGGTGTTTCGGATCTCGTCTTGATGGCGTTCATATATGCATTCCCGTTATTGCCAAGCGTCTGATGGTAGCGCCGCCTTGAAGATGCACAAGCTGCCCTGGGTGACGAAAGTTCTGTTAGCGCTGTAGGTTTTTGCCGAGCGTTCATCGGCCGCTGTGGGGCAACTGGCCGTAACAGCGGGCATCGGCATTTTTTGTCCACAAAAATCATCCGGCAATGGAACAATTTCACCTGTCCCCATAGGCACCCGGCTGCCTTCATGCTTAACTCAGTGTCCTTTTCAAACCCCGTATAAGGATTTCGTCATGGCTCAAGTGACTCTCAAAGGCAACCCGGTCCAGGTCAACGGCAACCTGCCACAGGCCGGCGCCCAGGCTCCGGCTTTCTCCCTGGTAGGTGAAGGCCTGGCTGACAAGTCGCTGAAAGACTACGCCGGCAAGCGCAAGGTGCTGAATATCTTCCCAAGCGTCGATACCCCAACCTGCGCCACCTCGGTGCGCAAGTTCAACGCCCAGGCCAACGACGTTGCCAACACCGTGGTGCTGTGCATCTCGGCTGACCTGCCGTTCGCCCAGGCTCGTTTCTGCGGCGCCGAAGGGCTGGACAACGTCAAGAACCTGTCGACCCTGCGTGGCCGCGAGTTCCTCGAAAACTACGGCGTAGCCATCGCCGACGGCCCGCTGGCCGGCCTGGCCGCCCGCGCCGTGGTGGTATTGGACGAGAACGACAAGGTGCTGCACAGCGAACTGGTTGGCGAAATTGCTGACGAGCCGAACTACGACGCGGCGCTGGCTGTACTGAAGTAAGGGGGCGTGGGGCAGGGCGGGCGGCTGTAGCCTGTGCTGGCCTCTTCGCGGGTGAATCCGCTCCTACAACGTGCGGCACAGGTTTCAAGGCTGTGCCCCCCGTAGGAGCGGGTTTACCCGCGAAGAGGCCGGCAAAGCTAACGGAAACCTCAAGGCCCGCCACCGCTCCAAGCAACACCCTGTAACGGCCCGGAACACGTTCCGGGCCGTTTTCATTTAAAATTCCGCCGCTTGGCAACGTCAGGCAAAGGTAAACCTCTGGTAAAGGCCCTTTGCTAAAACGATGGCAGTGCTTATCGTTCACCCTCCCCAAGTCGTCATTCCGAACAAGGTTCGTTCAACCCATGCAAGCGTCCAATTCCCGTTCCCTTCGTCGCTGGCTCGTCGGCCTGCTGATCCTGCTGCTGGTGGCTGCACTGGCCTGGTGGCTGTGGCCCGCAGCGACGCCTGCGCATAAAGAAGCCAGTGGCGGGCGCGGTGGCAAGGGCATGGGCATGATCGGCGGGCGCCCAGGTTTTGGCGGCTCCAGTGACCCGGTGCCGGTACGCGTCGTGCCGGTGCGCACAGGCGACTTTCCCCTCTACTACAAAGCCTTGGGCACGGTCACTGCGACCAATACAGTCAATGTGCGCAGCCGCGTGGCTGGCGAACTTGTGAAAATCCACTTCAAGGAAGGCCAGCGCGTCAAGGCCGGCGACCTGCTGGCCGAAATCGACCCGCGCCCTTATCGCATCGCCCTGCAACAGGCCGAAGGCACCTTGGCGCAGAACCAGGCACAGTTGAAGAACGCTCAGGTCGACCTGGCCCGCTATAAAGGCCTGTACGCCGAAGACAGCATCGCCAAGCAGACCCTGGACACCGCCGAAGCCCAGGTGGCGCAGTTCCAGGGGCTGGTCAAGACCAATCAGGCACAGGTCAACGATGCCCGCCTGAACCTCGATTTCACCCAGATCCGTGCGCCGATCAGTGGCCGTGTGGGCCTGCGCCAGCTTGATCTGGGCAACCTGGTGGCCGCCAACGACACCACCGCGCTGGTGGTGATCACCCAGACCGAGCCGATCAACGTAGCCTTCACCCTGCCGGAAACCGAACTGAGCACTGTGCTGGAGCGCTACCGCAGTGGCGCCAGCCTGCCGGTCGAGGCCTGGGACCGCAGTGACAGCAAGCTGCAGTCCACCGGTGTGCTGGGCAGCATCGACAACCAGATCGACACCACCACCGGCACGCTTAAGTTCAAAGGCCGCTTCGAGAACAAGGACCTGGCCCTGTTCCCCAACCAGTTCGTCAACGTGCGCCTGCTGGCCGACACCCTCAAGCAGGTGGTCATGGCCCCGGCCGCGGCCATCCAGTTTGGCAACGACGGCACCTTCGCTTATGTGGTCAACGAGCAGAGTACCGTCAATGTCCGCAAGCTGAAGGTGGGCGCCAGCGATGGCGAGAACAGCGTCATTCTCGACGGTTTGAAGGCCGGCGACCGCCTGGTGCTGGAAGGCACCGACCGCCTGCGCGAAGGCACCAAGGTGGAAGTGGTCGAAGACAGCTCGCAAGTGCCGACCACCCCGGGCCAGCACCTGCAAGGGCAGGAAGCCAAGGGCGCGGCGCAAACAGGTGAAGCGCAACCCGGCAACGCAGCAGGCAAGGCGGGCGCATGAACCTCTCGCGCCTGTTCATCCTGCGCCCGGTTGCCACCACGCTGAGCATGCTGGCCATCGTGCTGGCCGGCCTGATCGCCTACAAGTTGCTGCCGGTTTCTGCCTTGCCGCAGGTGGATTACCCGACCATTCGCGTCATGACCCTGTACCCCGGCGCCAGCCCGCAGGTGATGACCAGCGCCGTCACCGCGCCGCTGGAACGCCAGTTCGGCCAGATGCCAGGCCTGGAGCAGATGGCCTCGACCAGTTCTGGCGGCGCGTCGGTGCTGACCTTGCGTTTCAACCTCGACATGAACATGGACGTTGCCGAGCAACAGGTGCAGGCCGCGATCAACGCCGCCAGCAACCTGTTGCCCAGCGACCTGCCGGCACCGCCGGTGTACAACAAGGTCAACCCGGCCGACACCCCGGTGCTGACCCTGGCCATCTCCAGCAAGACCATGCCGCTGCCCAAGCTCAACGACCTGGTCGATACCCGCGTGGCGCAAAAGCTTGCGCAAATCAGCGGCGTGGGCATGGTCAGCATTGCCGGTGGCCAGCGCCAGGCGGTACGCATCAAGGTCAACGTCGACGCCCTGGCGGCTAATGGCTTGAATCTGGATGACGTGCGCACGCTGATCGGTGCCTCCAACGTCAACCAGCCCAAAGGCAACTTCGACGGCCCGACCCGGGTGTCGATGCTCGATGCCAACGACCAGCTGCGCTCCCCCGAGGAATACGCCAACCTGATCCTGGCCTACAACAACGGTGCGCCGCTGCGCCTGAAAGATGTAGCCGAAATCGTCGACGGCGCCGAAAACGAGCGGCTGGCGGCCTGGGCGAACGAGAACCATGCTGTGCTGCTGAACATCCAGCGTCAGCCGGGCGCCAACGTGATCGAAGTGGTCGACCGCATCAAGGGCCTGCTGCCGTCGATCACCGACAACCTGCCGGCCGGCCTCGATGTATCGGTGCTGACCGACCGCACCCAGACCATTCGCGCCGCGGTCAAGGACGTGCAGCACGAACTGCTGATCGCCATCGTTCTGGTGGTGATGGTCACCTTCGTTTTCCTGCGCCGCTTCAGCGCCACCCTCATTCCGTCGATTGCCGTGCCGCTGTCGCTGATCGGGACGTTCGGGGTCATGTACCTGGCCGGGTTCTCGGTCAACAACCTGACACTCATGGCCCTGACCATCGCCACCGGCTTTGTGGTCGATGATGCCATCGTCATGCTGGAGAACATCTCCCGGCATATCGAAGAGGGCGAGACGCCCATGCAGGCGGCGCTCAAGGGCGCCCGACAGATTGGCTTCACCCTGATTTCGCTGACCTTCTCGCTGATTGCGGTCCTTATCCCGTTGCTATTCATGGCGGATGTGGTCGGTCGCCTGTTCCGCGAGTTCGCCATCACGCTGGCAGTGGCCATTCTGATTTCCCTGGTGGTGTCCCTGACCCTGACGCCGATGATGTGCGCGCGTCTGCTCAAGCGCGAACCCAAGGAAGAAGAACAAGGCCGCTTCTACCGCGCCAGTGGCGCCTGGATCGACTGGCTGATCAAGCACTACGGCAGTGCCCTGCAGTGGGTGCTCAAGCATCAGCCGCTGACCTTGCTGGTGGCGGTGGCCAGCCTGGTGCTCACGGTGTTTCTGTACATGGTCGTGCCCAAGGGCTTCTTCCCGGTGCAGGACACCGGGGTGATCCAGGGTATTTCCGAAGCGCCGCAGTCCACTTCGTTCGCCGCCATGAGCGAACGTCAGCAGGCCCTGAGCAAGGTCATCCTGCAAGACCCGGCCGTGCAAAGCCTGTCGTCCTACATTGGCGTAGACGGCGACAACGCCACGCTCAACAGCGGTCGCCTGCTGATCAACCTCAAACCCCACGGCGAGCGCGATGTCAGCGCCAGCGAAGTGATCAGCCGCCTGCAGCCGCAGGTCGACCGGCTGGTGGGCATCCGCCTGTTCATGCAGCCGGTGCAAGACCTCAGCATCGAGGACCGGGTCAGCCGCACCCAGTACCAGTTCAGCCTGTCGTCGCCGGACGCCGACCTGCTGGCGCAGTGGAGCGGCAAGCTGGTGCAGGCGCTGCAGCAGCGCCCGGAACTGGCCGATGTGGCCAGCGACCTGCAGGACAAGGGCTTGCAGGTGTACCTGGTAATCGACCGTGACATGGCCAGCCGCCTGGGGATCAGCGTGTCGCAGATCACCAATGCCCTGTACGACGCCTTCGGCCAGCGGCAGATCTCGACCATCTACACCCAGGCCAGCCAGTACCGTGTGGTGTTGCAGTCCAAGGACGCCGCAACGATCGGCCCGCAGGCGCTGGAGTCGATCCACGTCAAGGCCACTGATGGCGGGCAGGTGCGCCTTTCGGCGCTGGCGCGGATCGAGCAGCGTCAAGCCCAGCTGGCTATTTCCCACATCGGCCAGTTTCCGGCAGTGACCTTGTCGTTCAACCTGGCCCACGGCGCGTCGCTGGGCGAAGCCGTGCAGGTGATCGAGCAGGTGCAGAAGGACATCGGCATGCCGCTGGGTGTGCAAACCCGCTTCCAGGGTGCGGCCGAGGCCTTCCAGGCGTCGCTGTCGAGCACCTTGCTGCTGATTCTGGCGGCGGTGGTGACCATGTACATCGTGCTGGGGGTGCTGTACGAAAGCTACATCCACCCGGTCACCATCCTCTCGACCCTGCCGTCGGCGGCGGTCGGTGCCTTGCTGGCCTTGCTCATCAGCGGTAACGACCTGGGCATGATTGCCATCATCGGCATCATCCTGCTGATTGGTATCGTCAAGAAGAACGCAATCATGATGATCGACTTCGCCCTGGAGGCCGAGCGCCATCAGGGCATGAGCCCGCGCGATGCCATCTACCAGGCCGCGCTGCTGCGCTTCCGGCCGATCCTGATGACCACCCTGGCGGCGCTGTTCGGTGCGGTGCCGCTGATGCTTGCCACCGGTTCCGGCGCCGAGCTGCGCCAGCCACTGGGCCTGGTGATGGTCGGCGGGTTGCTGGTCAGCCAGGTGCTGACGCTGTTCACCACCCCGGTCATCTACCTGTACTTCGATCGCCTGGCCCGCCGCTGGCGCCCGGCCACCGACGTGAAGCAGGCCCAGGCATGAACCTGTCCGGGCCTTTCATTCGTCGCCCGGTGGCGACCATGCTGTTGAGCCTGGCGATCATGCTGCTGGGTGGGGTCAGCTTTGGCTTGCTGCCAGTGGCGCCACTGCCGCAAATGGACTTCCCGGTGATCGTGGTGTCGGCGAACCTGTCTGGTGCCAGCCCCGAGGTCATGGCTTCCACCGTAGCCACACCGCTGGAACGCAAGCTGGGCAGCATCGCCGGCGTCACCACGCTCACCAGCAGCTCCAACCAGGGTTCGACGCGGGTCATCATCGGCTTCGAGATGGGCCGTGACATTGATGGCGCAGCCCGTGAAGTGCAAGCGGCGATCAACGCTACCCGCAACCTGCTGCCCAGTGGCATGCGCAGCATGCCCACCTACAAGAAGATCAACCCGTCGCAGGCGCCCATCATGGTGCTGTCGCTGACCTCGGATGTGCTGCAGAAGGGCCAGCTGTATGACCTGGCCGACACCATCCTTTCACAGAGCCTGGCTCAGGTATCCGGGGTAGGGGAGGTGCAGATCGGCGGCAGTTCGCTGCCGGCCGTGCGTATTGCCGTCGAGCCGCAACTGCTCAACCAGTACAACCTGTCGCTTGACGAAGTGCGCACCGCAGTGTCCAACGCCAACCAGCGCCGGCCCATGGGCTTTGTCGAGGACGCCGAGCGCAACTGGCAGGTGCGGGCCAACGACCAGCTGGAAAGCGCCAAGGATTACGAGCCGGTGGTGATTCGCCAGCAGAACGGCACCATTCTGCGCCTGTCTGACGTGGCGACCGTCACCGACGGCGTTGAAAACCGTTACAACAGCGGCTTCTTCAACGACCAGGCCGCGGTGTTGCTGGTGGTCAACCGCCAGAGCGGCGCCAACATCATCGAAACGGTCGACCAGATCAAGGCGCAGCTACCGGCACTGCAGTCGTTGCTGCCAGCCAGCGTGCAACTGAACGTGGCCATGGACCGCTCGCCCGTGATCAAGGCCACCCTCAAGGAGGCCGAGCACACCCTGCTGATCGCCGTGGTGCTGGTGATCCTGGTGGTTTACCTGTTCCTTGGCAGCCTGCGCGCCTCGCTGATCCCCAGCCTGGCGGTGCCGGTATCGCTGGTGGGTACTTTTGCGGTCATGTACCTGTGCGGTTTCTCGCTCAACAACCTGTCGCTGATGGCGCTGATCCTTGCCACCGGGCTGGTGGTGGACGATGCCATCGTGGTGCTGGAAAACATCTCCAGGCACATCGAGAACGGTCAGCCACCGATGAAGGCGGCCTTCCTGGGCGCCAAGGAAGTGGGCTTCACCTTGCTGTCGATGAACGTGTCGCTGGTGGCGGTGTTCGTCTCCATCCTGTTCATGGGCGGCATCGTGCGCAACCTGTTCCAGGAGTTTTCCATCACCCTGGCGGCGGCGATCATCGTCTCGCTGGTGGTGTCGCTCACCCTGACACCGATGCTCTGCGCCCGCTGGCTCAAGCCGCACCAGGCCCAGCAGACACGCCTGCAGCGCTGGAGCGACAGGCTGCATCAGCGTATGGTTGATGCCTATGACCGCAGCCTGGGGTGGGCCCTGCGCCACAAGCGCCTGACCCTGCTCAGCCTGCTGGCCACCATCGGCATCAACATCGCCCTGTACGTGGTGGTGCCCAAGACGCTGATGCCCCAGCAGGATACCGGCCAGTTGATGGGCTTCATCCGGGGTGACGACGGTCTGTCATTCACGGTGATGCAGCCGAAGATGGAAATCTACCGCCGCGCCCTGCTGGCCGACCCGGCAGTACAGAGCGTTGCCGGTTTCATCGGTGGTAACAGCGGTACCAACAACGCCTTTGTGCTAGTGCGTCTGAAACCGATCAGCGAGCGCAAGATCGATGCGCAGAAAGTGATCGAGCGCCTGCGCAAGGAACTGCCCAAAGTGCCCGGCGGGCGCCTGTTCCTGATGGCCGACCAGGACCTGCAACTGGGTGGCGGCGGGCGTGACCAGACCTCTTCGCAGTACCTGTATACCCTGCAAAGCGGTGACCTGGCAGCGTTGCGCGAATGGTTCCCCAAGGTGGTCGCGGCGCTGCGTGCACTGCCTGAGCTGACCGCCATCGACGCCCGTGATGGCGCCGGTACCCAACAGGTGACGCTGGTGGTCGACCGTGACCAGGCCAAGCGCCTGGGCATCGACATGGACATGGTCACCGCAGTGCTGAACAACGCCTACAGCCAGCGGCAGATCTCCACCATCTACGACAGCCTCAACCAGTACCAGGTGGTGCTGGAGATCAACCCGAAATACGCCTGGGACCCGAGCACGCTGGAGCAGGTGCAGGTGATCACCGCCGACGGCGCACGGGTACCGCTGTCGACCATCGCCCACTACGAGAACAGCCTGGCCAACGACCGGGTCAGCCACGAAGGCCAGTTCGCCTCGGAGGACATCGCCTTCGACGTCGCCGAGGGCTACAGCCCCGACCAGGCCATGGCGGCACTGGAGCGCACGGTGGCCAGGCTCGGCCTGCCCGAGGAGGTGATTGCCAAGCTTGGTGGCTCTGCCGATGCCTTTGCCAAGACCCAGCAGGGCCAGCCATTGATGATCCTTGGCGCACTGCTGCTGGTGTACCTGGTGCTGGGCATTCTGTATGAAAGCTACATTCACCCGCTGACCATTCTCTCCACTCTGCCTTCGGCGGGCGTCGGTGCCTTGCTGGCGCTGTACGTCACCGGTGGCGAGTTCAGCCTGATCTCGCTGCTGGGGCTGTTCCTGTTGATTGGGGTGGTGAAAAAAAATGCCATCCTGATGATCGACCTGGCCTTGCAGCTGGAGCGCCATCAGGGCTTTTCGCCTGAAGAGTCGATCCGCCGGGCCTGCCTGCTGCGCCTGCGGCCAATCCTGATGACCACCCTGGCGGCGATCCTTGGCGCATTGCCGTTGCTGCTGAGCCACGCAGAAGGCGCAGAAATGCGTCAGCCATTGGGCCTGACCATCATCGGTGGCCTGGTGTTCAGCCAGATCCTCACCCTTTATACGACGCCGGTGGTTTACCTGTACCTGGACCGCCTGCGCCACCGTTTCAACCGTTGGCGTGGCGTGCGCACCGACGCCGCCCTGGAAACCCCGCTATGACTTTTGCCCAGACCCCACTTCACCGTGCCCTGCAAGCACTGACCCGTGGCCGTGGCTCGCGCCTGCTTGGCGCCGGGTTGTGCGTGGCCTTGCTCAGTGCCTGTACCCTAAGCCCGGACTACCACCGCCCCGAGCTGAACAGCACGGCGACGCAGTTCAAGCACGCCGAAGGTTGGACACAGGCCACGCCGTCCGACGCCATCGCCCGTGGCGCCTGGTGGGAAATCTACGGTGATGCCGAGCTCAACGCGCTGGTCGAAGCGCTCAACCGCAGCAACCAGACCGTGGCGCAAGCAGAAGCCCAGTACCGTCAGGCCCAGGCGCTGGTGCGCAGCAGCCGGGCGGCGCTGTTCCCCAGCCTGGACTTGAGCGCCAGCAAGAACCGCTCGGCGCAGGGCACCGGCAGCTCCAGTTCCAGCCTGTCCAATAACAGCAGCGGCATCCGCAACACCTACAACGCGCAGTTGGGCGTGAGCTGGGAGATCGACCTGTGGGGCAAGCTGCGCGAAACCCTGAATGCCAACGAGGCAAGTGCCGAAGCGAGTTTCGCCGACCTTGCTTCGATCCGCTTGAGCCAACAGTCGGAGCTGGTGCAGAACTACCTGCAATTGCGGGTTATCGATGAGCAGAAGCGTTTGCTGGAAGCCACCGTGGCGGCTTATGAACGCTCGCTGCGAATGAACGAAAACCAGTACCGCGCCGGTGTCGCCGGGCCGGATGCCGTGGCCCAGGCCCGCACTCAGCTCAAAAGCACCCAGGCTGACCTGATCGACCTGATCTGGCAGCGTGCGCAGTTCGAAAATGCCATCGCCGTGCTGCTGGGCAAGACGCCTGCCGACTTCGCCCTGGCCGACAGCAAGGCCATTCCAGCGTTGCCGCAAATACCGGTTTCGCTGCCTTCGCAACTGCTGGAGCGGCGCCCGGACATCGCAGCAGCCGAACGCAACGTGATGGCGGCCAACGCCAACATCGGGGTATCGCGGGCAGCCTACTTCCCGGACCTCAGCCTGAGCATGAGTGGCGGTTATTCCAGCAGCAGCTTCAGCAACTGGATCGAGTTGCCCAACCGCTACTGGTCGGTAGGCCCGCAGTTGGCGCTGACCCTGTTCGACGCCGGCAAACGCAGCGCCGAGGTCGACCGCACGGTCGCCGTGTATGACCAGACCGTGGCGCAGTATCGCCAGACCGTGCTGGACGGCTTCAAGGAAGTGGAAAACCTGCTGGTTCAATTGAAGGTGTATGGCGATGAAGCCGTGGTGCGCCAGGAAGCGCTTGATGCCGCCCGTGAGTCGTTGCGCCTGACCGAGAACCAGTACCGCGCCGGGCTGATCGGCTATCTGGATGTGGTCAACGTGCAAACCACGGCGCTGAGCAACGAGCGCAGTGTGCTGAACCTGCTGCAAGGGCGCCTGGTGGCCAGTGTGCAACTGGTGGCTGCGTTGGGTGGCGGCTGGGATGCAGAGCAGGCGTTTGCCGAGCAGGATTGACCGCGCGTAGAGGCACGGCGCCATGCTTATTGGATCCATTCCCATTCGCAAAAACCCCGTGCGTTTCGCTTAAGCTTGAGTACAATCGTCAGCTTTTGTCGGGCCCCCTGTCCCGGCACTGGAACTCTCAATGCTGATCGGTAGCTACTCCTCTTCGCTGGTGTTGATTTCGCTGTGCGTGGCGATCCTGGCATCCTATACCGCCCTTGACCTGACGGGCCGCATCGCCACGGCCAAGGGCCGCGCTGCCTGCCTGTGGATGGGCGGCGGTGCGTTGGCCATGGGCATCGGCGTGTGGTCGATGCACTTCATTGGCATGCTTGCCTTCAGCTTGCCCATCGACTTGGGGTACGACCTGGCCCTGACCGCGTTCTCGCTGCTGATCGCTGTGCTGTCCTCGGGCTTTGCCTTGTGGCTGGTCAGTCAGCCTAGCCTGCCAGCGCTGCAGTTGGGGTTCGGCGCGCTGATCATGGGCGCCGGTATCGCTTGCATGCACTACACCGGTATGGCTGCCCTGCGGATGCTGCCGGGCATCGATTACGACCCGACATTGTTCGGCGCTTCGCTGCTGATTGCCGTAGTCGCCTCGGCGGCGGCCTTGTGGATCGCCTTCCGCCTGCGCACACACACACCCTATATACGGCAGCTCCGCGGCGTGGCGGCGGTGGTCATGGGCATTGCCATCGTGGGCATGCATTACACCGGCATGGCAGCGGCGAACTTCCCCGAGGGCAGCTTCTGCGGCGCGCTGGGGGGCGGGTTGCAGGGTGACAGCCTGGTTTACCTGGTTTTGATCACCACGCTGGCAGTACTGGCAGTGGCTTTGCTGACTTCGGTGCTGGACGCTCGTCTCGAGGCACGTACGGCCGAGTTGGCCCGTTCGCTGACCTTGGCCAATCAGGAACTGACCCAACTGGCCTTGCACGACACCCTCACCGATCTACCCAACCGTACCCTGCTGGCCGATCGCATCGAACAGGCCATCGCCAAAGTGGCGGAGCAGGGCGGTTGTTTTGCCCTGATGTTCATTGATCTGGACGGCTTCAAACCCGTCAACGACGCCTTTGGCCATCATATCGGTGACCTTTTGCTCAAGGCCGTGGCGACCCGCCTGCGCGGCCACCTGCACAGCCAGGACACGCTGGCACGCATTGGCGGCGACGAGTTCGTTCTGCTGGTGGAACTGCAGGAGCCGACCGATGCCATGGACGTGGCGGTCAAGCAGGTCAACCTGGTGTCCCGGCCTTTCCGCGTGGCCGAGCACGACCTGCAACTGTCGGCGAGTCTGGGCATCGTTCTGTACCCGGGCAATGGCCAGGACCAGCACGAGCTGCTGCGTAACGCCGACGCTGCCATGTACCATGCCAAAAGCGCCGGCAAGAACGGTTACAGCTTCTTCGATGTGTCGATGAACAGCAATGCTCGCCAGCAGTTGCAACTGCTGCAGGACTTGCGCCAGGCGCTGGAGCAGCGCCAGTTCCGCTTGCATTACCAGCCCAAGTTCGACGCCCAGGCCTGCCAGCCGATTGGCGCCGAAGCCTTGCTGCGCTGGGAGCACCCGCAGCAGGGCCTGCTGCTGCCTGACCGCTTCATCGGCCTGGCGGAAAAGACCGGCCTGATCATCCCCATAGGTGAGTGGGTACTCATCGAGGCCTGCCGTCAGATGCGTCAGTGGCTCGATCAGGGCTACCATGGCTGGCGCATGGCGGTGAACCTGTCGGCCATCCAGTTCTGCCATGCCGGTCTGGTCGACAGCGTGGCCCGCGCCCTGCAGCAGAATGGCTTGCCGGCCAACTGCCTGACACTGGAAATTACCGAAACCACCGCCATGCACGATGCCGACGCCAGCCTGACCGTGCTGCAGCGCCTGTCCGACATGGGCGTGGACTTGTCCATTGATGACTTTGGTACGGGCTATTCCAGCCTGATGTACCTCAAGCGCCTGCCAGCCAACGAGCTGAAAATCGACCGCGGTTTCGTACGCGACCTGGAGCAGGACAGTGACGATGCAGCCATTGTTTCGGCAATTGTCGCGCTGGGCCAGGCGCTGGGCCTGCGTATCGTTGCCGAGGGGGTTGAAACCGACAAGCAGCAGGACTTCCTGACCCGTCTGGGTTGTGATTCGTTGCAGGGCTACCTGCTGGGCCAGCCTGTGCCGGCCGAGCAGTTCATGAGCAAGTTGCAGGCCATGGGCCCGGAACTCACCGCTGCGGGCTAGACTGCAGCGCGCAGGGTAAAGGCGGGTAGGAAGGCGTCCATTTCCGCCTCGACGGCCTCGATGATGCGTTCTACATCGGCGGCGGCCATGATCGCTGAACAGGGGATGCCCGCAATCGCCAGCAGGGTTTCACCGCTGGCTCGGTCGAACAGCCGCGCGACCATGCTACGTGGCGCATCCATGCTGGCCTCGAAACCCAGCGGATGGAAATGCCAGCGCATCACCTGGCAGGCGTTGGGGAACGTCATCTTGTTCATGCCAGCCTCCTTGTCCGTACCTGGACGTGATGGGTGGGTGGCCACATCGATGCGGCCGCCGGGAAACTAAAGATAGCACCTGCTGCGCGCGATTTTCGGTTGCAACTATGACAAATGTGCGAATGCTTGACAGGGGTCACACCTTTGTCATGGGCGCAGTGTGTCGGTTGGCTGCATGGCAAACGTTTTCCCGAACGAAAGGTGTCAGGTAACCAGCGGGTTTCGTGGCTTTCGAGACGTTCGACGCGCAGGTTTTTCAGACGAGCGGCCTGTCAACCCAGCAACCCGGCGGCGATGTTGATAGTGAACCCCAGAATTGCCGTATTGAACACGAAGCCCACCAGCGAATGCGCCAGCACCACCCGCCGCAACCCACGCCCGGCGACGCCCACGTCTGAGGTTTGCACCGCCACGCTGATGGTGAACGAGAAATAGTGGAAGTCCCAGTAGTCCGGGTTGCGCTCGCCATCAGCGAAGCGCAGTGGCGGTTCGTGGTTTTGCCCGGTGTAGAACAGGCGCGCGTAGTGCAGGGTGAATATGCAGCCGATCAGCAGCCAGGAACCGGCGACGGTCAGGCCGGTGTAGAGATAGTGCACGGCCAGTGCCGTGCCTTGCAGGCCGCGGCTGGAGACCAGTTGCAGGGTGACCGCAGCAAGGCTGGCGATGGCGGCGATGCACACGGTCAGCAGGACCAGGCCCGCGTTCTCGTCTTCGACGCCGGCAACCTTGCGGACCTTTTCCGGGCTGGCTGTCCAGCTCAGGTAGAGCACCAGCAGCAGGTACAGCCACACCCCCAGGTTCCAGCCAGCGAGGATGTGCTGCACGGTATCACCGGCGGGGATCAGCCAGGCGCCAGCAACGCCGACTACAGCGGCGAGGCTCAGGCGCGGGTGTGTGCGGGTCAGGCGATGGAAAGCCATGGGGCCTCATTCACAAGGGGTATGGCTTGTACTCTAGACCGTCACAGGGTTGGGCGGTATGCGCAATACCTGCAGGGCCTGGGTTTCTTTGATGCCCCCATCGCACGGCATTGCAACTCTCAGTACACTGCACGTTCCAACACCAACATCCGTTGAACTCGAGGTTTTTGCATGACGCTCAGTCCTTTGGCAGGCAAGCCGGCTCCGGCCAGCGTGCTGGTCGATATTCCCCGGCTGCTTACCGCCTATTACACGGGCCGCCCAGACGCTGCCGTGGCGGCCCAGCGCGTGGCCTTCGGCACCTCGGGGCACCGGGGCAGTTCGCATGAATTGAGTTTCAACGAGTATCACGTCCTGGCCATCAGCCAGGCAATCTGCCTGTATCGCCAGGAAAAAGGCATCGATGGCCCGCTGTTCATCGGCGCCGATACCCACGCCCTGTCAGCGCCGGCGACCGCCAGCGCCCTGGAAGTGCTGGCCGCCAACGGCGTGCAGGTGATGCTGTCCAAGGATGACGAATATACGCCTACGCCGGCGGTTTCCCACGCCATCCTCTGCCACAACCGTGGCCGCACGCAGGGTCTGGCTGACGGTATCGTCATCACCCCGTCGCACAACCCGCCGCAAAGCGGTGGCTTCAAGTACAACCCGCCCAACGGCGGCCCGGCCGACAGCGACGTGACCAAGTGGATCGAGGGCAAGGCCAACGAGCTGCTGGCGGCTAACCTGGCGGGCGTCAAGCGCATGGACCATGCCCAGGCGCTGCAGGCGCCAACCACCCACCGCCACGACTACATCAGCCACTATGTGGCCGACCTGGAAAACGTCATCGATTTCGATGTCATCCGTGGCGCCGGCTTGCGCCTGGGCGTCGATCCGCTGGGCGGGGCAGGGGTACGCTACTGGTCGGCGATTGCCAAGCACTACCAGCTGGACCTGGAAGTGGTGAACACCGAGGTCGACCCGACCTTCCGCTTCATGACCGTCGACTGGGACGGCCAGATCCGCATGGACCCTTCCTCGCCGTATGCCATGCAGGGCCTGATAGGCCTGCGCGAGCGCTTTGACGTGGCCTTCGCCTGCGACCCGGACCACGACCGTCACGGCATCGTCACCCCTGACGGCTTGCTGCAACCCAACAACTACCTCGCCGTGGCCATCGACTACCTGTTCCGCCACCGCCCGCAGTGGCGCAGTGACGCCGCCGTGGGCAAGACCGTGGTCTCCAGCGGCCTGATCGACCGCGTTACCCAACGTCTGGGCCGCGATCTGTATGAAGTGCCGGTGGGCTTCAAGTTCTTCGCCCAGGGCTTGTTCGACGGTTCGCTCGGTTTTGGTGGCGAAGAAAGTGCAGGGGCTTCGTTCCTGCGCCGTGATGGCTCGGTGTGGGCCACCGACAAGGACGGGTTGATCCCGGCCTTGCTGGCCGCCGAAATGACCGCCCGTACCGGGCGTAACCCGAGCCAGGCTTATGCCGACCTGACCGACGCGCTGGGCAAGCCGTTCGCCACCCGTGTCGAGGCCAAGGCGGATGCGCGGCAAAAGGCGTTGCTGAGCAAGCTGGCGCCGGAGCAGGTGAAGTCGACCGAGCTGGCTGGTGAGCCGATCGTGCAAATCCTCAGCCACGCCCCAGGCAATGGCCAGGCGATTGGCGGGCTTAAGGTGATGACTGCCAATGGCTGGTTCGCCGCGCGCCCGTCGGGTACCGAAGACATCTACAAGATCTACGCCGAAAGCTTCATCGACGAGGCACATTTGCAGCGTCTGGTGCAGGAAGCACAAGTGCTGGTAGATGAAGCCATTGCCTGACCGGTAACAAACCGCTTGGTTCTGTGGTGTGATGTAAATTAGAATTAATCTTATTTACTCCGCCGCAGGACCCTCCTCATGATCGACGCCGCGCCGCCACCGGAGCCTGGCCTGCCTGCCCTGTACCGGGAGCATCGCGGCTGGCTTGAAGCCTGGCTGCGCCGGCGGATGGGCAATGCCTGGGATGCTGCCGACCTCAGTCAGGATACCTTTCTGCGCATTCTGGCCAGTGCCCAGCCGCTGGCGGACATACGTGAACCGCGTGCCTACCTGCTGACCGTGGGCAAGCGCTTGCTGAGCAACTTCCACCAGCGTCGTAGCCTGGAGCAGGCCTACCTGGATGCCCTGGCGCAGTTGCCCGAGCAACATGTGCCGTCCCCAGAGCAGCGCTGGGTACTGCTCGAAACCCTGCAAGCACTGGATGAATTGCTCGACGGCCTCAAGCCGGCGATACGCAAGGCCTTTCTCTGGAGCCAGCTGGAAGGCTTGGGCTACGCCGAGATTGGCCAGCGCCTGGGCGTTTGCCAGCGCTCGGTGAAACGCTACATGGCGCAGGCTTACGAACATTGCCTGTTGGCCGAGTTGCAATGAGCCCCAACACCCCAGAAACCCGCGAGGCGCTGCGTGCTGCAGCCCGCTGGCTGGCATTGCTGGATTCTGGCGACGCAAGCGAATCTGACCTGCTGCGTCTGGCGCAATGGCGCGCCAGCAGTCACCTGCACGAAGACGCCTGGCAAAAGGCATCCCTGCTGCGAGCGAGGTTTGCCGGGTTGCCCGGCGCATTGGCGATGGCCGCCCTGGATCGCCCGGATGCCGGTCGTCGGGCACTGCTCAAACAAGCCCTGGGTGTGTCGGCGTTGTTACCGGTGGCCTGGCTGGTGAGCCGTGAGCTGCCTCTGGAGGCCTGGGCCGCCGACATGCGCACCACGGTCGGGGAGCGCAGGCAGGCACTGCTGAGCGACGGCACTTTGTTGCAGTTGAACACCGACAGTGCGGTCGATATCGAGCGGGGGGCAGGCCGCGTGGCACTGCTGCGCGGTGAAGTCGCCCTGAGCGTGCCCGGTAACCTGAGCTTCACCTTGCAGGTGCCTTACGGCCGGGTGGTGCTCAGTGAGGGCGAGGTGTGCCTGCGCCTGCTTGATGGGGCCTGCCGGGTGTCGGCGATCAAGGGGGCGGTCAGCCTGCAGCCGTTGCGTGGTCCTGCCGTGATGCTACAGGCCGGCCAACAGGCCAGTTTGCAGGCGGCTGGCGTTGGTCCTGTCCAAGCGTTCGACGAATGGCAACTGGGCTGGCGCGAAGGCGCGCTACGGCTGGACGACCGCCCGTTGGGCGAGTTGCTGCGCGAACTGCGCAGGTATCGCCCCGGCGTACTGCGCTGGGCACCAGAACTGGAGCGCTTGCGTGTTACCGGCACGTTCCGCCTTGACGACACCGACCGGGTGTTGGCCCTGCTCGCCGCCAGCCTGCCGTTGCAGGTGCAGACCCGCACGCGTTATTGGGTGAGCCTGACCGCACGGGAAAATCGCGCATGAGGCTGTCCCCTTTTTTTCACTCGCCGGTCATTACCGGTAGGCGAAAATAAAAGGGGAGCCTTGTTCAATGCCTGCAGTAAAATCTTGCCGCCTGCGCCCACTGGCGCGCGCAGCACATCCATTGTTCGCGATGAGCCTGCTGTTGTGTGCACCCGCCTGGGCCGATGAGCCGGCCCGGCGTACGTTTCAGGTTGCGCCAGCCAGCCTGGGTGCCGCTTTGACCCATTTCGCCGACCAGGCCGGTGTCAGCCTTTCGCTGGACCCGGCGTTGGTAGAGGGCCGACACAGTAATGGCTTGTCAGGTCGTTACAGTGTCGATGAAGGCTTCAGTCAGTTGCTACGCAGTAGCGGCCTGCAGGCGCTACCGGTGGGTGAGGGGGCTTTCACCCTGATGCCTGCCCCCCAGGCCAATGGCGCTCTGGAAATCGCCCCCACCAGCATCGTCGGCGGCCTGGCTGCAGGTAATGAAACGCAGCCGTATGCCGGTGGCCAAGTGGCACGCCAGGGAGCACAAGGCTTGCTCGGTTCGCGCGACTTCCTGGAAACCCCGTTCAGCATCACCAGCTACACCAGTGAACTGGTCAAGAACCAACAGGCGCGCACCTTGGGCGAGCTGATTGCCAGTGACCCCTCCGTGCGCGCTACCAACCCGGCGGGCGGGCGTTTCGAGCAGTTCACCATTCGCGGCTTCAGCCTGTTCAACAGTGATGTGGCCTACAACGGCCTATATGGCATCTTGCCGACGTATTCGATCGACATGGAAATGGCCGACCGGGTCGACGTCATCAAAGGCCCCAGCCAGTTGATCAACGGCATATCGCCGCGTGGCAGCGTGGGGGGCGGTATCAATGTGCAGCCCAAGCGAGCCGCTGACAAGCCGATCACCGAATTCACCGGCAGCTACGCCTCGGCCGGCCAGGCTGGCGGCGCCGTGGACATCGGCCGTCGCTTTGGTGAAGGCCAGCAGTTCGGCGTGCGCTTCAATGGTGTTAAGCAGGCCGGTGATACCGAATGGGACCACCAGCGCGTCGACCGCGAAATGGCGGTGCTGGGCCTGGATTTTCGAGGCGAGCGCCTGCGTCTCTCGGCGGACCTCGGCCACACCGAGCGCGATACCGACGCCCCGCAGGAGCGTGTGCTGGTCGGTGCCAATGCCAAGGTGCCCAATGCCAATGACGTACGCCACAACTACGCCCAGGCCTGGAGCAAGGCGCGTACCAACGACACCTTCGGTGCGCTGAACGCCGAGTACGATATCAGCGAATCGCTGCTGGCCTATGGTGCGGTCGGTGCG
The DNA here is from genome assembly GCF_021378985.1 of Pseudomonas sp. JR33AA. Classification (NCBI taxonomy): domain Bacteria; kingdom Pseudomonadati; phylum Pseudomonadota; class Gammaproteobacteria; order Pseudomonadales; family Pseudomonadaceae; genus Pseudomonas; species Pseudomonas sp. JR33AA. The sequence goes on from NZ_JAJSAW010000022.1 coordinate 29,030, forward strand.
CGCAAGAGCAACCATGACTTCCTGCGCCATAACGTGTCGATCACCAACGATGCCGGCGACTTCACCGTGCAGCCGCGTGACTTTACCCGGGACGAGTCGGTGCGCACCGCCATGGCTGGTTTGCGTCACTGGTTCCATACCGGGCCGGTGAGCCACGAGCTGAACCTGGCCGCCAGCTATTACTACATGGACTTTACCAACGGCGGAGCGCGCTATGCCTCGGCGCCGAGCAACCTCTACAACCCGGTGGCCGTACCGGCACCCGGTACGCCAACCCGCCTCGACCCCGAGGTCTACACGGAAAACCGCTTCTCCGGCGTGGCCCTGGCCGATACCCTTGGCTTTTTTGACGACCGCCTGCTGTTGACCCTGGGTGCGCGCTGGCAACGGGTGCAGGTGGATGACTGGAGCGACGGCGTCAAAGGCGAAACGGGCTATGACGAAGAAAAGGTCTCGCCTTCTGGGGGCGTATTGCTCAAGGTCACCGACCAGCTCTCGTTGTACGCCAACTATATGGAGGGCCTGAGCCAAGGCAAGATCGCCCCATCGACCTCGATCAACGAAGACCAGATTTTCCCGCCGTTCACCAGTCGCCAGATTGAAGTGGGGGCCAAGTACGACCTCGGCCAGGTGGCCTTTACTGCCAGCGCCTTCCGCATTCGCCAGCCAGCCTACGAAACAAATACCGTCTCGCGGGTGTTCGGCCCCAACGGCAAGCGTGACAACCGCGGCATCGAGCTGAGTGTGTTCGGTGAACCGGTGCAGGGCGTGCGGGTGCTGGGTGGGGTGATGTATATCGACAGCGAGCTGACCGACACCGTCGGCGGTGCCTACGATGGCAACCGTGCGCCGGCCACGCCCGAATACAACGTCAATCTGGGGGCTGAATGGGACATGCCAGGGGTGAACGGCCTGACCTTCACCGCGCGCGGCATTCACTCCAGTTCGCAGTACCTGGACCAGAACAACAGCAAGCGGATCGACGGTTGGGAGCGTTATGACGTGGGGGCGCGTTATGCCTTCAAGGTGGACGCCACCGAGGTTACCTTGCGGGCCAGTGTCGAGAACGTGCTCGATGACCGCCACTGGAGCTCGGCGGGGGCGTCGGATGACAGTGAGCCAGGGTTGACCTTGTCCACGCCGCGAACTTACCTGTTGTCGGCAACCTTGGGCTTCTAGCTCAAAGCGCCGCGGCCGCCTTTACGGCCCAGGGCAACCCAGGCGCGGCTGGATGGCAGGTGGCAGTCACCACCCGCCATTGGCCTGCGGTCATTGCTGATCGGGTACCACGGCGATCACGTCGATCTCCATCAGCCACTCGGCCTGAGCCAACCCGGCCACCACCAACCCGGTGGAAATCGGGAACACGCCCTTGAGCCACTTGCCCACCTCTTTGTACACCGGCTCGCGGAAGCGCGGGTCGGTGATGTAGGTGGTGGTCTTGACGATGTGCGACAGGTCCGAGCCCGCTTCTTCAAGCAGTTGCTTGACGTTTTTCATCGCCTGTTCGGTTTGCGCGCGCGGGTCGCCCAGGCCTACCAGCTTGCCTTCGAAGTCGGTACCGACCTGGCCACGCACGTAGATGGTATTGCCCGCCCGCACGGCCTGGCACAAGTCGTTGTCCAGGGTCTGGTTGGGGTAGGTTTCCTTGGTGTTGAACATGCGGATGCGAGTATGGGTAGGCATCAGTGGGCTCCGAGGGTGCTGACATTGCTGATCTTGGCGGTTTTCTGTTCAGCCGCTGCGCGTTGCTCGCGGTCGCGGTAGGCGGTGTAGGTACGTTGCGTGGCGATGTGGCCGGCGACATGCTTGGCGTCGTGCCACACCCCCCAGATGAACGATGAACCACGGCGCGACAACCATGGCAGGCCGAGGAAGTACACGCCCGGTTCACGGGCCACACCACGCTGGTGCTGGGGCTTGCCGTTGGCATCGAAGGTGTCCACCTGCAGCCAGCTGAAATCCACGCCGTAACCGGTGGCCCAGATGATGCTGCTGACGCCGGCTTTGGCCAGGTCCAGCTGCTGCAGCGGGTTGCGCATGCACTCCGGATCGGCCAGGCGCTGGCGGGCTTCGGGCTCTTCCGGCAGGTCCAGGCCGTTGCGTTCGATGTAGGCATCGGCCGCATCCAGCAGGGCCAGGTAGTTGTCGTCGCCGCGGTTGATGTTCTCGACCAGGTTGTCCTGGAAGTGCGCTACACCGTTTTCGAACGACTGGGTCAGGCCGACCAGGGTCATGCCCTGGTGGGCGAGGGCGCGGAAGTCCACGGTGTGGCCACCACGGGCGCCGCTGACCGCGATGGTGACGTGCTCGCGACCGGGCTTGGCAACTTCTGCGTCCCACTCGCCCAGCACGCCCAGCCACCAGCAGAAGTCGCGGTTGCGGTAGGCACGCGGTGGGCGGTCGTGGGCACCGACCGACAGGTACACCTGGCGCCCGGCGCGCATCAGCTCCTCGGCAATCTGCACGCCGGAAGAACCGGCACCAACCACCAGTACCGCGCCTTCAGGCAACTGCTCTGGGTTGAAATAAGCGGCGGAATGAATCTGGTGCAGGTTGCTGTCTTTCGGCGCGATGGCCGGGATCACCGGCTTCTGGAACGGGCCGGTGGCGGCGACTACGCGATTGGCGCGAATCACGCCTTCATTGGTGTCGATGGTGAAGCCTGGGCGGTCGCTGTTACGCACCACGCGCTTCACTTCAATGCCGGTGCGCACGGGCAGGTTGTACTTGCGTACGTACTGCTCGAAGTAGTCGGCCACCTGGTCCTTGCTGGCGAACGCATCGGCGTCGAGGTTGAATTCCAGGCCCGGGAAGCGGTCGTGCCAGGCCGGGCCGTTGGCGACCAGCGAGTCCCAGCGGCCGGTACGCCAGGCCTGCGCGATGCGGTTGCGCTCCAGTACCAGGTGCGGCACGCCAAGCTTGCTCAGGTGTTCGCTCATGGCCACGCCGGCCTGGCCGGCGCCGACGACGAGGGTGTCGATTTCGAGGTTGTTCAGTGTCATGTCCGAGCCCTTGTTCAGGCGGTTTTTGTCAGGTCGGTTTGGAGGACCGCCGTTGCTGGAGCCAGACTAGGGATGCCGTGGGAATGGCGAAAATAGTATTTAGCTGGTGCTTGCCGATAAAACGGCGAAGGCCTTGAGTTCTCTGGCCTGTGGGGTGGGTTGCCCGGGTGGGTGGCGTGGTTTTTCGAACGGGCGCAGCGATCGGGCCCTGGAGCATAGTTTTTTCCTGCCTACCCCCTCGGAAAAAGGTCGTTTCGCCCGCCCGAAGGTTCCACTCAGAATGCCGTGTATCGCACAGCACAACAGGAACCATGACATGACGTTCTCCATCATCGGTCGTTGCCAGGAAACCGGCCAGGTCGGTATCGCCATCAGCTCGTCGAGCATCGCCGTGGGTGCCCGTTGCCCCTGGGTGCGTGCCGGTGTGGGCGCGGTCTCGACCCAGAACATCACCCTGCCGGCGCTGGGCCCGCAGATTCTCGATGCCCTGGAGCATGGCCAGTTGCCGCCCGCCGCTGCGCTGGACAGGGTGCTCAGTGCCAATGGCTGGAGTGAGTACCGCCAGGTCACGGTGATCGACAGCCACGGCCAGGTGGCCTTGTTCACCGGGCGGGAAGCACTGGGAACACACCATGCAGTGGCCGGCGAACAATGCGCGGCGGCCGGCAACCTGCTGTCCTCGACCCAGGTGATCGAAGCCATGGTGCTGGCCTTCGAGCAGGCCGGTGGCCACCTGGCCGACCGCCTGCTGGCAGCCATGCACGCGGCGATGGCCGCGGGTGGCGAAGCCGGGCCGGTGCACTCGGCGGCGCTGAAGATTGCTGGCGAGCTGACCTGGCCGTTGGTGGACCTGCGCGTCGATTGGGCCGATAGCGATCCGATCGGTGTGCTCGATGGCCTGTGGCAAGCCTACCGCCCGCAGATGCAGGATTACGTCACCCGCGCCCTCAACCCGACCGCCGCCCCAAGCTATGGGGTGCCGGGCGATGAGTGAATGTGCCAGCCGCGCGCTGCTGGCCCGGCTGATCGGCTTTGCCACGGTGAGCCGCGACTCCAACCTGGCGCTGATCGGTTTTATCCGTGATTACCTGGCCGAACTGGGGGTGGAGTGCGAGCTGTTCCATAACCCGGAGGGCACCAAGGCCAACCTGTTCGCCACGATCGGCCCCAGGGACGTTGGCGGCGTGGTGCTGTCCGGGCATACCGATGTGGTGCCGGTGGATGGCCAGGCCTGGACGGTCGAGCCGTTTGCCCTGAGTGAGCGTGACGGCCGCCTGTATGGCCGCGGCACGGCCGACATGAAAGGCTTTATTGCCTCGGCGCTGGCTGCTGTGCCCGCGTTTCTCGCCCAGCCGCTGCGTATGCCGGTACACCTGGCATTTTCCTATGACGAAGAAGTCGGTTGCCTGGGCGTACGCTCGATGCTGGCTGCCCTCGAACAGCGCCCGTGTAAACCACGGCTGTGCCTGATCGGTGAACCCACCGAACTCAAACCGGTGCTGGGGCACAAGGGCAAGCTGGCAATGCGTTGCCAGGTACAGGGCACAGCGTGCCATTCGGCGTACGCGCCGTATGGGGTGAATGCCATCGAGTATGCGGCGAAACTGATTGGCAAGTTGGGTGACATCGGCGATGCCCTGGCACAGCCGGCCCATCACGACGAGCGCTTCGATCCGCCGTTCTCCACGGTGCAGACCGGCGTGATCAAAGGGGGCAGGGCGCTGAACATCGTGCCGGACGAGTGCGAGTTCGATTTCGAAGTGCGTGCGCTCCCCGGGTTCGAGGCGCAGGCGGTCGCTGACCAGTTGCAAACCTATGCGCAGGCCGAGTTGCTGCCGCGTATGCGCAAGGTCAATACCGCCAGCGCCATTCGCCTGGAGCCGCTAAGTGCCTATCCGGGGCTGGCGACACCGGAGGACAGCGAGGCTGCGCACTTGGTGGCGCTACTCAGCGGTTCGGATACGTTCGGCACGGTAGCGTTTGGTACCGAAGGTGGCTTGTTCGACCAGGCGGGCATCCCCACCGTGGTGTGCGGCCCTGGCAGCATGGACCAGGGCCACAAGCCGGATGAGTTTGTCAGTGTCGAGCAGTTGCGCGGCTGTGATGCCATGCTGCTGAGGCTGGTGGACTACCTCAAACAGGCTTGAGGGTTGCGCCGGCGGATGGGCCGCAGTGCGGCCCCGGCGGTTCAGAAGGTCGCCTTGACCTGCAGGCCGACCACCAGTGCGTTGTCGATGTCTTTGCCCGAAAACGCCCCTGGCTCGATGATGTACTGCACATCCGGGCGCAGGTTCAGCCATGGCGTGGCCTGGTAGCCGTAGCTCAGTTCGATCAACTGCTCGGCGCTGTCGATATCCGGGAACTGCTGGCCAGCGTTGAAAGCGGCGTCCTCCAGCACATCGCGGCTACGCGGGTTGGGCACGGCCCGGCCGTAACCCAGTGCCAGGGTATCTTTCGGGCGGCCTTCGAACGGCTTGTACAGCACCATGCCGGCGCCATACCACTTGGTGAACGGTGAAGCGGCCTTGCTCGACGCCGAGTACTGGCCGAAGGCGTGCAGGCTTCGGCCTGGGGAGGCCTGGTCATTCCACAGCGCCTGGTCGACCAGAAGGTAATGGCCACCTCGGCCGGACACTTCATCGTCGCTGCCGATGCGTTTGACGTCGGAGCTGTCGTAGTAGTAGCCCAGTTTGTACTCGCCTGGCAGCTCACCCTGCAGCTTGTATACCAGTTCTACCGGTACCACGGTGCCGGTGGTGTGCTTGGGCCCCAGGTGCCAGGCACGGCTGGCGTTGCCGTTGCTTTCCGGATCGACGTTGAACGCTGCCACGCGCAGCTGCCAGGCAGATGACAGGTCGTACTTCACGCGCACGCCGAGGTGGGCGTTGGGGTAGTTGGTCCAGCCGCTGCCACCGGACATGTTCAGCGGGTGGCCGCAGAAGCCGGCGTTCATGAAATTGCACAGGATACCGCTGTCCAGGCCGCCGAGGTCGTTGCCCATGGCCATGTAGCCGAGCTTGACGTTGAGCGCCGGGGTGAACAGCGTGCGCTCGTAGCTCAACTCGGTCAGGCGGGTGTACAGGCCGCCGAAGTTTTCCTGGATCGGCAGGCGGTTGCCTACCAGGTCCTCCGAGGCGCTGTTGCCGCGGCGGTCGTTGATGGTCAGCTGGACCTTGCCGCCGTTGTCCAGCCCGTACAGTTTCGACAGGTCGAACTGAACGCTCAGCTTGACGTTCTGCGAATAGCGCGCCGAACGGTGCAGGCCACCGTGGGCGTTGTAGGCGGTTTCACCGCTGTAGTCACCGGTGATCCTGACGCCGTCTTCTTCGAGTTGATGTCGCAGGCCGCCCCAGTCACCGGTCAGGGTGCTGCGGGTCAGCAGGTCGTCGTTGGCCAGAGCGGTACTGCTGGCCAGGGCCAGCAACAGGGTGGGGGTGAAGCGAATTGCGGATGGCATTACAGAATCTCGGATTGTCTTTGAGGGGCATTCGCGGGCAAGCCCGCTCCTACAGGGGCCTTGTAGGAGCGGGCTTGCCCGCGCAGCAGGCGACGCGGTCTTACGGCAGGGCGTAAGAAATCACGTAGTCGCCACGGTCAGTCGACTGGCGCGCACCGCCAGCAGTGATCACCACATACTGCTTGCCGGTTTTCGGCGAGACGTAGGTCATCGGGCCGCCCTGGCTGCCCACCGGCAGGCGAGCCTTCCAGATTTCCTTGCCGTTGCTGCTGTCGTAGGCGCGCAGGTAGAAGTCCTGGGTGCCGGCGATGAACACCAGGCCGCCTTGGGTCGACAGGGTGCCGCCCAGCGTTGGCAGGCCGATCTTGATCGGCAGGTGCATGCGGATGCCGAGTGGGCCGGTGTCTTCAACGGTGCCTACCGGCACCTGCCAGGCCACCTGGCGGGTTTTCATGTCGATGGCGGTCAGGGTGCCGAACGGCGGTGCCTGGCATGGAATGCCGGCGACCGACAGGAAGCGGTTCTTGTTCACGGCATACGGGGTGCCCTTGAGCGGTACCGCGCCCATGCCAGTGTTCAGTGCTTCGCCACCGGACGCTGCGCCACCTTTGTTCTGCGAGGGGATCATCTGGATCCACAGGCCCAGACGCATGTCGTTGACGAAGATGAAACCGTGTACCGGGTCGGTAGAAATGCTGCCCCAGTTCATGCCACCCAGCGAACCGGGGAAGCTCAGCGACAGGTCGGTACCCGGCGCGGTGTACAGGCCGTCATAGCGCATCTTCTTGAAGTCGATGCGGCACAGCAACTGGTCATACGGGGTGGCACCCCACATGTCCGATTCGGTCAGGGTCTGTGCGCCGATCTGCGGCATGCCCACCGACTTGGGCTGGGTAGGGGAGTACGGCTCGTTCGGGATGTTGCTTGGCTTGACCGGTACTTCGTCGACCTGGGTCAGCGGCTTGCCGGTGGCGCGGTCGAGCACGTAGATCTGCCCGGCCTTGGTGCCGATCACCACCGCAGGTACCGACTGGCCGTCGTCCTTGGTGAAGTCGATCAGGCTTGGCTGCATGGGCAGGTCGAAGTCCCAGAGGTCGTTGTGCACGGTCTGGAACACCCATTTCTGGTTGCCGGTGGTGGCGTCCAGGGCCAGCACCGAAGCGCCGTACGTGTGGTCCAGTTTGCTGCGCTCTACGCCGTAGATGTCGGTGGACGACGAAGCCATGGGCAGGAACACGGTGTTCATCGCCGGGTCGTAAGACATCGGCGCCCAGCTGTTGGGGGTGCTGCGCACGTAGGTGCTGTCGGCCTGGGGTGCCTGGCGATCTTCCGGGTTGCCCGGGTCGAAGGCCCAGCGCATTTCACCGGTGATCACGTCAAAACCACGGATCACACCCCCTGGCATGTCGGTCTGGACGTTGTCGGCAACACGGCCGCCGACCACTACGGTAGTGCCGGCCATCAGCGGTGCCGAGGACAGCTGGTAGTAGGAGTCCGGTACATCACCCAGGCCGGCCTTGAGGTCGACCTGGCCATTGTTGCCGAAGCCTTGGCAGAACTCGCCGTTGTCAGCGTCGACGGCAATCAGGCGGCCGTCGATGGTGTTGGTCAGCAGGCGACGCTGGCAGTTGGCACCGGCCGCTACGCTGACGCCGGTGATCGGCGAACTGTTCGGCTGGGTTGGCTGGGCGATGGCGGCAGTGGCGTCAAAGTAGGCCATGCCTCGGCAACGCTGCCAGACCTTGGACTGGGCATTGATTTCGTTTTTCCACAGCTCTTTGCCGGTGTCGGCATCGAGTGCGATCAGGTTGTTGTGCGGGGTGCAGATGAACACCTTGTTGCCGATCTGCAGCGGGGTGAGCTGGTCTTCGGCACCGTTGCCGTCACTGATTGCAACGTCGCCGGTTTGGTAGGTCCAGGCCACTTTCAGCTTGTTGACGTTGTCACGGTTGATCTGGTCAAGCGCGGCGAAGCGGCTGCCACCTTCGGTGTTGCCGTAGTGGGCCCAGTCTTTCTGTTCCTTGCCGGCTTCGACCGGGGTCATGCCCGGGCCTTTGCCGGTGGGGGCGACGCTTGGGTGGGCAACGAACATGTTGCCAACAGCGATCACCAATACCACGGCCATTACCCCGGCTACGCCGTAGGCACCGCGCCCGGCGCTGGCGCCGTTGGCACGCGCCAGCAGCGGGTAGACCAGCGCCACGACCACGCCGATCGCGCCGAACATGAACAGGCGCGAGAACAGCGGCCAGAACACCAGGCCCGCATCGATCAGTGCCCAGATGGCAGTACCGACCAGGAACACGGCATACAGCCAGGCACCCGCCTTCTTGCGGCGAGCAATGAGGACACCGGCGATGGCCATGGCCAAGCCGCCGATCAGGAAGTACCAGGAACCGCCCAGACCGGCCAGCTTGACGCCGCCAGCAGCCAGGAGGAGGCCGAGCAGGGCGACGATCACGCCCAGGCCGACCAGGATGAAGGTTGTGGCGCCAGAGGCGCGCGGTGTTTCTTTCATGCCAGGGATCTCAGCAGGTGGAATGCGCGCAGTTTAAACTCTTAGCTTGCTAATTAACAAGTTGGTACATAACTGAGCGAGGCTGATTGTCGCAGGGCTGAACTTACGAAGATGTCGCGAAAAGTATAGATAAAGTATTGAAAAACGCATTGAACGGGGCGTTTATGACGGCTCTTCGATTTGTATTTCATGCTTCGGTCGTAAGCCCGACCTTGCACGGCGACGTGACAACTGCGCCTGATGCATGGGCGGGCATGGCCCCTTCATGCCGGCCATGGAGTGCTGCTGCTATAAAACACCGCGAGCCAGATGGTGGGCGTGCCGGGAGCGGTCCATTCCACACGGTGGCGGTGGTGCGGGGGGATGTCCAGACAATCGCCCGGCGCCAGCAGGCGGGTGTGTTGCTCGTGCTCGAAACGCAGGGCGGCAGCGCCGCTGAGTAACGTGATCCACTCACCTTCGGCCTGGTCGTACCAGAAGCCGGGTGGGCTGGCCTGCCCGCTGGAGACGATACGCTCCACGCGTAGGCCCGGGCGGCTGAGCAATTCGTCGACACGTTCGGCGCTGGCGGGATCGCAGGGCGGCAGGGCGTTCAGCAGGTTGTTCAGGGTCATGGTAAGTCTCCTTGGACATGGGTTGATTCCACTATGGATGTAATCGCCTGGGAGCGCGCGGCTTGACCCGCCCGGCTGTTTGTAAGAACTTTCCGGTTTTTGGAAGACGCGCTGAACATGGACAAGCTGCTGGCGATGAAAATGTTCGTGGCCACTGTCGATGCCCAAGGCTTTTCTGCTGCCGCACGCAGGCTAGGGCTGGCGACATCGTCGGTAACACGGCTGGTCGATGCCCTGGAAGCGTCCTTGGGCGCCACCTTGCTCAACCGCTCGACGCGCCAGGTCAGCCTGACCGAGGCCGGCGCCCGTTACTACGAGCGGGCACGGGGCATTTTTGAAGCACTGGACGAGGCTGATGCCAGCATCGCCGATCGCGGCGAGGAGCCTGTCGGTGTATTGCGCCTGTGCCTGCCGGTGGAGTTCGGCAGGCGGGTCATCGCCCCGCACCTGGGGCCGTTTCTGGCGCAGCACCCGGCGCTGGAACTGGACATCGACCTTAGCGACCGCCTGGACGACTTGCTTGACGGGCGCTATGACCTGTCTATTCGCCTGGGCGACCCCTCGCCCAATGACGAACTGGTGTGCCGCCGGCTCGGCCGTTTTCAGCGTTGGCTGGTGGCCAGCCCGGCTTACCTGGCCGGGCGTGAGCCACTGCAGCATCCCCGGGAGCTGCTTGACCATGCCTGCCTGCGCTTTCGTTATGGGCAGAAAGCGCGGCCCTGGCGCCTGACCTGTGACCAGGACAGCCTGGAACTGGACGTAAGCGGGCCACTGCGCAGCGCCAATGCCGACATGTTGCGTGAAACGGCACTGGCAGGCAGTGGCATCGCACTGCTGGCCGACTGGCTGGTACGCGAGGATGTGGTGGCAGGGCGCTTGCAGCGGGTCTTCCCCGACTGGCAGGCCAGCCCTGGCATGGCCAATAACAGCATCAACGCCCTGTATATGCCCAATCACCGCGGCTCACGGCGGGTAAACGCATTCATCGATTTTTGCGAAAATTTGCTCAAGCGCGGTGACTAGCGTTGCGCAGTGCGCAAAGCCGCATTGCGCCACCGCCGGATTCTCGGCGCTGACGTGCATGGGTAAGGTGGCCGACATATACCACCCCTTGTCGAGGAACTTCGCATGAACCCCTCCCTTGCGACCGTGCAACCGGCAGCCGCCAGCCTGAGCCGGGCTCTGGTAGTACTGCTGGCGTTCTGCTGCGGCGCGATCGTCGCCAACATCTACTACGCCCAGCCCATCGTCGGGCTGATTGCCCCGGACCTGGGGCTGTCCACCGAGCATGCCAGCCTGATCGTTTCGCTCACGCAGTTGGGCTATGCCCTGGGCCTGTTATTGCTGGTACCGCTGGCCGACCTGCTGGAAAACCGCCGCCTGATGGTGGCCACCGCAGTCCTGGCCTGCGTCAGCCTGTTGCTGGCGGGCACCAGCAGCAGTGGCCAGGGTCAGCTGTTCCTGGGTTACGCACTGCTCATCGGCTTCAGTTCGGTGTCGGTGCAGATGCTCATCCCGCTGGCGGCGCATCTAGCGCCGGAGCAGCAGCGTGGTCGTGTGGTGGGTAACATCATGGGCGGCTTGCTGCTCGGCATCCTGCTGGCGCGACCGCTGTCGAGCGTGGTGGCCGACCACTTCGGCTGGCGTGCGGTGTTCATTGGCGCCGCCGGGGTAATGCTGGCGATCATCCTGTTGCTGTCATTGACCTTGCCGCAGCGGCGGCCCGAGCACAAAGCCAGCTATGCCGGGCTGATGCTGTCGCTGCTTACACTGCTGCGTCGTTATCCGCTGTTGCGCCAGCGTTCGTTGTACCAGGCATTGATGTTTGCAGCGTTCAGCCTTTACTGGACGGCGGTGCCGATGGCGCTTGCCGGGGAGCATGGCCTGTCACAAAGCCAGATCGCTGTGTTCGCCCTTGTCGGCGCGGTGGGTGCCGTTGCTGCGCCCATGGCCGGCCGCCTGGCCGATGCCGGGCATGCCCGGGCCGGCTCGTTGCTGGCGCTGATGCTGGCGCCGGCGGCCTTGTTGCTGGGGCTGACAGTGCCGGGTTACAGCGTGATTGGCCTGGGCCTTACCGGCGTGTTGCTGGACTTTGCGGTGCAGATGAACATGGTCATTGGCCAGCGTGAGGTATACGCACTGGACCCTGCCAGCCGCGGTCGGCTGAATGCGGTGTACATGACCAGCATCTTCCTCGGCGGGGCGCTGGGGTCGGCGGTGGCCAGTGCGCTGTTCAGCCAGTTTGGCTGGCATGGCGTGGCACTGGTGGGGGCGGGGTTGCCGGGTGTGGCGCTGGTTGTGTTTCTACTCAAGGCACGCCGGGGTTGACCAGTTACGCGGTGGAGGGCACGGGCTTCGCCCGTGTTCGCGGGCCCGCTATCGGCCAAGCGGCAGCGCCAGGCCAATCAGGGCAAACAGGCTCCCGCAGCAGCGATTGAAACCTTTGCCACCCCTGGCCAGCCATGGCCGAATGCGAAACGCCAAGCGCGCCAGCAGGTATTCGACCAGGCACTCGACGCTGGCAAAGGTCGCGGCCATCACCGCAAATTGCAGCACCAGCCCTCGCTGTGGGTCGATGAACTGCGGCAGGAAGGCGCCATAGAACAGCAGCACCTTGGGGTTGGCCAGGGCCGAAAGCAGGCCCTGGCGAAACAGCCCGGCATTGCCCAGCCGCGCGCTGTGCGCGGTCAGCTCCAGCTGCAGGCCTGGACTGCGCCACAGTTGAATGCCAAGCCAGATCAAATAAGCCCCACCCACCCACTTCAGAATGCCCAGCACCGCCGCCGACGTCTGTAGCAGTGCGCTGAGGCCGAACATGGTCAAGGCGATGAGGGCGCTGAAACCCAATACCCCGCCCACGATGGTGAACAGCGTCCGCCGTGCGCCATAGAGCGCGCCATGGGTCAACGCCAAAAGGCTGTTGGGCCCCGGGGTCAGCGACAGGCCGATGCTGGCCAGCAGATAGATGAACCAGGTATCCAGTGCCATGTTGAATACTGCCTTGTGCAAGAGAGGGCGACAGTCTATGGCGCAACGCCCAAGCTGAAAGAGTAGTATCTGGTCATGAAAGAGTCTTTTCTGGACGTGGTTTCATGCCGCCCGACATCCGCTTGCTGATCATGCCGTTACCGGATTTTGCCCTGCTGCCGTTTGGCGCCTTTCTCGACAAACTGCGCTTCAGCGCAGACGACGAGGACTACAGCCAGCAACACTATTGCAGCTGGACGGTGGCGGGCCTCAGCCCCGAGCCGGTTCCGTCGAGCAGTGGCGCGGTGCTACAGGTCGAGGCCATTGCCGATCACCTCGACCTCGCCCTTTTCGACTACCTGGTGCTGTTCGGCGGTCGCAGTGCCATGGCCACTGCGGCGCTGGCGCCACGTTACCGGGCTTTGCTCAGGCGGGCCGCCAAGGCGGGTGTCAAGCTGGTGGGGGTCGACAATGGTGCCTTCCTGCTGGCTGCCTGCGGCCTGTTGCAGGGGCACAAGGTGGTGGTGCACTGGCGTCACGAAGCTGAGTTTCGTGCTGCTTTTCCGCAGTTGCAGTTGCTGCCCGAGCAGTTGTACTGCATCGATGGCAACCGCATCACGTGCGCCGGCGGCACTGCCGCCATCGACCTGGCCGTTGCCCTGCTATCACGTGCTTGCGGGCGAACCCGTGCGCTCAAAGGGCTGGCTGACATGCTGGTGGACGAGACCCGCGACAGCCGTCACGCCTTGCGCTCGCTGGATCTGGGTGCGGGTCAGGGGCGTCAGGTGCAGCGGGCGCAAGCACTGATGCGTCATCACCTGGGCAAGCAGTTGGCCGTGGAGCAACTGGCCGCAGAGCTGGGCATCAGCCGGCGTCAACTGGACCGGCAGTTCCAGGCCAGCCACGGTATGAGCACCAAGGCCTGGTGGCTGGAGATGCGCTTGCAGCAGGCGCGCTGGCGTTTGCTCAACTCCAGCCACAGCCTGGCGCAGATTGCCGATGAGGTGGGCCTGGGTGATGCCAGCTACCTTGGCAAGTGTGTGCGGCGTCGATTTGGTTGTACGGCCCTGCAGTTGCGTGCAGGTCATTACCCGGGCACGTGATCTACTGCGGTGTCCCGAACAACCCTGTCCAGTAGATCCCTGCATCGCTCTTGGGGTCCATCGCATAGGCCGCGCCCAGTTCACGGAAGTCCGGATTCATCAGCGTGGCGCAGTGCCCCGGGCTGTCCAGCCAGCCGTTGACGACCTTTTGCGCGGTGTCACGCCCGGCGGTGATATTTTCGCCGATCTGCTGGTACAGGTACCCGGCCAGTTCCGCCCGGTCACCGGGTGTGCGGCCATCTTTGTCGATGTGGTCGAAAAAGTTCTGGTTGGCCATGGCCCGTGTGTGGTTGGCGGCGACCCCGGCCAGCACGGTGCTCCAGCTCAGTGGCGGGGCTGCGGCAAACGGCTGGCCGCCGCATTGCCGTGGCACCCTGCGCGCGGCGTTGACCTCCTGCAGCACCTTCTGTCCCTCGGCCTGCCAGTCGCCCAGGCGGCCGCTGAGCAGCGGCCGTGCCAGCACGATGCGCCAGTCGCGGCCCTCCTGGCTGACGCCGATATCGACGAACTGCGGGTCGAGTACCACCTGGCAGAAACTTTCCTCGATGGCATGCATGGCAGCGCGCGCATCGCGTGGCCCCGACAGGCTGATGGCCTGGACGCTGACCATCGGGTAGGCGGCGCGGGTCATGGCCTGTTGCAGGTCGCGGGTGCCCTCTGGCGACAGCGCAAGGCGTGTGTCGCTGTTGAGCGGCGGCAGTTCCAGCGACGCCTCGCCACCGCAGGGCTGGGCCTTGCTGCGGTAGACATTGATCGAATCGATCAACTGCGCCTCTTCGCCGGTGGCTGCCAGCGACCCGGTCGAAGCGACCAGGCCCAGTGACAAAACGACAACGGATGTCAGGACGCGCATGTGGATCTCCCTGTGACTGGCAGCGTCGTGGTGTGCGCTGCTCATCCTACACAAGCCCGGGGCTTTTGGCCCGAGGTCGTGCAAGGCAATGAAAACACCGGCAATCTTTACTGGCGGCAAAAGAGGGAGTAGACCCCTGGCCGGTGGAAAAGTGCGGTCAGGTGCCGGTCATTCGAATCGAGCCCGCGTTGTCAGCCGTTTGCGCGTCAATGGGCCAACGCCTGGTTCGGCCTGTAGAACAGGAAGTGGGTCGTCTGCGCTGTCTTGCGATACGCCTTGGCCCAGTCGGGGCGCACGGTGCGGTCGTGGAAGTACAGGGCACCGCCGGTGGGGTCTTTCAACTGCTGGTTCAGTGCCTTGCGTGCGATCTCTTTGGCAACGTCGTAGCGTTGCGGCTCCTCGACCTGGTCCGGGCGCCCGTCACACCACCATGAGAACTGACAGGACTTGGTCTCCACACCCTGTTTGACTACCGCGCAGATGGTGTCGGGAAAGCCGTCGTGGCCCAGGCGGTTGAGCACCACGCTGGCCACTGCGGTCATGTCTTTGGCGTCTGCGCCTTTGGCTTCCCAGTAGATGGTACGTGCCAGGCAGGTGATGCTGTCATCCAGCGGCGCTTTGCCAGCCGGGTCTACTGCCTGCGTTTCGCCTGGGGTCAGTTTCTCTGCCTTCCTGGGGGGCGGCGCATCTTCGACGACCTTTTCTTCAAGCACTGCGGCCTTGTCCTCGGCAACGGCGGCTTTGGCTGGATCAGCGGCAGACAGGGGGCCTGCGAGCAGGGCTGTGGTCAAGCCAATCAGCATCAAGTGAAGGCGCATGGGCAAACTACCAGGCGGAGGGCAGAATTTCAGTCTAGCCAAGCGTAAGCATTAACACCAAAGGCAGGGTGGCGGCCGCGGCCACGGTCTGCAGGGCAATGAGGGTGGCCATCAAGGGTGCATTACCGCCCATTTGCCGGGCCATGACATAAGATGACGAAGCGGTTGGCAGCGCCTGGAACAACACCGCCACCACCGCTGCCTGGCCACTCAGGCCGAGCAGCCGGCAAAGGCCCCAGGTGGTCAGTGGCATGACCAGGAACTTGAACGCCGATGCTGCCATCAGCGGCCGTACCTGCTGGCCGAGGCTGGCGCCGCCTAGGGCAGCGCCGACACACAGCAGGCCCAGAGGCAGTGCGGCCTGGCCCAAGGCCTTGACCGTGGCGTCGATACCGGCCGGCAAGCCCAGCCCTGTGGCCCGTAGCATCAGCCCCCCTGCGCAGCCGACAATCAACGGGTTGGCGAAAATCGCCCGAAGCACGGTGGCTGGCGAACTGTGACGGGCACTGAAGCGGGCAAACACCAGCACGCAGAGCAGGTTGACCAAGGGCACGATGGCGGCGTTGGCTACCGCCGCCAGGGCAATCCCGGCGCTGCCGTAAATGCCCGCAGCCAGGGTAGCACCGATGTAGTTGTTGAAGCGGATACCGCCCTGAAACACCGACGTGAAGTCGGCGCCATCATGGTTCGCCGCGCCCTGATACAGCAGCAGCAAGGCGGCGCCGGTCAGGGTCGAGAGCATCAGTGCGCCGGCCATGCCCAGCACCGGTATGCCATCGAGGTTGGCGGTGGCCAGGCCATGAAGGAACAGCGACGGCAGCAGGACGTAGTAGCTCAGGCGCTCGGCGCCAGGCCAGAAGCTCTCGGCAAGAAAGCCGCGAAGGCGCAGGAAGGTACCCAGCGCAATCAGCAGGATGATGGGGAGCAGGGTGGTCAGCAGCAAGTGCAGCATGTTCAGCATTCCGTGGTCGGGTACGTGCACAGACTACGGGGGCGGATCAATCTGTAAAAACGTTGTTTTCTTCAGCGACCGTTGAGGAAAAATGCATGTTGGAGGGGCCTGTCACGCTTTGGCGCAGCCTGGCGTCAGGTTTCCAGGGCAGTCTTCAACACCGCACTCAAATGCCGCCGCTGGCTTTTTTCATGCTCCAGCAACACCACCCGCCGGGTCAGCTGAGGCTCGCCAAATGGCAGGCAGGTGGCAGGTGGCAGGCGTTGCAGGTCGTCATCCGCCATGGGGATGACCGCCACGCCCAGGCCCATCACCGCCATGCGCGCCAGGGCTTCCTGGCTGTCCAGTTCCATCATTTCGCTCACCTGCACATGCTGGCGGCGTAGTTCCTGCTCGATCTGCCGGCCGGCCCAGGCACGCTTGTCGAAGCGCAGGAAAGGCTGGCTGGCGAGTAACTGCGGCACGCTATACCCGGCCAGCTCGGGGCTGGCAATGGCCCAGAAACGGTCCTCGAACAGCGGTGTAAAACCCAGGCTCTGCGGGTAAGGGCTGACCGGTTCGGTGGTGATCGCTGCATCGAGCTCACCGTCTTCCACGCGCCGCGCCAGCTCCGCCGACATGCCCGAAGCCACGCTGATGTGTAGCTGCGGGTGATGGGCCTTGATCCACACCAGCGCCTTGGGCAAACGGCGCGCCAGCACCGTGTGGATCGCCCCCAGGCGCAAGCGGCCGCGCAGGCTTGGGCCGCTGGCCAGGGCATCGGCCAGTTCGTCATAGGCAGCCAGCAGGCTTTCGGCGCGGGCCACCGCCAACTGGCCGGCTTCGGTCAGCACCACCTGCCTGCGGCTACGGTCGAACAAGGTCACCTTCAGTTCGTCTTCGAGGGTTTTGATGTGCAGGCTGACCGCCGAGGGGGTGAGGCTGAGCAGGTCGGCAGCGCGGGCAAAGGTGCCGTGGCGGGCGATGGTCACCAAGGTGCGCAGAGCTTTCAGGGACATGCGGTTGAGGTCCGGTTCTCAGCTGACAGAGGCGTATTGTCAGGCCCGGCGCTCTCGCAGCACAAGGTTGCTTCCGGGCCTTGTCGATCCGGCTCAGCGACTGTTGCGCCCATAGGCCTGGCTGATCCGGTCGATCACCATGGCCAGGGCGACAATGGCCAGCCCGGCTTCCATCCCTTGGCCAACATTCAAGGTCTGGATCCCCGCCAGCACGTCCTCACCCAACCCACGGGCGCCGATCATCGACGCCACGACCACCATCGACAAGGCCATCATGACCGACTGGTTGAGCCCGGCCATGATACTCGGCAGCGCCAGGGGCAGGGCGATGCGCCGCAACCGCTGCCAGCGGCTGGCGCCAAGGCCGTGTGCGGCCTGCAACAATGAGGGGTCGATCTGGCTCAAGCCCAGCTCGGTCAACCGCACCAGCGGCGGCAGGGCGTAAATCAGCGTGGCGAACACGGCAGGCACCTTGCCCAGGCCAAACAGCATCAGTACCGGGATCAGGTACACGAACGCAGGTAGTGTTTGCATCACATCGAGTACCGGCAACAGCAGCCGCCTGGCCAATGGCCGGGCGGCCAGCAGGATGCCCAGCGGTACACCCACCAGTACGCACAGGCCGGTACTGACCAGCACCAGGGCCAGGGTCTGCAGCAGCTTGTCCCAGAGCCCAAGCATACCGATCAACGCCAGCAGCGCGACCAGCGCGGCGCTGCGCAGCAGGCTGCGGCTGGCGTGCCAGGCCAGCACACCCACCAGCAACAACAACAGCCACCAAGGCAACAGGCGCAACAGGTTCTCCAGGCCGACCAACAGTTGCAGCAACTGGTCAGACAAACTGCGCAGGTGGTCGCCGTAGTTCAACACCAACCAGTCGACCAGGCGGTTGACGCTGTCGGCAAAGGAAAACTGCAGGGGCTGCGGGAAACCGCTGCTCACAGGCTGGCCTCGACCTTGGCGGCGACGTCGGCCGGCAGCCAGGCTTTCCACACCTCGCGGCTATCGCGCAGGAAGGTGAGGGCGGCTTCGCGCGGGGGCGTACGTTTTTCGCTCATGACGGCCAGGGCCTTGTTCAGGCGATCGATGGGCAGGTTGACCCGTTCGAACACGCTGACCAAGTCTGGGTAGTTTTCGCGAAAGGCCTTGGACACGCCAATCGACAACTTTGCCGGCAGCGAGCGGCTGCCTTTCGGGTTGGGGTTGGCGGGGTCGGTGAGGGTGGCCCATGCCTGGGCATCGAAAGGTGGTTCTTCCAGCCGGATGAGCTTGTAGCGCCCCATCAGCGGGGTCGGGTTCCAGTAGTAGAACAGCACGGGTTTGCCACGCCGTATTGCCGAACCGATCTCGGCGTCCATCGCGGCGCCGGAGCCACTGCGGAAGTTGCTGTAGAGGCCATCCAGGCCATAGGCCTTGAGCTTCTGGCTGTTGACGGTTTCAGACGTCCAGCCGCTTGGGCTGTTGAGAAAACGCCCTTTACCGGGCGATTCGGGGTCGGAAAATACCTGCGGGTAACGCTTGAGGTCCTCGACAGTGCGCAGCTCAGGCGCTACGGGCTTCAGATTGCGTGCGGCATCGCCCTCGATCACATAGGCCGGTACCCACCAACCTTCCTCTGCATTTTTGACCGTATCGCCCAGTGCGAACACCTGGCCGGCCTGTTCGGCCTTGACCCAGGCAGGGCTGCGCCCGGCCCATTCCTCGGCGATCACTTGCAGGTCATTGCGCGCCAGGGCCACCTCCATGCTGACCGTGCTGCCAGGCAGGGTGTCGGTGCGGTAGCCGTAGCCGCGCTCCACGATCAGGCGCAGTATCTCGGTGGTGAGGGCGCCGCTTTCCCAGCTGATTGCACCAAAATGGATAGGCGCAGGTTGTTCTGCCGATACGGCCCTGTCGGCACTGACCAAACCCATCGTCAGCAGCAGCCCGGCCAGCAGCGTTGAAATGCTCTTCATGTCAACCTCGTCGTTCGCCACGCCTTGGCGGTGGGGCAAGTGTAGACGACGAGGTTTTTCAGTTTCAGGGCCACCGGCGTGGCCCCGTTCGCGTCAGACGCGGAACTGGTCCATCAGCGCTTGCTGCTGGTTGGCCAGGCTGTTCAGCGACTGGCTGACCCGCGCCGACTCGTTGGCCTGGCCTGACAGGGATTCAGTGACATCACGAATGGTCGCCACGTTGCTGTTGATTTCCTCGGCTACCGCACTTTGCTCCTCGGCGGCAGAGGCGATCTGCAGGTTCATGTCGGTGATCACCGTCACCGCCTGGCCAATGCGCTGCAATGCCGTGACGGCTTGCCCGACCTGCTCCACGCCGCCCTGGGCCTGGCGGTGGCTGTGGTCCATGGCGCCGACCACTTCGCGGGTACCGTTCTGCAGGGCTTCGATGACCTGACGGGTTTCTTCCACCGACTCCTGAGTGCGCTGGGCCAGGTTGCGCACCTCATCGGCGACCACGGCAAAGCCACGGCCGGCCTCTCCGGCGCGGGCCGCTTCGATGGCAGCGTTAAGTGCCAACAGGTTGGTCTGTTCGGCGATCGAGCGGATCACTTCCAGTACCGAGCCGATCTTCTCGCTGTTCTGTGCCAGGCCTTCTATTTCGGCCATGGTGTCGCTCATGTTGGCGGCCAGGGCACCGATGCTGCTGGTGGTGCGGTCGATTACCGCCAAGCCCTCGCGGGTGGCCTGGTCGGCATCGCGCGCCGCCTGCGCCGCCTGGGCTGCGCTGCGGGCCACGTCCTGGGCGGTGGCGCTCATTTCATGCGAGGCGGTGGCCACCTGGTCGACCTGGCGGTACTGCTGCTCCATGCCGGCGCTGGTTTCAGTGGCAATCGCCGAGGACTGGTCGGCCGTGCCTCGGGCGGCCTGCACCGAGCGTTTGACCTCGGCGATGGTGGGCTGCAACTTGTCGAGGAAACGGTTGAACCAGCCGGCCAGTTCGCCCAGTTCGTCCTGCTTCTGGTAGGTCAGGCGACGGGTCAGGTCGCCTTCGCCGCTGGCAATGTCCTTGAGCATGGCGGCCACGCCGAGGATCGGCCGTGTAACGCCGCGGGCCATCAGCCATACCAGCAGCAGGCCGGCAATGGCTGCGGCCAGGCCCAGGCTCAGTTCCAGCAAGGTGCCGCTGGTATTGAGTGCGTCAAGTTCCTGCTTCAGGGTTTCGGCCGGCCCGGTCAGTGCGTTCTCCGGCACATCCAGCAACACGCCCCAGGGCTGGGCGTCCGGGATTGGCCGAAATGCCGCCAGCACCTTCAAGCGCTGCCGGTCGTGGTGGATGGTCAGCTTGCCATCGGCCAGTTTGCGCACCAATTCGGCGCCTTTGGCCGGGTCTACCTGGTCGAAGCGCTGTGCCAGCTTGCTGGCATCAGCGCTGTAGCCGGCCAACAGACCGACCGGGGTCAGAATGCCGACCGTGGTGCGGCCTTCGTAGAGGCTGCGGCTGGCCTCCTGGCTCAGCGCCTGCAGGCTATTGAGGTTGATGTCGATGGACAGGGTGGCAATGATCTTGCCGTTGACCGCCAGCGGGAACACGATGCTGGTCATCAGTACCTGCTGGCCATCGATGTCGTAGAAGTACGGCTCCACCACGCACACCTTGCCGGATGTGCGTGGGCATACCCACCAGGTATTGGCCGGCTGGCCGCTGGGGCCGATCTCGGTGTTGGCCATGTCATGTTCGGGCAGGGCCATCGAGGTCAACTGGCCAGCGCGTGGCTGCGACCAGTACAGGGCAAAGCGCCCGGTTTCGTTGCTGCCCAATTCTGCCTTGCCGGCAAACAGGCTGTCCTTGTTGTCCAGGGCATTGGGCTCGAACACCAGTGACAGGCCGAGCAGGTCGGGGTTGGCTTGCAGTGCGGCGCGCACCTGGCGGGTCATGTCCTCGCGCAGGTCGAAGGCATCGAGATAGCGCTTTTCGGCCTGCTCGCGCAGGAACAGCACCTGACGGGCGAAGCCGGCACCGTACTGATAGGCATCCATGAACTGGCGGCGAATGTTCAGCGCTTGCACTTCACCTTGTGACTCGATACGCGACTGCGCCGCCTCGGTCAGCATCTGCATGCTGCTGGCCTTGACCAGGTCCGAACTGTGATCCATGCGGTACAGCGACAGGCCGACGAGCAAGGTGACGATAGCGGCCAGACAGAGACCGGCGAGCAGGGTGATTTTCCACTGGATGGAAAGTTGTCGCAAAGGCATGGGGGCGGATCCCTTTTTTGGCAGTAAGGGTTATGGCTTTATCTGCGGTGGGGCCGGGAGGTGCCAAAGCGCTCCGGCCAGGCACCTCGCTGCCTCCCACAGTATCGGCCCCTGCCGTTTTTTCTTTATTCAAACATTCAATTTAAAACTGACCAGCCGGTAACGCGCCGCAGCAAGGCGTTTTTGACATCTGCCGCCTACTGCTTCAGAGTTCGCGCTTTTTTCTGTCGTAATGAGGTAAGCCAACCATGAATGCAGTGATCGCCGCGGTCGGCATCATGCTGATACTCAGCCTGTCCCGCGTGCACGTGGTCATCGCCCTGATCATCGGCGCCCTTGTCGGTGGGCTGGTGGGCGGCCTGGGCATCGAAGGCACGCTCAAGGCCTTCAACGGTGGCCTTGGCGGTGGTGCCACGGTGGCTTTGTCCTATGCACTGCTGGGTGCCTTTGCCGTGGCAATCGCCAAGTCTGGCCTGGCCCATGCGCTGGCCGACCGTGCCCTGACCATGATCGACCGGCAGGGTGACGCCAAGGGCGGCAAGGTCAAATGGCTGATGATCGGCCTGATGCTGGTGGTGGCCGTGTCGTCCCAGAACATCCTGCCCATCCACATTGCCTTCATCCCGTTGCTGGTGCCGCCTCTGTTGTACGTGCTGACTCGCCTGCGTATCGACCGCCGGCTGATCGCCTGTGTGATCACCTTTGGCCTGATCACCCCGTACATGTTTCTGCCGGTGGGCTTCGGCAACATCTTCCTCAACGAGATCCTGTTGGCCAACGTTGCCCGTGCGGGTGTCGATGTGGGCGGCGTCAACGTCACCCACGCCATGGCCATCCCGGCAGCCGGTATGCTCGTCGGCCTGCTGGTGGCGGTGTTCATCAGCTACCGCAAGAAGCGTGACTACGACCTCGCGCGCATCCAGCAGGTGGAGCAGGTGAGCGTGCAGTACAACCCGCTGACCTTGCTGGTGGCCGGGCTGGCGATCGCGGCAGCCTTCATTGTGCAGCTGTTGCTGGACTCGATGATCATCGGTGCCATGGTCGGTTTCCTGATCTTCTCGCTGTCGGGCATCGTCAAATGGAAAGAGACCGACGACCTGTTCACCGAAGGCATGAAGATGATGGCCATGATCGGCTTCATCATGATTACCGCGTCCGGTTTTGCCGAGGTGATGAAGGCCACCGGTGAGGTGAAGAGCCTGGTGGAAACCTCGGCGCAGTGGATCGACCACAGCAAGGGCGTCGGTGCCCTGCTGATGCTGTTGGTTGGCCTTTTGGTGACGATGGGGATCGGCTCGTCGTTCTCCACCGTGCCGATCCTGGCCGCGATTTTCGTGCCACTGTGCGTGCAACTGGGCTTCGACCCGTTGGCCACGGTGTGCATCATTGGTACTGCCGGTGCACTGGGTGATGCTGGTTCGCCGGCCTCGGACTCGACCCTGGGCCCGACCTCGGGCCTGAACGTGGATGGCCAGCACCACCACATCTGGGACACCGTGGTGCCGACCTTCATCCATTACAACCTGCCGTTGCTGGCGTTCGGCTGGTTGGCGGCGATGAGCTTGTAAGGTGGGGAGGGCGTCAGCCCTTGTCGGGCGGCGGCGAGATGCGGTTGAGCACGGTGCTGCCGTCCTTGCTGCGGGTCAGGTAGACCGGCAGGACTTTGGGCAGGTTGTTGACCAGGCGCCCCACTTCACGGGTGTTGTAGATGCCGCTGATGCGAATGCGGCCGGTGCTGGCATCGGCCAGTAGCAGCGGTGCGTCGAGGTAGCGGTTTATCACTGGCAGCGCCTGTTCCAGGCTCAGGTTGTCGAGCACCAGCTTGCCGCTGCGCCATGCCAGGCTGTTGCCATAGTCATCGCTTTGCTCCAGCTGCGGCTCGAAGTCGCCCTTGTGGTAGCTGGCCTGCATGCCAGGGCCAAGGCGGTAGCCACCGGCATTGCCATCACTGGACACCAGCACTGAACCCTCCACCAGGGTGACCTTCACCTGGTCTTGGTACTTCCACACGTTGAACTGGGTGCCGGTGACCCGGGTCTGGCCACTGCCGGCACGCACGATGAACGGGTGGCTGCTGTCGTGTCGCACCTTGAAGAACGCCTCGCCGCGCGTGAGCGTGACCTGGCGTTGGTCCTTGTAGTTGAGGAAGGTGAGTGCGGTGTGGAGGTTGAGCTGTACCGTGCTGCCGTCGCTGAGCTCCACGGTCTGCATGTGGTCACCGGCTTCGAAGTGCTGGTAGTGGTTGGGCAACCAGCCCTGTTCCCACCCCATCCAGCCGGCCAGCGGCAGTACTGCCAGGGCGATGACCGCAGCGGACGCCAGCGGTCGCCAGTTGCGAGGGCGGGCGGCGTGTTTGGCGGGTGGGTTGAAGTCGATGACGGTGGCGCTGCGCGGCAGCAGGTCGGCTGTTTGCCAGATTTCCAGCATCGCCTCATATTCTTCGGCATGCCGCGGGTCGGCCGCCAACCAGTCAGCGAATGCTTCACGCTCGGCCTGCGTGCAATCGTCGGCGTGCAGGCGCATGCACCAATGCGCTGCGGCGTCGGTGATGGCATCGTCTGGGCTGGGCGTGAGGCGGTCGTGGTTCATTGCGGCTCCGGGTTTTGCGCATTCTACCCTTGCGAGAGGGCTCCCGAGAACCAAGGTAATGGCGAATGACTATCAGCTATGCCGGTTTTTCGTCGGATTGACCACGGGTTTTCAGCGTTTGAGAACCCTTCGCGGGCAAAAGACGATGTTTGCAATCGCTTCTGGGGCAGCACGCGGCTGCCCTTGCAACAAGCGCGTCATCGACACACCGATCAGAACTGTGCGGCCTCCAGCCCATAAAGGCTGCCACTACCGGCCCGAATGCTCGCCTCCAGCCCCAACCCCCGCGGCAAGACCCGTTGGAAATAGAACGCCGCACACGCAAGCTTGGCGCCATGAAACGCGTCGTCTTCATCACGTTTGGCCAACGCCACCGCCGCCATGCGCGCCCACATATACGCATAGGCCGTCAGCCCGAACAGCTGCAGGTACTCAACCGCTACTGCGCTGACCAGGTTGGCATCCTCGCCAGCCTGCGCCTGCAGCCAACTGCTGGTAGCCTCCAGCCGCGCCAGGCTCGCCTGCAGGGCCTCACGGTGCAAGGGTGCATCCACACTGAAGGCTCGCACTTCGCTGGCAAAGCTGGCCAACGCCTGACCACCGTCGGCCAGCACCTTGCGCCCCAGCAGGTCAAGGGCCTGGATGCCATTGGTGCCTTCATAGATCTGCGCAATGCGCACGTCTCGCACCCGTTGCTCCTGGCCCCATTCACGGATGTAGCCATGACCGCCATATACCTGCTGGCCAAGCACGCAGCTTTCCAGACCGTTATCGGTGAAGAATGCCTTGGCCACGGGTGTCAGCAGTGCCACCAGGCGCTGTGCATGCTCGCGCTCGCCAGCATCCTCGGCATAGCGTGCCACGTCCAGCTGCTGGCCAACGTAGACGGCGAACGCCCGACCGGCTTCGGTGAGGGTGCGCATGGTTAGCAGCATGCGCCGAACATCACCATGGTGGATGATCGGGTCGGCCACCTTGTCATGTGCCGTCGGGCCCTTCGCTGCGCGGCTCTGCAGGCGCTCGTTGGCATAGCGGGCGGCGCTCTGGTAGGAGGCTTCGGCACAACCGATGCCCTGTATGCCGATGGACAGGCGCTCGTAGTTCATCATGGTGAACATCGCAGCCAGGCCCTTGTTCGGCTCACCCACCAGGTAACCGATGGCACCGTCAAAGTTCATGACACAGGTCGCCGAGGCCTTGATGCCCATCTTGTGCTCGATCGAGCCACAATGGACAGCATTGCGCGCACCCAGGCGGCCATCGGCCTCGACCAGGAATTTGGGTACCAGAAACAGCGATATGCCTTTGGCGCCGGCGGGCGCATCCGGCAGCTTGGCCAGCACCAGGTGGACGATGTTCTCGGTCAGGTCCTGCTCGCCGCCGGTAATGAAGATCTTGCTGCCACTGATGCGCATGCTGCCATCAGCCTGAGGCTCGGCCCGGGTGCGGATCAGCCCCAGGTCAGTGCCGGCATGGGGTTCGGTCAGGCACATGGTGCCGGCCCAGCGGCCTTCGTACAGCGGTGGCAGGTAAGTGGCCTTGAGCGTTTCGCTGGCGTGGGCATCGATCGCCAGGCAGCTGCCAGCACTCAATGCCGAATACAGGCTGAAGCTGCAGTCGGCCGCGTAGAGCATCTCTTCGAACAGCACGCCGAGCATCTTTGGCATGCCCATGCCGCCGTGTTCCGGGTTGCCGCCCAAGCCGACCCAGCCACCTTCGCGGTAGGTGTTCCAGGCCTCGCGAAAGCCCTCGGGGGTGGTGACCTGGCCTGCGTCGAATCTCACACCTTGCTCGTCACCGTTGCGGCTTAGCGGGGCGATCAGCTGGCCGGTGACTTTTGATGCTTCCTCGAGAATGGCGTCGGCAGTGTCGGCATCGATGCGTTCGGCCAGGGCGGGCAGTCGGGCCCACAGGCCCGGAGCGTTGAACACGTCATGCAGGACGAAGCGCATGTCGCGCAGGGGTGCGGAATAGGTGGTCATCGGCAGCTCTTGCAATAGTGAGTGTGGTTGGGCGTACGCAGAACCTTCAGGCGCAGCCTTGTGCTACGCCTGAAGGGGAGCGGCTACGGCATCAGAGGGCCTTGGCCCGGTCGCGCAGCACGTACTTCTGGATCTTGCCGGTCGAGGTCTTGGGCAGCTCGCCGAACACCACGGTCTTCGGCACCTTGAACCCGGCCAGGTGCTCGCGGCACCAACTGGTGATGTCGGCTTCACGGGTGTCCTCCCGGCCCGGCTTCAGAGCAACGAAGGCGCACGGGGTTTCCCCCCATTTTTCGTCCGGGCGTGCCACCACGGCGGCTTCCAGCACTGCCGGGTGCTTGTACAGAGCGTCTTCGACCTCGATGGTGGAGATGTTTTCGCCACCGGAAATGATGATGTCCTTGAGCCGGTCCTTGATCTCGATATAGCCGTCGGCATGCCACACGGCCAGGTCGCCGGTGTGGAACCAGCCGCCACGGAAGGCTTCGGCGGTGGCTTCAGGGTTTTTCAGGTAGCCCTTCATCACCGTGTTGCCGCGCATGAAGATTTCGCCCAGGGTATTGCCGTCGCGGGGCACTGGCTGAAGGGTTTGCGGGTCGGCGACCATCAGGCCGTCGAGGGTCGGGTAGCGCACGCCCTGGCGAGACTTGATGCGTGCACGCTCTTCCAGCGAAAGCGCGTCCCATTCGTCATGCCAGGCACACACCGTCACCGGGCCATAAACCTCGGTCAGGCCGTAGGTGTGGGTGACCTTGATGCCCATTTCTTCCACGGCGCCGATGACCTTGGCCGGTGGTGCGGCGCCGGCGACCATGGCCTGCACCGGGTGCTCGATGGCTGCCTTGGCCGCCTCGGGCATATTGACCAGCGCGTTGAGCACGATCGGCGCACCGCACAGGTGGCTGACTTTGTGCTCGCGGATCAGGGTCAGGATCTTCTGCGGGTCGACCCGGCGCAGGAACACATGGGTGCCGGCCAGGGCGGTGATGGTCCAGGGGTAGCACCAGCCGTTGCAGTGAAACATCGGCAACGTCCACAGATACACCGGGCGGTGGCCCATGGCCCAGGTCATCTGGTTGCCCAGTGCGTTCAGGTAGGCGCCACGGTGGTGGTAGACCACGCCCTTGGGGTTGCCGGTGGTGCCGGAGGTGTAGTTCAGCGATATGGCCTGCCACTCGTCATCGGGCCACTCCCAGGCAAATTCCGGGTCGCCTTCGTTGAGCAGGGCCTCATAGTCCAGCTGGCTGACCGCGCGGCCTTCGCCGTACTCCGGGTCATCCACATCAACCACCAGCGGCGGGTGTTCAAGCAGTGCCAGAGCGCCTTCGATGACCGCATGGAACTCGCGGTCGGTGATCAGCACCTTGGCCTCGCCATGCTGCAGCATGAAGGCGATGGCCTCGGCATCCAGGCGCACGTTCAGGGTATTGAGCACAGCACCGGTCATGGGTACGCCGAAGTGTGCCTCGAGCATGGTCGGGGTGTTGGGCAGCATCACTGCCACGGTGTCGCCACGGCCAATGCCACGGCCGACCAGGGCGCTGGCCAGGCGCCGACAGCGTTGGTAGGTTTCTTGCCAGTTGCGGCGGATGGCGCCGTGGATGACGGCCGGGTAGTCGCCGTAAACGGCAGCGGTGCGTTCGATGAAGCTCAGCGGGGTGAGGGCGACATGGTTGACGGCAGCGGGCATCAGGCCCTGGGCATAGATCGACATGCGGTAATCCTGTAAGGGAGGCAGGCGCAGCCTGTGCACCTGGCCCCCGATGGCTGATTGTTAGCTCTGTTCAGGGTGCAGGGGGGGGGACGGTTGGGCCGCCCCCTTTGTCGCAGTTTTACGCGAGTCGCTATGGTATTAGGAATATCGACTATAGCAATATAGTAAAACTACTATAAAAACAGGCTGCCTACCGTGGATGACACTGCTTACCCCTTGCTCACCAAAGACCCA
The DNA here is from genome assembly GCF_021378985.1 of Pseudomonas sp. JR33AA. Classification (NCBI taxonomy): domain Bacteria; kingdom Pseudomonadati; phylum Pseudomonadota; class Gammaproteobacteria; order Pseudomonadales; family Pseudomonadaceae; genus Pseudomonas; species Pseudomonas sp. JR33AA. The sequence continues at coordinate 57,027 of NZ_JAJSAW010000022.1, forward strand.
CAACCCAGTCTGTTGCTGGCCAGTGATGCAAGCCCACTGGCACTGAACCCGGCACTGCAGGCCTGGGTCGCCGAAGGGCCTGAGCTGGCTTGCTGGCTGCCGGCCAATTGCGCTGCGCTGGTGCGTGCCTGTCTGCGCCAGCATCGGGCGATCAGCGATGTCGAAGTGCAGGTCGGCGAGCGCATCGTGCTGTGGACGTTCATGCCGGACAACCAGGGCCAGCAGGTGCTGGGCCGCTGCCGCGATGCCAGCGAAGAGCGCCATGGCGCACGCGAAGCCAGCCGCGCCCGGCGCCTGTATCGGCTGATCATCGAAAACACCACCGACCTGATTTCCCGGCACAGCCCCGATGGCCGCTTTCTCGACGCCTCACCGGCAGCCTACCGGCTGCTCGGCCTGTGGCCCGAGCAACTGCGTGGCATGCCTGTACATACCCTGCTGCATCCGCGCGAGCGGCGTCAGGTACTGCGCCAGGCCGCTGCCGCGCTGGACCAGGACGGCTACCACACGATGACCTGCCGGGTACGCCAGGCGACGGGTGACTACCGCTGGTTCGAAATTGCCAGTCGGGCAATTCGCGAGACCTACACGGGCGCGGTGGTGGAGGTGGTCAGCGTGTCCCGCGACATCACGTTGCGCATCGAAGCGCAGGAAAGCCTTGCGCACAGTGCCCGCCTCGCTACCCTGGGCGAGCTGGCCTCGGGTATCGCCCATGAGATCAATCAGCCACTGGCCGCGGTGGTCAACTATGCCAACGCCAGTCAGCGTTACCTGCAGGGCCTGGAACGTGATCCCCAGGCGCGCGAGCGGGTTGGCCAGGGCCTGCAGCGTATCAGCGAACAGGCCACCCATGCCGCCGAAGTGATCCGCCGTCTGCGAGCCTTCCTGCGCAAGGGGCCGCGCCGCCTGCAGGCGCTGGACGTGGCCGAACTGGCCGGCGAAGCCATGCGCCTGTGCGCCTGGGAAGCCGCGCGGGACCAGGTGCAGGTGGAACTTCGCATGAGCGCTCAACTGCCCTTGGTGTATGCCGACCGGGTGCTGCTGGAGCAGGTGCTACTCAACCTGCTGCGTAACGCCATCGATGCCAACCGCGAGCAGCAGGGTGAGCGGCCGTCACGTATCCTGCTCAGCGCTGCGCGTGATGGCGACGGGGTGCTGGTCGAGGTAGCCGACCAGGGCCCGGGCGTGGCACCGGAGCGGCTGGATGAAATCTTTACGCCGTTTACCACCAGCAAGGCCGACGGCCTGGGCTTGGGCTTGAGCATGAGCCGCAGCCTGATCGAAGGCTTCGGCGGTAGTCTGTGGGCGCGGGCGGGTGACAACGGCGGTCTGGTACTGTGCTGCCGGCTGGCGGTCAGCAGGGAATAAGGGGAGGCAGTGTTGCTAGCAAAAGTGTATGTGGTCGATGACGACCAGGGGATGCGCGACTCTACGGTCTGGCTGCTGCAGTCGGTGGGCCTGCAAGCCTTGCCGTTCGCCAGCGGGCAGGCGTTTCTCGACGCCTGCGTCGATGATGGGCCCGCTTGTGTGCTGTTGGATGTGCGCATGCCGGGGCTGGGCGGGTTGGCTGTGCAGCAGGCGATGCGCGAGCGTGGCCTGATGGTGCCGGTGATCTTCGTCAGTGGTCATGCCGATGTACCGATCGTGGTGCGGGCGTTCAAGGCCGGCGCCTGTGACTTCATCGAAAAACCTTATAACGACCAGTTGCTGCTCGACAGCGTTCAGGCTGCGCTGGAGCACGCCGGGCTGGCGCGACAGGGCGATCAGGCGCTGGCGTTGGTGCAGGCGCGCATCGATGGCCTGACGCCGCGTGAGCGAGACGTCTTCGTACCGCTGGCCCAAGGGTTGAACAACCGCGAGATTGCCGAGCAGTTGGGCATCAGCGTCAAGACCGTCGACCTGTACCGAGGCCGGGTGATGAAGCGGTTGCAGGCGGGCAGCCTCGCCGAGCTGGTGGGAATGGCGATTGCTTGCGGGGCAGTGGAGGCGTTGGGCCTTCGAGCGCGTTAGCCCGCCTATACGCAGCCCTGGCAGGGGCGGCCTTGTGTAGCGGTGGGCCGCAATGCGCGCCTGCTGGGTGCGGTGTGACAGCCAGGCAACACGACTTATTTCATAGCTAGCTAATGAAGGCTTTGACATTCACTGCCTAGGCAGTAATATTTCTACACACTTACCTGAGCAGTCAACGATGGCCCATTTCTCTCCCGAAAACTTCCAGACCTGCGCCATCGGCATGTTGCTTGGCCGTGCAGCGATCCTCAAAGACCGCATTCTTGACTGGCACCTGGAGTCAGAGGGCGTCACCGCCGCGCAGTTCAAGGTGCTGATCATCGTCACCCAGTACCAGGTGGATACCCCGGCCGAACTGTGCCGTTACCTGGGCCTGGACAGTGGTTCGATGACCCGCATGCTCGACCGCCTCGAGCAGAAGGAGCTGATTGTGCGCAACCGCTGCGCCGACGACCGTCGCCAGGTGCGCCTGGCACTCACCGCCGACGGCCAGCGCCTGGCCAACCGCCTGCCGGAAATTGGCGCCGCCGCCATGAACGAGTTGTGCGGCGTGTTGGCACCTGAGGAGCTCAAGACCCTGGAAGGCCTGCTGGCCAAGGTGCTGCTTGGTGCTGGCGACCCGTTGACGATCCGCCGCTTCGGCGACCGTTGAACCCTGTAACCCATTATCCAAGGTATTGTCATGGCCACTCCCACAGACACCCCGACCCCCTCCGTCGCGCCCGAGCCGTCGCGCAAGCGCAAGGCCTGGTTGCTTGGCCTGCTGTTGCTGCTGATCCTTGCAGGGGCCGGCACCTGGGCCTGGTACAGCATGGTCGGGCGTTGGCACGAAAGCACCGACGATGCCTACGTCAACGGCAACGTGGTGGAGATCACCCCGCTGGTCGCTGGTACCGTTACCAGCATCGGGGCCGATGACGGCGACCTGGTCCACGCCGGCCAGGTGTTGCTGCAATTCGACCCGGCCGACAGCGAAGTGGCCTTGCAGTCCGCCGAAGCCAAGCTGGCACGTAGCGTGCGGCAGGTGCGCGGGCTGTACAGCAACGTCGACTCGCTCAAGGCTCAACTGGAAACGCGCCAAGCCGAACTGCGCAAGGCGCAGCAGGATTTCAACCGGCGCAAGGTGCTGGCTGACAGCGGTGCGATTGCCGCAGAAGAACTGTCCCATGCCCGCGACGACCTGAGCGTTGCCCAGGCCGCCGTCAACAGCGCGCGCCAACAGCTCAGCACCAGCAGCGCGCTGGTCGACGACACCGTGGTGTCCTCGCACCCCGACGTCATGGCTGCTGCTGCCGACCTGCGCCAGGCCTACCTCGACCACGCCCGCACCACATTGGTCGCGCCGGTCACCGGCTACGTCGCCAAGCGTACCGTCCAGTTGGGCCAGCGCCTGCAGCCGGGCACCGCGACCTTGGCGGTCATCCCGCTGGAACAGGTGTGGATCGATGCCAACTTCAAGGAAACCCAGCTGCGAGAGATGCGTATCGGCCAGCCGGTGGAAATCACCGCTGATGTGTACGGCAGCGAGGTCAAGTACAGCGGAACGGTCGACAGCCTTGGCGCGGGCACCGGCAGCGCCTTTGCCTTGCTGCCGGCGCAGAACGCCACCGGTAACTGGATCAAGATTGTCCAGCGAGTACCCGTGCGCATCCACCTCAGCCCCGACCAGCTCAAGGACCACCCACTACGTATCGGCCTGTCCACCGTGGTTGAAGTCGACCTGCATGACCAGAGCGGCCCGACCCTGGCCCAGCAACCACCGCAGAAGGCCAGCTACACCACCCAGGTGTATGACCACCAGCTGATCGAAGCCGACAACCTGATCGCCCGGCTGATTCACGAGAACAGCGCAACCGGCAAGACGGCGCAACGATGAGCAATAACGCCGCTGCCCAGTTCACGCCGCCGAGCCTGGTGCTGACCACCATCGGCCTGTCGCTCGCGACGTTCATGCAGGTGCTGGACACCACCATCGCCAACGTGGCCCTGCCGACCATTTCCGGCAACCTGGGGGTGAGCTACGAGCAAGGCACCTGGGTCATCACCTCGTTCGCGGTGAGCAACGCTATCGCCTTGCCGCTGACCGGCTGGCTGAGCCGGCGCTTTGGTGAAGTGAAACTGTTCATCTGGGCCACGCTGCTGTTCGTGCTGGCCTCGTTCCTGTGCGGTATCGCCCAGTCGATGCCTGAGCTGGTCGGGTTTCGCGTATTGCAGGGTGTGGTTGCCGGGCCGCTTTATCCGATGACCCAAACCCTGCTGATTGCTGTCTACCCGCCGGCAAAACGGGGGATGGCACTGGCGCTGCTGGCGATGGTCACGGTGGTGGCGCCGATTGCCGGGCCTATTCTTGGGGGCTGGATTACCGATAGCTACAGCTGGCCATGGATCTTCTTCATCAACGTGCCCATCGGCCTGTTCGCTGCTGCCGTGGTGCGCCAGCAGATGCGTACGCGGCCGGTGGTCACCAGCCGCCAGCCGATGGATTACATTGGCCTGCTGACCCTCATTATCGGCGTCGGTGCCTTGCAGGTAGTGCTGGACAAGGGCAACGACCTGGACTGGTTCGAGTCGTCGTTCATTATTGTCGGCAGCCTGATCTCGATTGTATTCCTGGCGGTGTTCGTGATCTGGGAGCTCACCGACCGCCACCCGGTGGTCAACTTGCGCCTGTTCGTGCACCGCAACTTCCGCATTGGCACCATCGTGCTGGTCGGGGGATATGCCGGGTTTTTCGGTATCAACCTGATCCTGCCGCAGTGGTTGCAGACGCAGATGGGCTATACCGCGACCTGGGCGGGCCTGGCGGTGGCGCCGATCGGTTTGCTGCCGGTGATCATGTCGCCGTTCGTGGGTAAATATGCGCACCGTTTCGACCTGCGGGTGCTGGCCGGGTTGGCGTTCCTGGCGATCGGCACCAGTTGCTACATGCGTGCCGGTTTCACCAGCGAGGTGGACTTCCAGCATGTGGCCTTGGTGCAGTTGTTCATGGGAATTGGCGTGGCGTTGTTCTTCATGCCGACCTTGAGCATTCTGCTGTCCGACCTGCCGCCGCATCAGATTGCCGACGGTTCTGGGCTGGCGACATTCCTGCGAACCTTGGGCGGGAGTTTTGCGGCTTCGTTGACGACCTGGATCTGGATTCGTCGGGCGGATCAGCACCATGCGTACCTGAGCGAGAACATCAGCCAGTTCGACCCGGCGACGCGGCATACCCTTGAGCAGTTGGGCGGGGCCAGCCCGCAGAGTTATGCGCAGTTGGAGCAGATACTCAGTGGGCAGGCTTACATGATGTCGACGGTGGATTATTTCACTTTGATGAGCTGGGTGTTTGCCGGGTTGATTTTGCTGGTGTGGTTTGCAAAGCCGCCCTTTACCGCCAAGGCGGGGCCGGCATCGGCGGGGCATTGAGCTAAACACAAGGCAAGATCCCGATGCTCTGGCTCTGGCTCTGGCTCTGGCTCTGGCTCTGGCTCTGGCTCTGGCTCTTGATTTTGCTTCTAAGCGCGCGATCGCCCAGGCGCCGCGGATTGCGACTTCAGGAGGCCGAGCGTAGGGCTTGCGAAGGGAGGTGACGGGCATGGATGCCCGTCAAGCGCTGAGGCCCCATGGATGGGGCCTGCAGCGCGTACTCCCGGGAGCAAGACCGTAGCGAGGGAACCCCGGAGCGTAGCGTAGGGGCCGGATGATGGGAGCCGACGGTTTTGGTTACTTTGGCCACGACCAAAGTAACCCGCCG
>NZ_JAJSAW010000023.1:0-59903 GCF_021378985.1 Pseudomonas sp. JR33AA
CTGCCAAAGCGCGAACTCCGCCCGTTGCCCTATACACACCGCGACACATTGTCGGCTTGACTTTGCCTGTGCCCACCCAATTGCTGTAAAGTTGACGTCAAGGTCAGCTTTTACCAGGCCAGGCCAAGAATCAAAAGAAAGGGCAGGCCCCAACTGCCCAGAGGATCAAGCATGTCCAACCGTGATATTTCCCGGCGCGCCTTCCTGCAAGGCGGCCTGATCGCTGGTGTCGGTGTGACCATGGCGCCACTTGGCAGCCAGGCCTTCGCCGCGTTGATGGAGGAGCGCGTTACCACGTCGCCGCAAAAGTGGATGAACCACGACGGCAAGGCGCGTTTCCGTAACGATGCCTTGTCCAAGGTCTGCGGCGACAAAGTGTTCGCCCGCGACATCCGCGCCAAGGACATGCCCGGCTGGCCCGCCCAGCAGGGCCATGCGCTGCTGCTCAAGGCCACCACGGTTGATCGTATCTATGCCGGGCATGACCTCAGCCTGCTCGGTGCCGACCTGCAGCCGGACCGCATCGTCACCGCCGCCGACCTCGAGCAGGACGGTATTGCCTGGCCCGAGGCCCATTCGCCTGACCCGCTGCTGCCGCCCGGCAAGGTGCCGATGTTCATCGGCCACCCGGTGGCGATCCTGATCTGGCACGACTTCGAGCGCTTCCGCCAGGCCAAGCGCAAGCTGCAGTTCAATCAGCAGGCGATCCGCTACGGTGCCCAGGCGCCGCTGTACCAGCGCGACCCTTATGGCAGCTTCCGCTTCGTGCGGGTGGGCGGCGCCACGCCGTTCGACGACGATGAGTTCTCCAGCCTGAAGAATTCCATGCTGTTCCCCACCATTCTCAACCGCAAGCCGGTGTGGTCGAAGCAGCCCAACCAGCACGGCGACCTGACCGAGCAGGGTTTGTTCTACGCCAGGCGCATGGCCGAGCAGCTGGACAACCCGCCCGAGGACTGGCTGGTGTTCGACGAGCGCTACAAGACGCCGTCCATCGAACCTGCGGCGCTGGAGCCGGACAACGGCAACGGCTGGTATGACCCGGCCACCGGCACGCTGCACTTCGTGGTCGCCACCCAGTGCCCGTTCGAAGTGGCGCAGGAATGCGTGCACATGATCAAGCCGTCGCGCTTTGCCCTGAACACGCTGAACATGCACCCGGGCTACACCGTGGGCTATGGCTCAAAAGACAACAACATCTTCGTCTTCTATGCTGCGGTGGCTGCGCTTTACGGCGCCGGCGTGCCGATCCGGCTGGCCAACGACCGCTACGAGCAGTTCCAGAGCGGTATCAAGCGCCATGCCTTCGATATCCGCTACCAGCTGGCGGTGGACAAGAAGGACAACAGCTTCAAGATCTTCCGCGCCGACATGAGCTGCGACGGCGGCGGGCGCATCAACTACAGCCCATCGGTGGCCGCAGTGGGCGCCACGGCTGCCCAGTCGATCTACTACATGCCACAGAACGACCTGTCGGTGACCGCCTACTATTCCCGTGGCGTCGAGGCCGGCTCCATGCGCGGTTACGGCACCCTGCAGAGCATGGCGGCCACCGAGATGATGGTGGATGAGATCGCCGGCCGCCTGGGCGTCGATGCCATCGACCTGCGTCGCGCCAACGCGCTGAAATCGGGCATGAAGAACACCCAGGGTGCGGTCCCGGCCGGCGCCCTGCGCCTGTACGAGATCCTCGACAAGGCCGCTGTGCACGAGTGGTGGCGCAACCGCGATGCACGCAAGCAACAGATGGACGCCAAGGACCCGGATCACTGGTACGGCGTCGGCTTCGCCATCTGCCAGAAGGACTTCGGCACAGGTTCCGAGGCGCCGATGGCCAGTGTCGAGTTCAGCGCCGATGGCCGCATCAGCCTGCGCCATATCGGCACTGAGCTGGGTACTGGCATGTCCACCTCCCAGGCTTTGGTGGTCAGCGATTTCCTCGGCCGTTCGGCCGACGAGGTAAAGACTGCAGTCACCGAATGGCCAGAGCTGCAATTGACCACCAGCGGAAACCCGTACCTGATCAGCCAGCCAGAGCAGGACGCCGCGCTGCGCGACCCGCGCTGGGTCGGCAAGCTGGCATCGCCATCGTCGGCGACCAACTCGGCCTTCTACTTCAGCCATGCCACCCGCGAAGCGGCGCGTGTGCTGTTCAACCATGGGCTGTGGCCGGCGGCCATGGCGATCTGGAGCCAAGGCCCGTACGGCGGCCAGGCAAACCCGCTGGTGGTGCGCCGCGAAAATGCGGTGTGGGTCAACGGTGAGCTGACTGGCAACGGCCTGGCGCCGATTCCGTTTGCCCAGCTGGCGCAGAAGGCCCATGAAATGGGGCTGGTTACTGGCGTGAGCGTGCACGGCTTCAACCGCTGGAGTTGGGCCGAGGCCGACTTTGTCATCGATGGCGTGCGCGAGCGCTTCCCGCTCGATGCCATGGCGGTGAAATACGGCGATGGTGCGGTGAATGCCAAGAAGGCGCAGATGGGCAGCCATGGCTATCACCTGCTCGACCGGCAGAATGCGGCCTACCCCGACACCCAGCTGAACAACGCCATGGTCACCTACTACAGCCCGGTGGCGACCATCGTCGAGGTCAAGGTCAACAAAGGCACCTTGGAGACACAGGTGCTCAACCACCACAGTTGGGTCGAGTGTGGCCGGGTGCTGGTGCCGGAACTGGTCAAGGGCCAGCTCGAAGGCGGTATCGCCATGGGCATTGGCCATGCACTGACCGAAGAAATGCCGTTGTACGAGGGTGGGCCCGGGGAGGGCGACTGGAACTTCAACCGCTACCGCCTGCCGCATGCGCGCGATGTGGCGGTGTGGCAGCAGACCAGCGAAATCCTCCCGCCGCTGTCACCGACCGACCCCTCCAAGGGCATCGCCGAAGTGGTGATGATCCCGGTCGTCGGTGCCATCGGCAATGCCGTCGCGCATGCCATCGGCAAGCGCGTGCGCGATCTCCCCATCACCCCAGCCCGTATCAAGGAGGCCCTCAATGGCTAACCGTCCACTGCAACTGACGCTCAACGGTCAACCGGTCGGGCCGGTCGAGGTCCCCGCGGACTTGGCGATGATCGACTACCTGCACGAACACCAGAACCTCACCGGCTCGCGCCTGGGTTGCGGCCAGGGCATCTGCCACGCCTGCGTGGTGATCGTCGACAACCCCGATGGCACCAGCGAGGAAGTGCGCACCTGCATCACCGGTGCGCATTACTTCGAAGGCAAGAAGGTACGCACCATCGAAGGCCATGCCAAGAAAGACGAGGCCGGCAACCTGACGCTCAACCCGATCCAGCAGAAGTTCGTCGACCTGTTCGCCTTCCAGTGCAGCTACTGCGCACCAGGCTTCGTCAATGCCGCTACCGTGCTGGTGGAAACGGCCCAGCGCCAGCCGCTGAAGAAGAGCGAGGTGGAAGACCGCATCGAGGCCAGCCTCGGTCACCACATCTGCCGCTGCACAGGCTACGTGCGTTACTACGATGCCACCCGCAAGGTGCTCAACGATCTCGGCCTGGTCAAGGAGGGTTGAACATGGGCTTCGTACGTAGCGCCTCGGCGTTGGCCCTCGGGCTGGCTGTCAGTTCGTTTGCCCTGGCGGCCGACAATGCGCAGATCAAGCGCGGTGAATACCTGGCCCGCGCGGCCGACTGCATGGCCTGCCATACCGCCGAGGGCGGCGCGCCGTATGCGGGCGGCCTGCCGATCCATTCGCCGTTCGGCACCATTTATGGCAGCAATATCACCCCGGACAAACAGTACGGCATCGGCAACTACAGCGCCGACGAGTTCTTCGCCGCAGTCACCGAGGGCAAGCGCAAGGACGGTGCCAACCTTTATCCTGCGATGCCTTACACCTCGTACCACCTGATCAAGCGTGAAGATTCGGACGCGATCCTCGCCTACCTGATGACCCTGCCGCCGATCAACCGCCCGGCACCGCAGACCGCGCTGCGCTTCCCGTTCAACGTGCGCATGGGGCTCAGCGGCTGGAACATGCTGTATGGCAAGCGCGTGCAACTGCAGCCGACCGAGGGTAAAAGCCCGGCCTGGCAGCGTGGCCAGTACATGGTCGAGGTCATGGGCCATTGTGGCGAATGCCATACCCCGCGCAACCCGATCGGTGCGCTGCAGCAGGACCAGCGCCTGAGCGGCGGCCTGCTGGGTGGCTACCTGGCGCCAAGCCTGCTGGCCCAGGACCTGGCCGAGCGCGGCTGGACCCAGCCGGACCTGACCACCTTCCTCAAGCACGGCATCAGCGCCCAGGGCAGCATGTTCAACGAGATGTTCCCGGTGGTGCACCACAGCACCCAGCACCTGGAAGATGCAGACCTTGCGGCCATGGCCACCTACCTGCTGGGCGACCAGCCGCCGCCGGCCAAGGCTATCGAGGCCGTTGCCCTGGAGCAGATGAGCGACAGTGCCAAGCGGGGCCACCAGCAGTACCTGAACGTCTGCGCCGGCTGCCATGGGGTAGACGGCGAGGGCAAGCCGCACATCGCCGTAGCCATGCGCGGCAACACCGTGCTGCGCCAGGCCGACTCGCGCAATCTGGTCAAGGTGGTCCTCGAAGGCATCCGTGAACAGCAGTTCACCGGCTTCGAGCGCATGCAGCCAATGCCGGGCTTTGCCGACAAGCTTGATGACCAACAGGTGACGGATATGGTCAACTACCTGCGCCAGGCCTGGGGTGGATTACCCGGTGACCTGAACGTACAGCAGCTCGCCGAGCTGAAGGCGGAGTAAAGCGTGCAGCATCTCGATCTCCAGGTGGTCCGTCAGGCTTTGCAGTGGTCCTGCAACGGCCAGCGGGTATGGTTGTGCACGGTGCTCGCCACCTACGGCTCGGCGCCGCGTGCGCCGGGTTCGCTGCTGGCGGTGAACGCCAGCGGCCAGTGGCTGGGCTCGCTGTCCGGTGGCTGTGTCGAAGACGACTTTCTCGAACGTGTGGCCCTGGGGGAGTTCCCCGAGCCGGTTGCCATCGTGCGTTATGGCGACGGCAGCGACCCGCGTTCACGCGTACGCCTGCCGTGTGGCGGTGTGCTTGAAGTACTGGTGGAGAACCTCCCGGTTGAATGCGAAGCGCAGGCTCACCTGCGTGAGTTGGAGCGTGCGCTGCTGGGCCAGCGCCGGGTATTGCGTGAGGTGAGCTTGTCTACCGGTGCCCGCCAGCTGCTCGATGACCCTAGCCAGGGGCCACGGGTCGAGCGGGAAAATGCCCGGGTGCGCTTGCGTGTTGGTGCCGCCCAGCGGCTGCTGCTGGCCGGCTATTCCAGCGTGGCGCATTTTTGCGCCGAATTCGGCAGGGGGCTGGGTTTTGAGGTCATCCTTTGCGAGCCGCGTGACGAAGTACTCGACGGCGTAGTGCTCAATGGCATAGAGGTGCGCCGCGAGCTACCGTCGGAATTCATCGCCAATGGCGGTTGCCATGCCGATACGGCAGTGGTGGCATTGACCCATGATCCGAAAATCGACGACCTGGCGATGCTTGAAGCCGTGCGTACCGAAGCGTTCTACATCGGGGTGATGGGCTCCAAGGTCACCTCCGACAAGCGTCGCGTACGCTTGCAGCGGATTGGTGGCCTGGGTTGCGACGAGTTGGCGCGCATCCATGCGCCGATTGGCCTGAACCTGGGCAGCAAGACTCCGGCCGAGATCGCCTTGGCGGTACTGGCCGATATCCTTCGTGTGCGCAACGGCATCGAGCGGGTGGCGCTGTGAACGTGATTGCGTTGGTATTGGCTGCAGGCAGCAGTGTGCGTTTTGGCGCCGACAAGCGCCGGGCGACCCTGGCTGATGGCCGCAGTTTGCTGGCGCATAGCGTGGCGCGTGCCCGGGCGGTGTTTGATGATGTGCGCGTGGTGTTGCGCGCGGGCGAGCAGGGCGAAGATTTTGGCTTGCCTGCCGATTGCCGGGTTATCGTCAGCCCTGATGCGGCGTCGGGCATGGGGCATAGCCTGGCGGTCGGGGCCGGGGCGTTGGGCGACAGCCAGGCACAGGCGGTGGCGATCCTGTTGGGTGATATGCCTTGGATCGAGTCGGCAACCTTGCGCCGGTTGGCCGATGCCTCGAGCGCTTCGAACATTGTGTTGCCGCGCCATGCCGGGCAGCAGGGCCACCCGGTGATTTTCGGGCGCAATTTCTGGCCGGCGCTGGGGCTATTGGCCGGCGATGAAGGGGCGCGGGCGGTGGTGCAGGCGCAGCGGGATCGTTGTGTTGTGGTTGAGGTGGAGGATGCTGGGGTGTTGCTGGATGTGGATACCCCGCAGGGGGTGATGTAGGGCCAAGGGGGCGCCATAGCGTCTGCGGCGTCTGTGGCGGGTGTTCGGCATGGCGTCTGTGGCGCCTGTGAAAGGTGTTCGCCGTGGCATCTGCGGCGCCTGTGAAAGGTGTTCGCCATTACGTTTCTTGGCGCCTGTGAGATCGAGCGCCGCCCGCGCGGCGCTTCGCGGGTAAACCCGCTCCTACGTTTGTTTCGGGCCAGTCCCTCCTGTGCCTGGCGCGCGCGTCCGCCTTGTTGGTACGACGCGATATCGGGCCATGCGCCAGGGCGTTCGCGCGCAAATCCCACAGGCATAATTGGCCCGAAACAAACGTAGGAGCGGGTTTACCCGCGAAGCGCCGCGCGGGCGGCGCTCGATCTCACAGGCGCAGAAAGCGTCACGGCGAACACCTTTCACAGGCGCCGCAGATGCCACGGCGAACACCTTTCACAGGCGCCGCAGATGCCACGGCGAACACCTTTCACAGGCGCCGCAGATGCCACGGCGAACACCTTTCGCAGGCGCCGCAGATGCCATGACGAACAACCCGGCCAATCACCCCACCCGAGCCGCCCCCCATCCCCTCACAAAAGGTCCATAATCCCCCCTTAATCCGCCCAAGGTGCAATGCCAGCCATACCACTCCGGGAGCCCCACCATGCACGTTCTGCTCTGCGAGGACGACGACCTGATCGCCGCCGGCATCTGCGCCGGCCTCACCGCCCAGGGCCTGACCGTGGACCGGGTTGGCAACGCCGCCGATGCGCGGGCAATGCTGCAGGCCGCGCAGTTCGACGTGATGATCCTCGACCTCGGCCTGCCCGACGAAGACGGCCTCAAGCTGCTGCGCCGCCTGCGCGAAAAAGGCGAGACCCTGCCGGTACTGGTGCTCACCGCCCGCGATGCCGTCACCGATCGTGTCGATGGCCTGCAGGCCGGTGCCGACGATTACCTGCTCAAGCCCTTCGATTTGCGCGAGCTGGCTGCACGCCTGCATACCTTGCTGCGGCGGGTGGCCGGGCGGGCGGTGAACGTGATCGAGCACGGCCCGCTGCGCTATGACCCCAGTAGCTGTGAGGCGACCTTGGCCGGCCAGCATGTCGACCTGTCCCGCCGTGAGCAGGCCCTGCTCCAGGCGCTGCTGCAGAACCCCGGGCGAGTGCTGTCCAGCGAGCAACTGAAAGACTGCGTGTACGGGTTCAGCGACGAAGTCGAAAGCAACGCCCTCAACGTGCACATCCACCACCTGCGCCGCAAGCTGGGTAACGGCATTGTCGAGACCGTGCGTGGCCTGGGCTACCGCCTGGGCCCGGCGCAGGCACCGCAAGAGGCCGCATCATGAGCCTGCGGGTACGCCTGAGCCTGATCCTCGGCAGTGCCTTCGTGATCATCTGGGCACTGGCCGCCGCGTGGATGCTGCGAGACCTGCGCCAGCAAATGATGTTCTCCCTCGACCAGCGCCTGGTGGCGTCGGCGCGTATGGTCGCCGGGCTGATCGACCAGTTGCCGCAGCCGCTGACTGCCAAGGGCGGGGAGGCGCACTTTTCCGCCGACCAGTTCAGCGTACCGGATGGCATGGCCTGCCAGGTCAGCTCGCTGCGTGGCGAGATCCTCGCCAGCAACCACAAACACGATGGCACCATGGACGACGAGCGCAGCGGGTTCCGTGACCAGACCATCGACGATGCACTTTGGCGCACCTTTACCTACAACCACGGCGATGTGCGTATCACCACGGCCGACCGGCACATGGAGCGCGAGGCGCTGAACCAGTCGATTCTGCTGGCGGCATCGGCACCGGTACTGATGGCCCTGCTCGGCAGCCTGGGGCTGTTGTGGATCGGGCTTGGCAAGGGCCTGGAGCCGCTCAACCGCATGCGTGATGCCTTGCGCCGCAGGCGTGCGGACAGTGTCGAGCCGCTGCAGGTGGCGGGTATGCCCAGCGAGTTGCAGCCGTTGCTGGAGACCCAAAACCAGCTGTTCCTGCGCATTGCCCAGACCCTCGAGCGTGAGCGGCGCCTGACCGACGATGCCGCGCATGAACTGCGCAGCCCGCTGACCGCGATCAAGACCCACCTGCAGGTGGCGCGCATGACCGACGGTGCAGTGCGCGAGCAGGCGCTGGAGCATGCCGAGCAGGGCACCGACCGCATGCACCGCACGCTTGAGCAGTTGCTGATGCTGGCGCGGGTGGAAGGCAGCCTGTCGTTCGAAGATGGCGTGCAGTGCAGCGCCGAGCAGGTGGTCCGTCAGGCGGTGCAGGATGCCGGCGGCGGTGACAACCGGCGTATCGTGTTGCGTTTGCCAGAAGAGGCGACGCAAATCTACCTGGGGATGCCGGCACCGTTGGCGGTGGCAGCGCTGCGTAACCTGCTGGACAACGCCCTGCGTCATGGCGGTGATGAAGCCGTAGAGCTGGACGTGCAGATGGCGGACGGGCAAGTGGGTTTCATGGTGCGTGACCATGGGCCAGGGATTGCCGAGGCGGACCTCGCGCACCTGACCGAGCGCTTCTGGCGTAATGGGCAGAGTGGTGGTTGCGGATTGGGGCTGGCCATTGTGCAGGCAATCGTGCAGCGGTGTGCTGGTAGCCTGCGCTTTGACAGCCGTAGTGACGGTTTGCGCGTCTTGTTGCGGGTGCCGGCGCGTCCGGTGCATTGATGTTTTATTGCCTGTGCTGGCCTCTTCGCGGGTGAACCCGCTCCTACGGGCGGGTGGCGGTCTGTGGGGGGAGGGTTTGCCTGTGCTGGCCTCTTCGCGGGTGAACCCGCTCCTACGGGCGGGTGGCGGTCTGTGGGGGGAGGGTTTGCCTGTGCTGGCCTCTTCGCGGGTGAACCCGCTCCTACGCAGCGGTGTGGTCTTTGTAGGAGCGGGTTTACCCGCGAAAGGGCCGGCACAGACAAAAATAAAATCGCGTAACAACCGCTAAATCCTCCCCCCACTCAAGCGTTTCCAAAGCGATAACCGCCCATCCGCTTGCTTGCGAGGATTCACCCATGTCCACCGCTTCCAGCCTTGCCCAGGTTGCACCGGCCAGCGTGCCGCAACCCTTGTACGAATTCACCGATTCGCCTTTGCTGCAACGCCAGCAGCAGCAAGAGTCCAACGCCCGCAGCTACCCGCGGCGCATCCCGCTGGCGCTCAAGCGCGCCCGGGGCATCCATGTCGAAGACGTCGAAGGCCGCCAGTTCATCGACTGCCTGGCTGGCGCTGGCACCTTGGCGCTGGGTCATAATCACCCGGTGGTGATCGAGGCAATCCAGCGCGTGCTGGCTGACGAACTGCCGCTGCATACACTCGACCTGACCACACCGGTCAAGGACCGTTTCGTCCAGGACCTGTTCGGCATCCTGCCCGAGGCGCTGCGTCGCGAGGCCAAGGTGCAGTTCTGCGGCC
This sequence comes from Pseudomonas sp. JR33AA, assembly GCF_021378985.1. Classification (NCBI taxonomy): domain Bacteria; kingdom Pseudomonadati; phylum Pseudomonadota; class Gammaproteobacteria; order Pseudomonadales; family Pseudomonadaceae; genus Pseudomonas; species Pseudomonas sp. JR33AA. The sequence goes on from NZ_JAJSAW010000023.1 coordinate 9,660, forward strand.
CGACCGGTACCGACGCCGTTGAAGCGGCGCTCAAACTGGTGCGTGGCGCAACCGGGCGCAGCACCGTGCTGGCCTTTCACGGCGCCTACCACGGCATGAGCCAGGGCGCGTTGAGCCTGATGGGTAGCCTCGGCCCCAAGCAGCCACTGGGCGCATTGCTGAGCAGCGGCGTGCAGTTCATGCCGTACCCCTACGACTACCGCTGCCCGTTCGGCCTGGGCGGTGAGGCCGGGGTCAAGGCCAACCTGCATTACCTGGAAAACCTGCTGCTCGACCCGGAAAGCGGCGTGCCGCTGCCCGCCGCCGTTATCCTCGAAGTGGTACAGGGTGAGGGCGGGGTCATTCCGGCCGACATCGAATGGCTCAAGGGCGTGCGGCGCATTACCGAGCAGGCGGGTGTGGCGTTGATCGTCGACGAAATCCAGAGCGGCTTCGCCCGTACCGGGCGCATGTTCGCCTTCGAGCACGCCGGTATCGTGCCCGATGTGGTCACCTTGTCCAAAGCCATCGGTGGCAGCCTGCCGCTGGCAGTAGTGGTCTATCGCGACTGGCTGGACACCTGGAAGCCGGGTGCGCATGCCGGTACCTTCCGTGGCAACCAGATGGCCATGGCGGCGGGTTCGGCGGTGATCAACTACCTGGTCGAACATCGCCTGGCCGAGCACGCCGAGGCCATGGGGCTGCGCCTGCGTCAGCACTTGCAGCAATTGCAACGGGACTATCCGCAGTTGGGTGATGTTCGCGGGCGTGGCTTGATGCTTGGGGTCGAACTGGTGGCCCCGCAGGGCCAGCGGGATGCCTTGGGGTATCCGCAGGCCAACCGTGAGCTGGCGGCCAAGGTGCAGCGCGAGTGCCTCAAGCGAGGGTTGATCCTGGAGCTGGGGGGGCGGCATGGCGCGGTGGTGCGCTTCCTGCCGCCGTTGATCATCAGCGCTGAGCAAATCGATGACGTGGCGCAGCGCTTTACAGAGGCGTTGATCGCGGCAGTCTGAACCTTTGCCGGGGCCGCGTTGCGGCCCATCGCCTCCACCAATGGCCCATCAGGATCAGGTTGCCGTCACCGGGTTACCAGCCGCGTCCGGAGTCTACCCAGAAGTTCACGGACAGCGACGTGGACACTGACTCTACCTGGTGGAACCAGCCCTCGGGCAGGAACAGCAAGTCGCCGGCCTGCAACACCACGCGCAGGAAGGGCACCTCACGGGCTTCGGGGAAGCGCTCGTAGTCGGGGGCATCGGGGTTGAAATCGCAGCCGTCCAGGCCGCCCTTCGGGCTGGTTGACCAGGTGCCCAGTGCGGCGCGATGGTGCGGAGCTGCCAGGATGAACGATTTCTGTCCCCAGACCTGGGCGAACAGGTTGTCGGTATCATCCCGGTGCAGCGGTGTAAGGGTACCTTTTGGGCCGATCCAGATGCGCGGTGGAATGAAGCGCTGGCGTTCGAAGTAGTCCGGGTAGCGGATCAGGGCCTGGAGCTTTTCTGGCACGATATTGTTGCCCATGTAGGCGGGCGGCTCGCCGGGCTTGGCCGGCTTGTCGAGCGAAGCGATGAAGTCGGCCATGGAGGTGGCGCGGAAGTCGCGGTCGGTAGAGAAGGTCTTCTTCACGTAGTCACCATGCCGGGTGATGCCCTGTAGCTCGGCAAAGTGGGCCAACGAAGCTTCACGGCCCATGGTGAACAGCGGCCAGTCGCCAAGGGCATCGCTCAGCACCACCGGCAAGCCCGTTGCCAGGTGTTCTCGATCGAAGCGCGACGGCGGCATCTCGGCCCGTGACAGGCGTTGTACCTCATACAGCACGGGTTGGGCTGCTGAGACCTCCTCGCTGTAGCGCCCTGGCGTGGGGTATCGCTGGTTCATTGCTGCCTTGCTGGTGGTCGCGCCTTGCCGCGCGCTGCTGATAACCTGCGGCAGCAGGGTAGCCAGGCCCATGTTGCCGGTAATTTTCAGGCGTGCACTGGCGAACAGTTCCTCTACGTCGACAGCGCCCGCCATGATGCCGAGGAAGTCATCTTGAGCCACTTCGATCGTGACGTCCGGAGCCTCATGCCGGCCACCCCCCGTGCACGTGTTGTCGCCTACCTCGGACCAGTAGGTGAGCCCCTGGCCGAAGTCGAACTGGAACACGCCTTCGATGCCGACGGCATGGGCGTTGACGAACAGTTTTTCGAGTATGCGCTGAAGGTCCACGGTAAGCCTCGTCGGTGGTCGTTGTGCAGGGTTGGCATGGGCGCGTGTGGCCGGCCCGGGTTGTCAGGCGCGCAGGCGCTGGCGCAGTACTTCGACCAGCCGGTCGATTTCCGCTTCGGTATTCAGCAAACCCGGCGCAGTGCGCACCACTGGCCCGGCATCGCGCGAGACGGCGTCGACGATGATGCGTTGGCTTGTCAGGTACCTGGCCAGCTCGTCGGCATCCTGGCCTTTGCCGCGAAAGAAGGTGAAGCCCGCCGAATGGGTGCTGCTGCGCGGCGTCACCAGTTCGATGGCAGGCAGGCTTTCCAGCTGTTGCTTGAGGTAGTCGTTGAGGGCGTGGATACGTGCCTGCACGGCAGCCTTGCCGGTTTGCAGGTGCAGTTCGAACGCCTTGCCCAGGGCCCAGCGGTGCTCGAAGGCGTGGTAGCCACCCGGGCTCATGATGGTGGCGAAGTCTTCGTTTTCCGAGAAGGTGGCGATGCTCGGTTGCAGCTGCCCCAGTGCCGAGGATGCGGCGCAGATGATGCCTGTCCCGCGGGGGCCGAACATCCACTTGTGGGTCCCGGATATGAAGTAGTCGCAGTTCAGGTCGGCGAAGCGCATGTCCTCGACGCCAAAGCCGTGAACCCCGTCGATGACATACAGGATATGGTCGCGTTCGTCCCTGTTCTGATTGACCTCGCGTACGAGTGCACCGATTTCGCCAACCGGCAGTTTCACCCCGCTGCCCGAATGTACCCAGGTCATGCCCAGCACCCGCGTTTGCGGGGAAATAGCGGCACGCAACGTGCCCAGCACCTGGTCGGTGCTTACCTGCCAGGGTTGCTCGAACAGGCGCAGCCTGCGTACCGGGTTGCCATCGCGGGCGCTGCGGTAGTTCATGGTCTGCCGTGCGGCGGAATGTTCGTGCACCGTGGTCAGGATTTCCTGGCCGGGCGCCAGCTTGATGCCACCATAGATCAAGCCCAGGCCCTCGGTAGTGCTGCCCGTCAGGGCAATCTGGCGTGGCGCCACCTCCAGGTAGCGTGCCGCCCATTGGCGTACCTCAGCCTCGTGTTTCCACTCCGACTGGGCGTCCCAGTCGACCATTCGCGCCGGGTGACGGTCGAAACGTGCACGCAGGGCCTCAATGGCCTCGCGTACCGGCCTTGGATGAGAGGTGATCAGGAAGTTGGCGAAGTGCGCATAGTTCGGGTCGAGTTCGAACAGGCGGCGAAAATCGGCCCATCGTGGGTTGCCGACGCTCGGTATCGGCGTGGCGGCCTCGGCACCGGGTAGCAGGTGGCCGGCGAGCGGCAGGCCGGCGGCGAGGAGACCTGCCCGTTTAAGAAAGTTGCGACGGTCGTTCATAAGAGTGCCCAATGGCTCAGCGCAGAGAAGTGTCGGTGCCGCGGGCAGCGTTCTGTACCTGTTCCCAGACGCGCAGGAAGTTGCCACCCCAAAGCTTGGCGATATCGGCCTCGGAGTAGCCGCGGGTAATGAGTTCGGCCGTTACGTTGCGTGCCTCGCTGGCGTCATGCCAGCCATCGATGCCGCCGCCTTCGTTGAAGTCGGAGCTAATGCCGACGTGGTCGATGCCAATCTTGCGCACGGTGTAGTCGATGGCATCGCCATAGTCCTTCAGCGTCGCTGGCGGCTCCTGTTCGAGGATTGCATAGAGCTCGTTGGCATATTGCCCGACCTTCTGCTCGGGCCAGCCGGCTATGACCGGGTCGCCCGGCATCAGCGCGTAGTTCAGGTCAGCCAGTGGCGGCAGCGCATAGCGGGCACGCAAGGCATTGAGGTTTTCCTGGGTCTGCGCGCTGAGCGGCTTGAGGTAGCTGGAGAACGCGACCAGTTGCACGACCCCGCCGCCTTCCTTGATCAATTGCATTTCCTTGTCGGACAGGTTGCGGTTGATATCGACCATGGCCCGGGGTGCCGAGTGCGACGCCACCACCGGAGTACGGCTGAGCTCAATGACCTGGTTCAGCGCCTTGCTGGACATCTGCGAGACATCGATGATCACGCCCAGGTCATTGAGCCGCTGCACGGCGCGCTTGCCGATGGGGGACAGGCCATCGAGCGCATCGACAGTGTCATTGAAGAATGGCAAGGGGCGAGACGAGTCGGCCCAGCTGTTGTTGCCGACGTAGCTGAAGCCGAACATGCGCACCCCGCGTGCCGCCCAGCGGTCGAGCTGGTCGATATCGTCCCCCAGCGCATACGCATTGAGCATGCTCAGAAATACCGCGAACTTGCCTTCGCCGTGCAGGCGCCGCATGTCCTGAGGGGTGTAGGCAATCGCGGCGCGTTCAGGGAAGTCGCGCACCATTGCGGTGATGGCGTTGTAGCGCACTTCCTGGGTGTGGCGGGCGGCCTCGACGAAGCCTGGTGTGGGGCGATGCGGGCTGTTTGCGCCGGTCCACGATTCGGGCCAGGCAAAGAGGGTCAGCGCCGCGCCGGACAGCCGCCCCCGGGCAGCCTTGGCCAGGTCGAAGCGGCCCGGCCCGTCCTTGTCGGCTTCGCTGCCTTCGTTGCCGAAGTCCAGCGGCAAGGTGACATGGCTGTCGAACGAGATGATGCGTTCCTGCAAGTCGTTGGCTTGACGAACGACTTCCCGGGAGTAGCCGCCAGGGGCCGCGAAATGGTACCAGGCAGCCAGACCGGCACCCGCGGCGACTGCCGCAGCCAGGCTGATGTACAGGGCTTTTTTCCAGCGTGGTGTCGTCATCTTGGTCTCGGTAGGTTCGCCGTCGAGGGAGGGCACAGAGGCCGCCGCTACCTGGGGTGAACGAGTCGACACGGAGGAAATTTAGCCGGCCCGGCCGCGGCGTTAAATTTTTGCGCAGGTACAACGTTCTAGCCTTGGACGGGCCGTGCTCCATGGCCGCCATGAACGCACAGGTAGTTGCAATGACGATTTCTCGACGCGGGTTCATCGCTGCTGTGGCATTGACGGGCGTAGCGGTACCCGGCGCGCTGTACGTGCAGCGACAGCGCGATGCCGAGGCGTTTGTGGAAACGCCTGGCGAGGCTGTTGTCGAGTTGGCCGATACCCGCCTGCAGCAGCTGGGCGACATCCTGCGGGGCATCTGGCGCTGGACTGCACATGGCAAGGATGCCCAACTGCTGGGTTTACCCGACGGGGAGCTGGAATTGTTTCTGGATGTCGCCAGCAATGGCCGGGGGCTGCGGGGCTACCTGGACACCGCAGAACGCCTGCGCAGTGAGCAGGAACCCCGTTATCGGGTCATGGGTGACTTGTTGACGGACAAGCCCGGGACGTTGCGCTGGCGGCTGTTTCCAACCGAGCCCGGGGCAGGGCAGGCGCGCTATGAATGCCATGTGGTGCTCGATGAGGTCTGGGGCGCCTATGGCAATGCCGGGCCGGCAACGCTCAATGGTCGTATCTCGGCCCTGGACCGCGCCCTGTCGCTGCCTGTTCTGGACAATGGTTTCCTGGCCTTGAAGCGGCCTTTCCCGGAGGCTCGCGAACGTACGCCGCTGTCGCCACAGCTGCTGGCCTGGCTCATTTCGCCGGAGCACCGGCTGTTTCACCAGCTGTGGCACGCATCGCGGGACAAGTGGCACAAGCTGGAAGAGGACAAGCAATCCGCCCTGCGTGGCTTGGGCTGGCAACCCGGGCCGCGTGGCCAGGAGCGTGATGCGCGTGGCAGGCACAAGGATCGCAACGGCTCCGGGGAAGACTTCCTGTTCATGCACCGGCACATGCTCGGCAGTGCCAGGGCCCTGCAGGACCTGCCTTCGTGGACGCGGTTCCCGCTGCCTCAGCCGGAGCTCGAGCGTGACCGCATCGGTTTCGCCCGTTACTTCGACAACCACGACGGCAATGCCTTGCCACCCACCTGGCTGGCCCATGACGACCAGGAGTACACCCAGTGGGTACGCGACATCAAAAGCCCGGATACCTTCCATGGCAACTTTCAGGTCTGGGAGTCGCGCTACAGTGATCCGGAATACCTGAGCAAGCTGACCTTGGGGCAGTTCGGTTCAGAGCTGGAGCTGGGCCTGCATGACTGGTTGCACATGCGTTGGGCGGCGGTGCCGCGCGACCCGTCCAACGGTATGCCGGTGCCTGCTGCACGCACCCCGGGTGATTTCGCCGAGCGCTGGTTCGAAGCACGCAACGATTTTCTCGGCGACCCGTTCTCGTCGCATGTAAACCCGGTGTTCTGGCATTTTCATGGCTGGATCGACGACCGAGTCGACGACTGGTTCCGAGCCCATGAGCGGGTCCACCCGGGTGAGATCCGTCGCTTGCAGGTGAACGGCGTACCCTGGTTCGCACCCGGGCGCTGGGTGGCCGTGGCTGACCCGTGGCTGGGTCCCGATACCCATGGCTGTTCGACGGTACCAGGTTTGCGGCCCGGTCGAAGCGTCGAAATGGACCCGGAAACCATGAAGTTGGCGTTGCGTATCATTTATGGCAACGAAGACCTCTTTGCCCGGCTGCGACCACGGGTGCCACAGCGTCCCTGGTATGCCCGCAATCTCAAGGTCGTGCGGGCGTCGGGCTGACGGTGAGTACAGCGCAGGTGTGCGTTGCTGAGAATCATTATATTTTGTAAGATTGCACGCTGATATCACTCAGTTCTGCAACTGCCTCAGCGTGGGTGTGCAGACGATTCCAGGTGTGTTTGTGGAACGTTACTATCGTGAGTTGGTGAGTTTCCTGTCCGCGCGCTTGGGTAACCGTCAGGCGGCAGAGGATGTTGCCCACGATGCCTACCTGCGGGTACTGGAGCGAGCGGACAACGGGCAGATCGAGCATCCGCGCGCCTTCCTGTACCGTATCGCCCTGAACCTGGTGGTCGACCGTCATCGTCGCCATCTGGTGCGTCAGGCCGAACCGCTGGAGATACTCGACAGTGATGAGGGCGGGCATGTGCCGGCGCTGGCGCAGGAACTGCAGCTCAACCAACGCCTGGCCCTCATGCAGCGGGCACTCGACGAACTGACCGGCCCCTGCCGCGAATGCTTCCTGCTGCGCAAGATCGAAGGCCTGTCACATTTGCAGATCGCCGAGCGGCTGGGCATCTCGCGCAGCCTGGTGGAAAAGCACATCGTCAATGCCATGAAGCACTGCCGGGTGCGCATGCGGCAATGGGAATCCTGATTGCCAGGTTAAAGGCAAATGCAAATTCCGTCAGTCAATCACTTGATTTATGCGGCTTTCCCGACTTCTATCAAAGAAGACCGTTGCCGGGTATGGCCTTGGCATTTGCCGTTACAGGCGCAGTATGGTCATGGAGCGTGCCCATTACCTAATGGCCCAGGTCCGACCATGGTAAACAAGACCCTGCGCATTCTCATCGCCGATGCACACCCCTGCCAGCGCCTGCAGCTGGAGCGGTTGCTCAATGGTTTGGGCTATTACCGGATAGCCCCAGTGGATAGCTTCGAGGAGCTGCAGCGCCTGGTGCAGTGCGCCTTGCAGCCCTTTCACCTGTTGCTGGGCAATATCGAGCTGGCCAGCCATTGTGGCGTCGATCTGGAACGCTTCTGCCGCGTCAGCACACAAATCCAGCATGCCCTGCTTTACCATTCCAGCCAGTTGAAAGTACCCGCAGTGCCGCAGACCGAGCGCCAGGCGGTCAGCCTGAGCCTGCCTCAGGCGCCCGATAACGAGGCGCTGGAGACGTTCATGGCAATCATCGACGCACCCATGGTGGTCGGCAAGCTACCGCTGCCAAGCGCCCTGCCGGCCAGTACAGCGCGGCCACGGCCGCGAGCCAACTTCGCGCATACGGTGTTCAACCGCTAGCGGTGCCGCAGGCGGGGCAATCGGGCAGCTATTTGTTATGCTCTTGCCCTTTGCCGATCTGCGGACCCTGCCATGACTGCCATCGATACCGCTCGCCCGCCCCGGTTCAGCCGCGGCGACCATCGGACCCTGGGCCTGGCGGCGCTGGGTGGCGCGCTGGAAATCTACGACTTCATCATTTTCGTGTTCTTCGCGCTGACCCTCAGCCAACTGTTCTTCCCGCCCGAGATGCCCGAATGGCTGCGCTTGCTGCAAAGCTTCGGCATTTTCGTCACCGGCTACCTGGCGCGGCCGCTGGGCGGCATCCTGATGGCGCACTTCGCCGACCACCTGGGGCGCAAGCGGGTATTCAGCCTGAGCATCCTGATGATGGCCCTGCCGTGCCTGCTGATCGGGGTGATGCCGACCTATGCCGACATCGGCTATGCCGCCCCGCTGATCCTGTTGGCCTTGCGCATCCTCCAGGGTGCTGCCGTCGGCGGTGAAGTGCCAAGCGCCTGGACGTTCGTTGCCGAGCACGCGCCAGACGGGCGGCGCGGCTATGCCCTGGGCTTTCTGCAGGCCGGGCTCACCTTTGGTTACCTGCTGGGGGCGCTGACCGCTACCTTGCTTGCGCAACTGTTCACCCCGCAGGAAATCCTCGATTACGCCTGGCGCTACCCGTTCCTGTTGGGTGGGGTGTTCGGTGTGATAGGTGTGTGGCTACGCCGCTGGCTAAGTGAAACACCGGTGTTCCTCGCCCTGCGCGCGCGCCAGGAGCAACCTGTGAGTTTTCCGCTGCGGCGGGTGCTGGGCGAACACCGCCGGGCGTTGATCCCTGCCGCGTTGCTGACCTGTGTGCTGACCTCGGCGGTGGTGGTGCTGGTGGTGATCACGCCGACGGTGATGCAGCAGCGTTTCGGCATGAGTGCCGGGCACACCTTCGCCCTGAGCAGCGTGGGCATCGTCTTCCTCAACATTGGCTGCGTGCTGGCCGGGCTGCTGGTCGACCGTGTGGGGGCCTGGCGCGCGCTGATGCTGTATAGCCTGTTGCTGCCGCTGGGTATCGGCGCGTTGTACGCCAGCCTGGTGGGGCAGTGGGGGATGACCTGGATGGCGTATGCGCTGGCAGGGTTGAGCTGCGGAGTGGTGGGGGTGGTGCCGTCGGTAATGGTCGGGCTGTTCCCGGCCGAGATCCGGGTTTCGGGGATTTCCTTCACCTACAACGTGGCCTACGCAGTGTGGGCCAGTACCACGCCGCTGGCGCTGATTGCGCTGATGCCTTGGAGCCCGTGGGTGTGTGTCGGGTTTTGTCTGATCATGGGTGCGGTGGGGCTGCTGACGGCCTTGTATTACGGGCGTCGTGAGCCATTGGTGTTTGCGGCGGAGCCGATGCCGGTCATGTGTGGCGACAAATGAGCAGGTGCATGTCTTGGGTTGTGTAGCAGGGCTTGCTCGCGATGCGCCGCGCGGGCGGCGCCCGATCTGATAGGCGCTGAACCTCTCACGGCGAACACCTCGTAGTCCAGACGCATACACAACAAAAAGCCCCCGGCCCATGAGGACCGGGGGCTTTTTGTTGTCGCAAGGGCAGGGGCCTTACATGTTCGGGTAGTTCGGCCCGCCAGCGCCTTCAGGGGTGACCCAGGTGATGTTCTGGGCCGGGTCCTTGATGTCGCAGGTCTTGCAGTGCACGCAGTTCTGCGCGTTGATCTGGAAACGCTTGTTGCCGTCTTCCTGGGTGACCACTTCGTACACACCTGCCGGGCAGTAGCGCTGGGCAGGCTCGTCGTACAGCGGCAGGTTGCTGGCGATCGGTACGCTCGGATCGGTCAGCTTCAGGTGGCAGGGTTGTTCCTCTTCGTGGTTGGTGCTGGAGAGGAACACCGAGCTGAGCTTGTCGAAGCTGAGCTTGCCGTCCGGTTTCGGGTAATCGATCTTCTGCGAGTCGGCGGCCAGCTTCAGGCAAGCGTAATCCGGCTTGGTATCGTGCAGGGTGAACGGCAGTTTGCCACCGAACCAGTTCTGGTCGACGTAGTTGAACGCACCGCCCAGAAGAGGCCCGAACTTGTGCAGGGCAGGGCCGAAATTACGGCTGGCAAACAGTTCTTCGTACAGCCAGCTGGCCTTGAAGGCGCTGACATAACCGTCGAGCTGGTCACCGCCTTCGCGGCCAGCGGCCAAGGCGTCTGCCACCGCTTCCGCGGCAAGCATGCCGGACTTCATCGCGGTGTGGCTGCCCTTGATCTTGGAGAAGTTCAGGGTGCCCAGGTCGCAACCGATCAGCGCGCCACCGTTGAACACCATCTTCGGCAACGAGTTCAGGCCACCCTTGCAGATGGCGCGGGCACCGTAGCTGATGCGCTTGCCGCCTTCGAGGTATTGGCTGATCACCGGGTGGTGCTTGAGGCGCTGGAATTCGTCGAACGGCGACAGGTAGGGGTTGGCGTAGGACAGGTCGACGATCAGGCCGACCACCACCTGGTTGTTTTCCAGGTGATAAAGGAACGAGCCACCGGTGTTGTCCTTGGCCATCACGTCCAGCGGCCAGCCGGCGGTGTGCACCACGAGGCCCTGCTCGTGCTTGGCCGGGTCGATTTCCCAGATTTCCTTCAGGCCGATGCCGTAGTGCTGGACGTCGGACTCGTTGTCGAGGTTGAAGCGCTTGATCAGCTGCTTGCCGATATGGCCACGGCAGCCTTCGGCGAACAAGGTGTACTTGGCGCGCAGTTCCATGCCCGGGGTGTACAGGCCGTCCTTGGGGTTGCCTTCACGGTCGACACCGAGGTCGCCGGTGACAATGCCGCGGACCACGCCGTTGTCGTCGAACAGCGCTTCCTGGGCGGCGAAGCCCGGGTAGATCTCTACACCGAGGTTTTCGGCCTGCTGGGCCAGCCAGCGGCACAGGTTGCCCAGCGAGATGATGTAGTTGCCATGGTTGTGCATGGTCTTGGGCACGAACAGGTCAGGCACCTTGGTCGCGCTGCCGGCATCCTTGAGCACGTAGATGTCGTCGCGCTTCACTTCGGTGTTCAGCGGTGCGCCGAGTGCTTTCCAGTCGGGGAACAGTTCGTTCAGGGCGCGGGGCTCGAACACTGCGCCAGAGAGGATGTGGGCGCCGACTTCAGAGCCTTTCTCCACCACGCAGACGCTGATTTCGCTACCGGCTTCGGCGGCCTTCTGCTTCAGGCGGCAGGCGGCGGACAGGCCCGCCGGGCCGGCGCCGACGATGACCACGTCGAATTCCATGTATTCGCGTTCCACTGGTTCTCTCCTACTCATCAAGGCTCGTGCTGTTGCTTTGTCTTATGGGTGCGGGGCATTCGCAGCGGTTCTACGCAACGGCGGAACTGTAGCTGGGCAAATGACGGACTACACCGTTTTGTCTTGGCCGCGCATTATATCTACACCACTTGGTGGGTCCAATACAAACGTTTGTTTGAATTTGCCGCAGGCCAGTAAAATCACAGGAACGCGGCTGGAGGGTGACCGATTTGCCGTATTGACCGGAATGGGTGTTACGGTCAAGATACGAGCGGTTTTACGTTCGCCGTAGGCTTGCAGCCGGGCGCAGGTACACCTCTAAAGACCAGGTGTGGAGCAGGGTTTTGCGGGCTTAGGCCGGTTTGTAGTGGAGTTTACACGCCACGACAGGAAATGACCCGTGAGGATTTGCCGCAAGAGTCCGAACAAGACTGTTTGGTCACTGTGAAGTTGCGGCCTCCCGATACGTTTTTAGAGGTGCCCTTGTACCCACGCGCATCGCAGGGCTCTGTCCCAGGCGACTATCTATTCACCGGAGAGTAACGAGGAATCCATGAAGGTTCTTGTAGCTGTCAAACGAGTGGTCGACTACAACGTCAAGGTTCGCGTCAAAGCGGACAACTCCGGCGTCGACCTTGCTAACGTCAAGATGTCCATGAACCCCTTCTGCGAAATCGCCGTGGAAGAAGCCGTACGCCTGAAGGAAAAAGGTGTTGCGACCGAGATCGTCGTCGTTTCCGTCGGCCCGACCACTGCCCAGGAGCAACTGCGTACTGCCCTGGCCCTGGGTGCCGACCGTGCCATCCTGGTCGAAGCCGCTGACGAACTGAACTCCCTGGCCGTGGCCAAGGCGCTGAAGGCCGTTGTCGACAAGGAGCAGCCGCAGCTGGTCATCCTCGGCAAGCAGGCCATCGACAGTGACAACAACCAGACCGGCCAGATGCTGGCCGCGCTGACTGGCTTCGCCCAGGGCACCTTCGCTTCCAAGGTCGAAGTCGCTGGCGACAAGCTGAATGTCACCCGTGAAATCGATGGCGGCCTGCAGACCGTTGCACTGAACCTGCCCGCGATCGTCACCACCGACCTGCGCCTGAACGAGCCACGCTACGCGTCGCTGCCAAACATCATGAAGGCCAAGAAAAAGCCGCTGGAGACTGTTACTCCGGACGCTCTGGGCGTTTCCCTCGCCTCCACCAACAAGACCGTGAAGGTTGAAGCCCCGGCTGCCCGCAGCGCTGGCATCAAGGTCAAATCGGTGGCCGAACTGGTCGAGAAGCTGAAGAACGAAGCGAAGGTAATCTAAATGACTATCCTGGTTGTCGCTGAATACGAGAACGGTGCCGTAGCCCCGGCCACCCTGAACACTGTCGCCGCAGCCGCCAAGATCGGTGGTGATGTGCACGTGCTGGTCGCAGGCCAGAACGTCGGTGGCGTTGCTGAAGCCGCTGCCAAAATCTCTGGCGTGGCCAAGGTGCTGGTGGCCGATAACGCCGCCTACGCCCACGTCCTGCCGGAAAACGTCGCGCCGCTGATCGTCGAACTGGCCAAGGGTTACAGCCACGTGCTGGCCCCGGCTACCACCAACGGCAAGAACATCCTGCCGCGCGTTGCCGCGTTGCTGGACGTGGACCAGATCTCCGAGATCATCTCGGTCGAGTCCGCCGACACCTTCAAGCGCCCGATCTATGCGGGTAACGCCATCGCCACCGTGCAATCGAGCGCGGCCATCAAGGTGATCACCGTGCGTACCACCGGCTTCGACGCCGTGGCCGCCGAAGGTGGTTCGGCTGCCGTCGAGGCTGTTGGCGCTGCGCACAACGCCGGCATTTCGGCGTTCGTTGGCGAAGAGCTGGCCAAGTCCGACCGCCCAGAGCTGACCGCAGCCAAGATCGTCGTGTCCGGCGGCCGTGGCATGGGCAACGGTGACAACTTCAAGCACCTGTACAGCCTGGCCGACAAGCTCGGCGCCGCCGTCGGTGCTTCCCGCGCCGCGGTCGACGCAGGCTTCGTGCCGAACGACATGCAGGTCGGCCAGACCGGCAAGATCGTTGCGCCTCAGCTGTACATCGCCGTCGGTATCTCCGGCGCCATTCAGCACCTGGCCGGCATGAAAGACTCCAAAGTGATCGTGGCGATCAACAAGGATGAAGAAGCGCCGATCTTCCAGGTGGCTGATTACGGCCTGGTTGCCGACCTGTTCGAAGCGGTGCCGGAGCTGGAAAAGCTGGTCTGATCCGCCTGCTTCACTTATAAAGAACCCGGCCCTCGTTTTGAGGGTCGGGTTTTTTTATGGCTTGAGGGGTGAGGGATGACGTTGCGCGGAACGGGCAGGGTGCTGGCATGTGTGGCGCTGTTGGTGACACCACTGGCCATGGCTGCAGGCAAGTGCGAGCGCCTGGTGGCGACCGGTAGCCCTGATGCGCCGCCCTATTCGTGGCAAGACCCGAAAGACCCCCGGCACCTGATCGGCGCCAACGTTGACCTGTTGCGCCAGGTGGCGGGTGAATTGGGCGTGAAGGTGGAAGTGTTGAGCGCTGGCCGCCGCGACCAGGCACTGGAAGAGGTGCGCAGCGGACGCATGGACCTGCTGCTCGACGCCCCCATGCAGGTGGAGCAACTGACCGCGCTGGATTACATCCATCCGCCGCTGCAACTCAATGAGTACCTGGTGTGGACCCGCCATGATGCCGCGGTGATCTTTGATGGCCCCGCGGATCTGGCCAGGTACCAGGGCAGTTTGTCCGAGCGTGCGCGCCTGACCCCGGCCTTTACTGCGTTCGCCAACGCCCAGCTCAAGCTGGTGCCGGCGCAGAACCTGACCCAGGCGTTTCAGAAACTGGTGCTCGGCCAGGTGGACTATGTGCTGGCTGGCCGTTACTCCGGTATGGCCATGGCCCAGAGCCTGGGTATGAGCAATGACCTGATAGCCCGCGGCTTGCCGGTGGACAGGCCGGGCCTGTACCTGGCGCTGTCGCACAACTCGGCGTGCAATGACAGCTGGTTGCGTGGGCAATTGGCAAAAAAACTGACAGAATTGCCGATCTCTGGTGCATCCGAAGCTGTGCTGCAACGTAATGTCGAGCGCTGGAAAGCGCAGTTGCAGGTGCCGGCGGACGCCCCCAAACACTAGGAAGATTGCGTGAGAACCCAACCACTAATCCTTGCCTTGGCCGTGCTCGGCCTGGCTGGCTGCGCCAATGATCCGGCCCCTGAAGAGCAGATGCGCATTTCCGAACAGGCACTGGACCAGGCCAAGGCCGTCGGCGCCACTGAGCAGGTCGAAACGCTGAAACTGGCTGAAGACAAGCTGGCCCGCGCCAAGGCCAACATGCTTACCCAGGACTACCGCGATGCGCGCATGCGCGCCGAGCAAGCCGAGCTGGATGCGCGCCTGGCCGAGGCTCAGGTGCTGAACCAGAAGAGCGAAGAGCAGCTGCAGGTGCTGCAGTCGCGGGTCAAGCGCTTGCGCAAGCAACTGGAGGTGCAGCCATGATCCGTCGTACGCCTTTGGCTGCACTGGCATTGTTGGCGCTGACGGCAGGTTTGCAAGGTTGCGCCAGCCAGCGCAGCAGTGCCGCGCTGGATGAGGCCACCGCCGCCTTCCAGGGGGTCAAAGATGATTCCGATGTGCTGCGCAGCGCGCCGCGCGACGTGATTCGCGCGGGTGAATCGCTGGCGCGCGCTGAGCGCCTGTCCAGTTACATCGGCACCGGTTCCGATGTGCGGCATTACGCTTACCTCAGCCAGCGCTACAGCGAGATTGCCCGCGAGCATGCCAAGCTGGCGCTGAACCAGGAGCGCCAGGCCAAGCTTGACCTGGAGCGCCAGCGCCTGCAGTTGGCCTTGCGTGAGGCCAAGCTAGCCAGCGTGCAGCAGCAGGGCAAGTGGGTTGAGTCACAGATTGCCGCGTTGGCTTCGGAGCAGGCAGACCGTGGCTTGGTGATGACCTTGGGCGATGTGCTGTTCGATACCGGCAGTGCCGACCTGAAGAACTCGGCCAGCCGGACTGTGCTAAAGCTGGTGCAGTTCCTGCAGCTCAACCCCCGCCGGGTAGTGCGTATCGAGGGCTATACCGACAGTACTGGCGCGGGCGAGGAGAATCTCAAGCTGTCGCGCGACCGGGCGCAGTCCGTGGCCGACATGCTTGTGGACCTGGGCATCGACGAAAAGCGCCTGCAGGTTGAAGGTTATGGCGACCAGTACCCGATCGAGGCCAATGCTTCGGAGCGGGGCAGGGCACAAAACCGTCGAGTGGAGATCGTATTCTCCGATGACAAGGGGCGGCTCGCACCGGCGCGCTGAGTAATGTAGAAAATGGGCCGCTTTGCGGCCCGTTTTATGTCGGTTTAATCGTTTCGATAGCTGTCACGCTGTTGTATTGTCGACGAGGTTGCAATCTGTCCCAGTACACTTTGCAACTGTTACGGTATCCTCTACCGTCAGTGACCCGTACAAGAACAACGAGCATGTAGCCATGACCAACCTGCTGCTGTACCAGCGTATCGCCCAGCAACTGGCTGATGATATCCGTCGCGGTGTCTACCAGCCAGGCGAGCGGGTACCCTCCGTGCGCAAGATGAGCGCCCAGCTCAATGTCAGCCATGCCACGGTGTTGCAGGCCTATGCCAATCTCGAGGATCAAGGGCTTATCCGCGCGCGGCCGCAGTCCGGCTATTACGTGCACCAGACCCCTGCCTTGACCGCGCAAACCCCGGACATCGCCCGGGTGGAGCGCCCCGGCCTGGTCACGCGTGCCAGCATCATCCAGCAGGTGCTGACCGAGGCGCGCCGCGATGGTGTGTTTCCGTTTGGCGCTGCAGTGCCGCATGTCGACTACCTGCCGGTGCGCGCCCTGCATCAGCAAATTGCCAAGGTAACGCGCTTCCATAGCCCGCGTGCCTTCAGCTATATGTTCAGCCCCGGTTTCGAGCCGCTACGCAGGCAGATCGCCATACGCATGCGCGATGCCGGCGTGCTGGTCGACCCGCGTGAAGTGATCGTGACCCATGGCTGTGTCGATGCCCTGCAGATGTCGCTGCGGGTACTGACCCGCCCCGGTGACCTGATCGCCGCCGAGTCACCGACCTATTACGGCTTGCTGCAGCTGGCTGACCTGCTGGGTTTGAAAGTGATCGAAATTCCCAGTGACCCGTCCACCGGTATCAGCCTCGAAGCCTTGCAACTGGCGGCTAACCAATGGTCGATCAAGGCGCTGGTGCTCACTGCGCGCTTGAGCAACCCGCTGGGCGGCACTGTTCCCGAAGAGCGGCAAAAGCAATTGCTGCGCCTGGCCTCGGACTTCGATATCCAGATCATCGAGGATGACATCTACGGTGAGCTGATGTTCGAGCAGGGCAAGACCAAGGCGCTGAAGGCGTTCGACCGGCTAGACCGAGTGATCTACTGTTCGAGCTTCTCCAAGACCCTGTCCCCTGGCGTGCGGGTGGGGTGGATGATCGCCGGGCGTTACCAGGACGAGATTCAGCGCCTGCAGACGTTTACCACCCACTCGGCCTGTAGCGTGACGCAGATGGGCGTGGCGGCCTACCTGGAGAATGGTGGCTACGACCGGCATCTGCGCTACATACGCCAGGAGTATCGCAAGAACCTCAGTGCCTATCAGTTGGCAGTGCAGCAGCACTTCCCCGAGGGTACCCAGATGACCCGGCCGACAGGCGGCTTCATTCTCTGGGTGAGCCTGCCTGGTCGGGTCAATACCCAGGAGCTGCATGTGCGCGCGCTGGAGCAGGGCATCAGTATTGCACCAGGGCTGATATTCAGTAACACAGAGCAGTTCAACCACTGTGTCCGACTCAATTGCGGCATACCTTGGAATAAAGAGGCCGAGCGGGCTGTTATTACGCTCGGTTTACTGGCGCAGCAGTTGTGCAGGGAGACTGCGGTAACGCTTTTGTAAGGCTTGCAAGCCGCCTGTGGAACAGGGAGCATACGCACTTTTACTGCCAGTCTGTCCATTTGCCATGAACGCTTTGCGCTGCTTTGTTCTGACCGTATGCCTTATGCCGTTCTGCTGGCCGATTGTTCCTGCCTTGGCTGCGCAACCGGCAAGCCAGGTTCAGGCAGCTCAGGGTAAGCACGTGCCCAAAAAGGCTACAGCCAAGCCTGCGCGCAAGCCAGTCAGCAAAGTGGTTGCCAAGCCTTTGCCCAAACCAGGGCTGGACCTTAGCTTGCCAGTCGAGATGGTCAACGACCTTGAGCCGAATGTGGGCACGCTTTCGCCAATCCAGCGGCGCAAACCTTTGTTGCCGCCCATGTTCACAGAAAAGCCAGAGACCAATGACAGCCCTTTTCAGCTCAATGGTCGGCTGATCAACAACGAAATGCAGCTGCAGCTGCGCAATGACAGCCGTCGTGAAGTAGAGGGCGCTGCCATCGATTTCGAGTATCGCCAATAGGTGCGAACTGACTGCTGGGTCACGGCAGATTTCATCGTGCCAGCAATTTCAAACGTCTGTTTGAGCGGTTACTATCCAGGGACGTTCGTCCCGTTTTGTTCCAGGGAGTCCTGATTTTGGTGAATAGCCATGAAATGCCGTGAGGGCTGTGGTGCCTGCTGCATCGCCCCGTCCATCACTTCTGCGATGCCGCGAATGCCCAATGGCAAGCCGGCGGGTGAGCGCTGCCTGCACCTGACGGCGGCCAACCTTTGCGACCTGTTCGGCAAGCCCGAGCGGCCGGCGGTGTGCGGTGGCTTCAAGGCGGATGCCGAGGTGTGCGGCAGTAATCGTGACGAGGCAATCAGGATTCTTGGCTGGTGGGAGCAGATGACGGCGGCGTGACGGGCTGGATCTTCTACAACAAGGATAAACATGATGAGATCGTTCAAGCGTATTGCACTGCTGTGTGGCGTGGGTGTTCTGTTGTCGCCTGTGGCCTGGGCTGAAAACTGGCAAGTGGCCAAGGACGAGGAGGGGATCAAGGTGTCCCTCAGTGAGGTGGCCGGGTCCAAGTACAAGGCCTATCGCGGTGTGACCGTGATCAAGGCGCCGCTGGCCAAGGTCGAGGCGCTGCAGGAGGACGTGTCCGGGGCCTGTGCCTGGATTCACGAATGCAGGTCCCAGAAGCTGCTCAAGCACGAAGGTGACCAGACCTGGACCTATACCCAGTTCAATACGCCATGGCCGGTGACGCCGCGTGATTCCGTGCTGCATATTACGACCGTCAAGGAGGCGGATGGCAGCCTGATCCGTAACCTGAAAGAAGAGCCGACTTACCTGCCGGAAGAGAAGGGTTTTGTTCGGGTGGCAAAAGTCGAAGGCTTCTGGAAGCTGGTGCCCAAGGGTGACAGCACTGAAGTGACCTACCAGGTGCACACCGAGCCAGGTGGTAGCGTGCCGGCGATGGTGGCCAACAAGTTCGTGGTGGATGCGCCGTTCAATACCCTGAAAGGGCTGCGCGAGCGGGCGGAGAAAAACTGAGGTTTAGCGCGTGCGCGCTCCCACATGAGAACGCGCAGCGCGCAATAAAAAAGGCTGCCCGAGGGCAGCCTTCTTGCGTTCGGCTACTGCAGCTTACTTGCGGTCCTTCAGGGCAACGATGTCGCGCTTCTGCTCGCCGGTGTACAGCTGGCGCGGACGGCCGATCTTGTACGGGCTGGAGAGCATTTCTTTCCAGTGCGAGATCCAGCCCACGGTACGTGCCAGGGCGAAGATCACGGTGAACATGCTGGTTGGAATGCCGATGGCCTTGAGGATGATCCCCGAGTAGAAGTCGACGTTCGGGTACAGCGAGCGCTCGATGAAGTAAGGATCGGTCAGGGCGATCTCTTCCAGGCGCATGGCCAGTTCCAGCTGCGGGTCGTTCTTGATGCCCAGCTCGCGCAGGACTTCGTCGCAGGTCTGCTTCATCACGGTGGCGCGCGGGTCGCGGTTCTTGTACACGCGGTGACCGAAGCCCATCAGCTTGAACGGGTCGTTCTTGTCCTTGGCCTTGGCGATGAACTTGTCGATGTTCGAAACATCACCGATTTCATCGAGCATGGTCAGTACGGCTTCGTTCGCACCGCCGTGGGCCGGGCCCCACAGTGCGGCGATACCGGCGGCGATACAGGCGAACGGGTTGGCACCCGACGAGCCTGCCAGACGAACGGTAGAGGTGGAGGCGTTCTGCTCGTGGTCGGCATGGAGGATGAAGATCCGGTCCATTGCCTTGGCCAGCACCGGGCTGATCGGTTTGATCTCGCACGGGGTGTTGAACATCATGTGCAGGAAGTTTTCCGCGTACGACAGGTCGTTGCGCGGGTACATCATCGGCTGGCCCATGGAGTACTTGTAAACCATCGCAGCCAGGGTCGGCATCTTGGCGACCAGGCGCACCGCGGAGATTTCGCGGTGTTGCGGGTTATTGATGTCCAGGGAGTCGTGATAGAACGCCGACAGGGCGCCGACTACGCCGCACATCACCGCCATCGGGTGAGCGTCGCGGCGGAAGCCGTTGAAGAAGGACTTCAGCTGCTCGTGAACCATGGTGTGGTTCTTGACGGTGCTGACGAACTGGGCCTTCTGCTCGGCATTTGGCAGTTCGCCATTGAGCAGCAGGTAGCAGGTTTCGAGGTAGTCGGACTGTTCGGCGAGTTGCTCGATCGGGTAGCCGCGGTGCAGCAGGATACCTTTGTCGCCGTCAATATAGGTGATCTTCGACTCGCACGAGGCAGTCGCCATGAAACCTGGGTCGAAGGTGAAGTGACCAGTGGCCCCTAACCCGCGGACGTCGATTACATCAGGACCAACGGTGCCGGTTAAAATGGGCAGCTCGACGGGGGCAGCGCCCTCGATGACCAACTGCGCTTTTTTGTCAGCCATGTGGCCTCCTATTAATGCTTGAAATCATCAGACAGACCCCCCACGCAGGGCCCGCACCACTATAGAGGGATAAATTCAGATGTCAATTTGCCTAAAGGCTTGTTGAATCAGGCATTCAAGCCTGGTTTTTCCCGAAATTCTCGCCCATTTACGCCTTTTGTTCATTAAAGGCAATGCGCTATTTGGGCTACCCCGTCACGTTGTCATAAGCAGCCTAACTGTCTATACTCGGCACCCGACCGCCAGGGGCTTGCAAGCCCGAACTGCTGGGGGTCGCCGTTCCCTGGGTGGTGGGTACCTGACCAGTACACTTACCAACAACTTTGCCCTGATTCGCTAGGGGCTCTTCAGTGTGAAAAAAGCCGTGAAAAGCCAACGACCTGTAAACCTAGACCTAAGGACCATCAAGCTCCCCGTCACTGCGTACACGTCCATCCTGCACCGTATCTCCGGCGTCATCCTGTTCATCGGCCTTGCCATCATGCTTTATGCACTGGGCAAGTCGCTGGGTTCCGAGGAAGGCTTCGGTGAGGTGAAGGCGTGTCTGACCAGCCCGCTGGCCAAGTTCGTGACCTGGGGTCTGCTGTCCGCCCTGCTTTATCACCTCGTGGCAGGTGTTCGTCACCTGATCATGGACATGGGTATCGGTGAGACGCTGGAAGGCGGCAAGCTGGGCTCGAAAATCGTGATCGTCATCTCCGTGGTGCTGATCGTTCTGGTGGGAGTTTGGGTATGGTAACCAATGTCACGAACCTGTCGCGTTCGGGCCTCTATGACTGGATGGCGCAGCGCGTTTCTGCGGTCGTTCTCGCGGCTTACTTCCTCTTCCTGATCGGCTACGTGGTCGCCCACCCAGGCATCGACTACACCCAGTGGCATGGTCTGTTCTCCAACAACGCGATGCGGATCTTCAGTCTGCTGGCCCTCGTTGCCCTGGGCGCTCACGCCTGGGTCGGCATGTGGACCATTGCAACCGACTACCTGACGCCTATGTCGTTCGGCAAGTCGGCAACTGCGATTCGTTTCCTGTTCCAGGCGGTATGCGGCGTTGCGATGTTCGCTTACTTCGTCTGGGGTGTGCAGATTCTCTGGGGTATCTGATCCATGGCTAGCATTCCAACCATTTCCTTCGACGCCATCATCATCGGTGGCGGCGGCGCCGGCATGCGCGCAGCGCTGCAGCTGGCTCAAGGCGGCCACAAGACTGCCGTAGTCACCAAGGTCTTCCCGACCCGTTCGCACACCGTATCCGCCCAGGGCGGCATCACCTGCGCCATCGCTTCGGCCGACCCGAACGACGACTGGCGCTGGCACATGTACGATACCGTCAAGGGTTCCGACTACATCGGTGACCAGGACGCTATCGAATACATGTGTCAGGAGGGCCCGGCTGCGGTCTTCGAACTGGACCACATGGGTCTGCCGTTCTCGCGCACCGAAACCGGCCGCATCTATCAGCGCCCGTTCGGTGGTCAGTCCAAGGACTTCGGTAAAGGTGGCCAGGCCGCCCGTACCTGCGCCGCTTCGGACCGTACCGGTCACGCGCTGCTGCACACCCTGTACCAGGGCAACCTGAAAGCTGGCACCACGTTCCTCAACGAGTACTACGCCGTTGACCTGGTGAAAAACCAGGACGGCGCATTCGTGGGTGTGATCGCCATCTGCATCGAAACCGGCGAAACCCTGTACATCAAGTCCAAGGCCACCGTGCTGGCCACTGGCGGTGCGGGCCGTATCTACGCTTCCACCACCAACGCCCTGATCAACACCGGTGACGGTATCGGCATGGCCCTGCGTGCAGGCGTGCCGGTGCAGGACATCGAAATGTGGCAGTTCCACCCAACCGGTATCGCCGGTGCCGGTGTACTGGTCACCGAGGGTTGCCGCGGTGAAGGTGGCTACCTGATCAACGCCCACGGCGAGCGCTTCATGGAGCGTTACGCACCGAACGCCAAGGACCTGGCCGGCCGCGACGTGGTTGCCCGTTCCATGGTCAAGGAAATCATCGCCGGCAACGGCGTGGGCCCGAACAAGGACCACGTACTGCTGAAGCTGGACCACCTGGGCGAGGAAGTGCTGCACAGCCGCCTGCCAGGTATCTGCGAGCTGTCCAAGACCTTCGCCCACGTTGACCCTGTGGTCGCACCGGTGCCGGTCGTGCCAACCTGCCACTACATGATGGGCGGCGTTGCCACCAACATCCATGGCCAGGCCATCACCATGGACGCCGACGGTCAGGATCACATCATCCCGGGCCTGTTCGCCGTAGGTGAAGTGGCGTGCGTATCGGTTCACGGTGCCAACCGCCTGGGCGGCAACTCGCTGCTCGACCTGGTGGTGTTCGGCCGTGCTGCCGGCCTGCACCTGGAGAAGGCGCTGAGCGAAGGCGTGGAATACCGCGACGCCAGCGACACCGACGTCGATGTTGCCCTGAACCGCCTGAACAAGCTCAACGAGCGTACCAGCGGTGAAGACGTTGCCAGCCTGAAGCGCGAGCTGCAGAGCTGCATGCAGAACTACTTCGGTGTATTCCGTACTGGCGAATACATGCAGAAGGGTATCGAGCAACTGGCCGGTCTGCGTGACCGTATCGCCAACGTCAAGATCAACGACAAGTCCCAGGCCTTCAACACCGCGCGTATCGAAGCGCTGGAGCTGCAGAACCTGCTGGAAGTTGCCGAAGCTACCGCCATTGCGGCGGAAGCCCGTAAAGAGTCCCGCGGCGCTCACGCCCGTGAAGACTTCGAAGACCGTGACGACGAAAACTGGCTGTGCCACACCCTGTACTACCCGGGTGAGAAGCGCGTTGCCAAGCGCGGCGTCAACTTTGCGCCGAAGACTGTTCCAGCCTTCGAACCAAAAGTCCGGACTTACTAAGGGTGGCTGCTATGTTGAAAGTCGAAGTTTATCGTTACAACCCGGACACCGACTCGGCGCCAAAAATGGAGTCGTTCGACGTCGATACCGGCGGCAAGGACCTGATGGTGCTGGATGTATTGGCACTGATCAAGGAAAAGGACGAGGGTTTCTCGTACCGTCGCTCCTGCCGTGAAGGCGTTTGCGGTTCCGACGGCATGAACATGAACGGCAAGAACGGCCTGGCTTGCATCACCCCGCTGTCGGCGGTGGTGAAGGGTGGCAAGCTGGTTCTGCGTCCTCTGCCAGGCCTGCCGGTCATTCGTGACCTGGTGGTCGATATGAGCATCTTCTACAAGCAGTACGAGAAGGTGAAGCCGTTCCTGCAGAACGACACCCCGGCCCCGGCTATCGAGCGCCTGCAGTCGCCGGAAGACCGTGACAAGCTGGACGGCCTGTACGAGTGCATCCTGTGCGCTTGCTGTTCGACTTCCTGCCCGTCGTTCTGGTGGAACCCGGACAAGTTCCTGGGCCCGGCAGCCTTGCTGCAAGCCTACCGCTTCCTGGCCGACAGCCGCGATACCAAGACTCAGGAGCGCCTGGCGTCCCTGGATGACCCGTTCAGCGTATTCCGCTGCCGCGGGATCATGAACTGCGTAAACGTTTGCCCGAAAGGTCTGAACCCGACCAAGGCAATCGGTCACGTACGTAACATGCTGCTGCAAAGCGGCACCTGATACAAAGCGTTGTACCTGCAGTAAGCCGAGGTGCGGGTGGTGAGCCCGCACTGAGGTAAAATCCGAACAAGGGCCCACAAAGCCCGCGTTCATTACCTATGAAGATATGAGACCAGCAGGGGCTTTCCGGGCTGGTACCCGGAAAATCAGCAGGATCCAGGTGGCGTGGTTCAGTCGCTGTTTTCGGACTTTTCCAGGTTTGCTGTGGCTCTCGCCGATCAGTCCCCTAATCGAGGGTGACCAAGCATGCAAGAAAGCGTGATGCAGCGCATGTGGGATAGCGCCCACCTTTCAGGTGGTAACGCTGCATATGTGGAAGAGCTCTACGAGCTCTACCTGCACGACCCTAACGCTGTGCCAGAAGAGTGGCGCACTTACTTCCAGAAGTTGCCAGCCGACGGCAGCACCGCTACTGATGTATCGCACTCGACAATCCGCGACCATTTCGTACTGCTGGCAAAGAACCAGCGCCGCGCCCAACCGGTTTCCGCCGGGAGCGTGAGCAGTGAACACGAGAAGAAGCAGGTTGAAGTTCTGCGACTGATCCAGGCCTATCGTATGCGCGGCCATCAGGCTGCCAAGCTCGACCCGTTGGGGTTGTGGCAGCGCCCTGCGCCCGTAGACCTGTCGATCAATCACTACGGCTTGACCAATGCCGATCTTGATACGACCTTCCGTGCCGGCGACCTGTTCATCGGCAAAGAGGAGGCGAGCCTACGCGACATCTTCGATGCACTCCAGAAGACATATTGTCGCACCATTGGCGCCGAATTCACCCACATCGTCGATTCCGAGCAGCGCAGCTGGTTCCAGCAGCGCCTGGAAAGCGTGCGCGGCCGTCCGGAGTATTCCGCTGACGTGCAGGCCCACCTGCTCGAGCGCGTGACCGCCGGTGAGGGCCTGGAAAAATACCTGGGCACCAAGTACCCGGGCACCAAGCGTTTCGGCCTTGAAGGCGGCGAGAGCCTGATTCCGATGCTGGATGAAATGATCCAGCGTTCCGGCTCTTACGGCGCCAAGGAGGTCGTGATCGGCATGGCCCACCGTGGCCGCCTGAACGTGCTGGTGAACACCTTCGGCAAGAACCCGCGCGAGCTGTTCGACGAGTTCGAAGGCAAGAAGATGAACGAGCTGGGCTCCGGTGACGTGAAGTATCACCAGGGCTTCTCCTCGAACGTGATGACCCCGGGTGGCGAAGTGCACCTGGCCATGGCGTTCAACCCGTCCCACCTGGAAATCGTATCGCCGGTGGTCGAGGGTTCGGTGCGCGCCCGTCAGGACCGCCGCAACGACACCGTTGGCGACAAGGTGGTGCCGATCTCGATCCACGGCGACGCTGCGTTCGCTGGCCAGGGCGTGGTCATGGAAACCTTCCAGATGTCGCAGACCCGCGGTTTCAAGACCGGCGGTACCGTGCACATCGTGATCAACAACCAGGTTGGTTTCACCATCAGCAACCCGCTGGATGCGCGCTCCACCGAGTACGCGACCGACGTTGCCAAGATGATCCAGGCCCCGATCCTGCACGTGAACGGCGATGACCCGGAAGCCGTGCTGTTCGTCACCCAGCTGGCCATCGACTACCGCATGCAGTTCAAGCGTGACGTGGTCATCGACCTGGTCTGCTACCGTCGCCGTGGCCACAACGAGGCAGACGAGCCTAACGGCACCCAGCCGCTGATGTACCAGCAAATCAGCAAGCAGCGCACGACCCGTGAGCTGTATGCCGAGCAGCTGATCCAGGCCGGTCGCATCGACGCCGAGCGCGCTCAGGCCAAGATCGACGAGTACCGCAACGCGCTGGACAATGGCCTGCACGTGGTGAAAAGCCTGGTCAAGGAGCCGAACCGCGAGCTGTTCGTCGACTGGCGTCCGTACCTGGGCCATGCCTGGACCGCGCGTCACGACACCCGTTTCGACCTCAAGACCCTGCAGGATCTGTCGGCCAAGCTGCTCGAGCTGCCGGAAGGTTTCGTGGTCCAGCGTCAGGTGTCGAAGATCTACGAAGACCGTCAGAAGATGCAGGCCGGTGGCTTGCCGATCAACTGGGGTTATGCAGAGACCATGGCTTACGCCACCCTGCAGTTCGAAGGTCACCCGATCCGCATGACCGGCCAGGACATCGGCCGTGGCACCTTCTCGCACCGTCACGCGGTGCTGCACAACCAGAAGGACGCCAGCACCTACATTCCGTTGCAGAACCTGTTCCCTGGCCAGCCACGTTTCGACCTGTACGATTCGTTCCTGTCCGAGGAGGCGGTACTGGCCTTCGAATACGGCTACTCCACCACCATGCCGAACGCGCTGGTGATCTGGGAAGCCCAGTTCGGCGACTTCGCCAACGGTGCGCAAGTGGTGATCGACCAGTTCATCACCAGTGGTGAGCACAAGTGGGGCCGCCTGTGTGGCCTGACCATGCTGCTGCCACACGGCTATGAAGGGCAGGGGCCGGAGCACTCCTCCGCGCGTCTGGAGCGTTACCTGCAGCTGTGCGCCGAGCACAACATCCAGGTCTGCGTACCGACGACGCCGGCCCAGATTTACCACCTGCTGCGTCGCCAGGTCATTCGCCCGCTGCGCAAGCCGCTGGTCGTCCTGACGCCGAAGTCGCTGCTGCGCCACAAGCTGGCCATCTCGACGCTGGAAGACCTGGCAGAAGGCTCGTTCCAGACCGTGATCCCGGAAATCGACGCCATCGATCCGGCCAAGGTCGAGCGTCTGGTGCTGTGCAGCGGCAAGGTCTACTACGACCTGCTGGAAAAACGCCGTGCCGAAGGCCGCGAAGATATCGCCATCCTGCGTATCGAGCAGCTGTATCCGTTCCCTGAGGACGATCTGGTCGAAATCCTCGCCCCTTACACCAACCTCAAGCACGCGGTCTGGTGTCAGGAAGAGCCGATGAACCAGGGCGCCTGGTACAGCAGCCAGCACCACATGCGCCGTATCCTGGGCCGCCACAACAAGGCACTGGTCCTGGAATACGCCGGTCGCGACGCTTCTGCCGCGCCAGCCTGTGGTTACGCTTCGAAGCACGCCGAACAGCAGGAAAAACTGCTGCAAGACGCCTTCATTGTCTAACGCCTTCGCGCACCTGAAACCGAATTTAAGGAAACACAGATAATGGCTATCGAGATCAAAGCCCCAACCTTCCCGGAATCGGTTGCCGATGGCACCGTTGCCACCTGGCACAAGAAGCCGGGCGAAGCCGTCAAGCGTGACGAGCTGATCGTCGACATCGAGACTGACAAGGTTGTCCTGGAAGTACTGGCGACTGCCGATGGCGTGCTGGGCGACATCGTCAAGGGCGAGGGCGATACTGTCCTGTCCGACGAATTGCTGGGTTCGATCGTTGAAGGCGGTGCTGCCGCCGCGCCTGCCGCGGCCGCCGCACCTGCAGCTGCTCCGGCCGCTGCCAGCGCTGACGCCGGCGAAGATGACCCGATCGCTGCCCCGGCTGCGCGCAAGCTGGCTGAAGAAAACGGCATCGACCTGGCGAGCGTGGCAGGTACCGGTAAAGGCGGTCGCGTCACCAAGGAAGACGTGGTTGCTGCTGTTGCCAACAAGAAGTCGGCACCTGCCGCGGCACCGGCTGCCAAGCCTGCCGCTGCTGCCGCTGCCCCGGTTGTCGCCGCCGCTGGCGACCGTACCGAGAAGCGCGTACCGATGACCCGCCTGCGTGCCAAGATCGCCGAGCGCCTGGTCGAAGCCCAGTCGAACATGGCGATGCTGACCACCTTCAACGAAGTGGACATGACCGAAGTCATGGCCCTGCGTTCGAAGTACAAGGACCTGTTCGAGAAGACCCACAATGGCGTGCGCCTGGGCTTCATGTCGTTCTTCGTCAAGGCCGCTACCGAAGCGCTGAAACGCTTCCCGGCGGTCAACGCCTCGATCGACGGCAACGACATCGTCTACCACGGCTTCGCCGACGTCGGTGTTGCCGTGTCCAGCGACCGTGGCCTGGTGGTGCCGGTGCTGCGTAACGCCGAGTCGATGAGCCTGGCTGAAATCGAGAACGGCATCGCTACCTTCGGCAAGAAGGCGCGTGACGGCAAACTGTCCATCGAAGAGATGACCGGTGGCACCTTCACCATCACCAACGGTGGCACCTTCGGTTCGATGATGTCGACCCCGATCGTCAACCCGCCGCAGGCCGCCATTCTCGGCATGCACAACATCATCCAGCGCCCGATGGCCATCAATGGCCAGGTCGTGATTCGCCCGATGATGTACCTGGCGCTGTCGTACGATCACCGCCTGATCGACGGCAAGGAAGCGGTAACCTTCCTGGTCACTATCAAGAACCTGCTGGAAGATCCGTCCCGCCTGCTGCTGGACATCTAACCCTCTGGCTGCGTACCGTGCCGGGCCTGGCCTCGCAAGAAGCCAGGCCGCGCGGTTCGCGGCTTGTAGCTTGTAGCTGATAAGGAATCTTTTATGACCCAGAAATTCGACGTAGTGGTAATCGGTGCAGGCCCAGGCGGCTATGTGGCTGCCATCAAGGCTGCCCAACTTGGTCTGAAGACTGCCTGTATCGAGAAGTACACCGACGCCGAGGGCAAACTGGCCCTGGGCGGCACCTGCCTGAACGTAGGTTGCATTCCTTCCAAGGCGCTGCTGGACAGCTCGTGGAAGTACAAGGAAGCCAAAGAGAGCTTCAACGTCCACGGTATCTCCACTGGCGAAGTGAAGATGGACGTCGCCGCGATGGTTGGCCGCAAGGCCGGCATCGTCAAGAACCTGACCGGTGGCGTTGCCACCCTGTTCAAGGCCAACGGCGTCACTTCGATCCAGGGCCACGGCAAGCTGCTGGCTGGCAAGAAAGTCGAAGTCACCAAAGCTGACGGCACCACCGAAGTCATCGAAGCCGAGAACGTGATCCTGGCGTCCGGCTCGCGCCCGATCGACATTCCGCCGGCTCCGGTCGACCAGAACGTCATCGTCGACTCCACCGGCGCCCTGGAATTCCAGACCGTACCGAAGCGCCTGGGCGTTATTGGTGCAGGCGTGATCGGCCTGGAGCTGGGCTCGGTATGGGCGCGCCTGGGTGCTGAAGTGACCGTCCTGGAAGCCCTGGACACCTTCCTGATGGCTGCCGACACCGCCGTGTCGAAAGAAGCCCAGAAGACCCTGACCAAGCAAGGCCTGGACATCAAGCTGGGCGCTCGCGTCACCGGCTCGAAAGTCAACGGCAATGAAGTCGAAGTGACCTACACCAACGCCGAAGGCGAGCAGAAGATCACCTTCGACAAGCTGATTGTTGCAGTCGGCCGTCGCCCGGTGACTACCGATCTGCTGGCTTCCGACAGCGGCGTGACCATCGACGAGCGTGGTTACATCTTCGTCGACGATTACTGCGCCACCAGCGTTCCGGGCGTGTACGCCATCGGTGACGTGGTACGCGGCATGATGCTGGCCCACAAGGCTTCGGAAGAGGGCATCATGGTCGTCGAGCGCATCAAGGGCCACAAGGCCCAGATGAACTACGACCTGATCCCGTCGGTCATCTACACCCACCCGGAAATCGCGTGGGTCGGCAAGACCGAACAGGCCTTGAAGGCCGAGGGCGTTGAGGTTAACGTGGGCACCTTCCCGTTCGCGGCCAGCGGCCGTGCGATGGCTGCCAACGACACCGGTGGTTTCGTCAAGGTCATCGCCGATGCCAAGACCGACCGCGTCCTGGGTGTTCACGTGATTGGCCCATCGGCTGCCGAGCTGGTGCAGCAGGGCGCAATCGCAATGGAATTCGGCACCAGTGCCGAGGATCTGGGCATGATGGTCTTCAGCCATCCAACCCTGTCCGAAGCGTTGCATGAAGCAGCGCTGGCGGTGAATGGCGGCGCCATTCACGTGGCCAACCGTAAGAAGCGTTAATTATAAGAAACCACGGCGGGCTGCCCGTCGTGAGTCTTGCGTGCATGACTCACCGCGGAAAGTCCGCCGGACCGGATCACACGGGGAACCCGGGGTCAACGGTCACAGGTGGTGCGGCGCCACTGATGGCGCAGCGCCGAAGCGCAGTACCTAACGAAGACGGTAAAAAGCATGAATCTTCACGAGTATCAGGGTAAGCAGCTGTTCGCTGAGTACGGCCTGCCAGTTTCCAAGGGTTTCGCAGTCGACACCCCTGAGCAAGCTGCAGAAGCCTGCGACAAGATCGGCGGGAACGAGTGGGTTGTAAAAGCCCAGGTTCACGCGGGTGGTCGCGGTAAAGCGGGCGGCGTAAAGCTGGTTCGCAGCAAGGAAGACGCCAAGGCGTTCGCTGCACAGTGGTTGGGCAAGAATCTGGTTACCTACCAGACCGATGCCAACGGTCAACCCGTCTCCAAGATTCTGGTCGAATCCTGCACTGACATCGCCAAAGAGCTGTACCTGGGCGCTGTAGTCGATCGTTCGAGCCGCCGTATCGTGTTCATGGCTTCCACCGAAGGTGGCGTGGACATCGAGAAAGTCGCTCACGAAACGCCTGAGAAAATCCTCAAGGCCACCATCGACCCACTGGTCGGCGCTCAGCCGTTCCAGGGTCGCGAGCTGGCATTCCAGCTGGGTCTGGAAGGCAAGCAAGTTCAACAGTTTGCCAAGATCTTCGTTGGCCTGGCCAAGCTGTTCAAGGATCACGACCTGGCGCTGCTGGAAGTGAACCCGCTGGTGATCAAGGCCGATGGCGACCTGCACTGCCTCGATGCCAAGATCAACATCGACGCTAACGCCATGTACCGTCAGCCGAAGCTGAAAACCTTCCACGACCCGTCGCAGGACGATGCCCGTGAAGCCCACGCTGCCAAGTTCGAACTGAACTACGTTGCCCTTGAAGGCAACATCGGCTGCATGGTCAACGGTGCCGGCCTGGCCATGGGTACCATGGACATCGTCAACCTGCACGGCGGCAAGCCGGCCAACTTCCTCGACGTTGGCGGTGGTGCTACCAAAGAGCGCGTAACCGAAGCGTTCAAGATCATTCTGTCCGACAGCAATGTCGCGGCCGTTCTGGTCAACATCTTCGGCGGCATCGTTCGCTGCGACATGATTGCCGAAGGCATCATTGGTGCAGTGAAAGAAGTCGGCGTAAAAGTTCCGGTCGTCGTTCGCCTCGAAGGCAACAACGCCGAACTGGGCGCTAAAGTACTGGCAGAAAGCGGTTTGAACATCATTGCGGCAACCAGCCTGACCGACGCTGCTCAACAAGTTGTCAAAGCTGCGGAGGGCAAGTAATGAGCGTCCTGATCAATAAAGATACCAAAGTCATCTGCCAGGGCTTCACCGGCTCGCAGGGTACTTTCCACTCCGAACAGGCCATTGCCTACGGCACCAAGATGGTCGGCGGCGTAACCCCAGGCAAGGGTGGCACCACCCACCTGGGCCTGCCGGTGTTCAACACCGTCAAGGAAGCCGTGGAAGCGACCGGCGCTGACGCTTCGGTCATCTACGTACCGGCTCCGTTCTGCAAAGACTCGATCCTGGAAGCTGCCTTTGGCGGCATCAAGCTGATCGTCTGCATCACCGAAGGCATTCCTACCCTGGACATGCTGGATGCCAAGGTCAAGTGCGACGAGCTGGGCGTAACCCTGATCGGCCCTAACTGCCCAGGTGTCATCACCCCGGGCGAGTGCAAGATCGGCATCATGCCAGGCCACATCCACTTGCCAGGCAAGGTCGGTATCGTTTCGCGTTCCGGCACCCTGACCTACGAAGCTGTGAAGCAGACCACCGACGCCGGCTTCGGCCAGTCGACCTGCGTCGGCATCGGCGGTGACCCGATCCCGGGCTCCAACTTCATCGACATCCTGAAGCTGTTCCAGGAAGACCCGAAGACCGAAGCGATCGTCATGATCGGTGAGATCGGCGGTTCGGCTGAAGAAGAAGCCGCGGCCTACATCAAGGCCCACGTTACCAAGCCAGTCGTTTCCTACATCGCCGGTGTTACCGCACCTGCGGGCAAGCGCATGGGCCACGCTGGCGCCATCATCTCCGGTGGCAAGGGCACCGCGGACGAGAAGTTCGCCGCCCTGCAGGACGCGGGTGTGAAAACCGTGCGTTCCCTGGCTGACATCGGCAAGGCCCTGGCCGAGCTGACTGGCTGGGAAGCCAAGAAGTAATACTGCTACACCCCCCACGCGCACAGAGGCCACCTTCGGGTGGCCTTTGTCGTTTGTGGGGTTTGTTTATTCCTGCACTGGCCTCTTCGCGGGCACAGGTGGCATGGATTTTTCGATGGGTTTAATAGGAATTTTCACACAGACGAAAGTTTCAATCCGAGGATAATGCCTGCTGTCCTCGGTCGCACAGACGACAAACATGTACGCACATCGGACAAGCAGCACTGTGCCAGTGCGTTTGACTGACAAAACAGTTACATTACGCGTTCACTCTGTGCCCGTACCCCAAAAGGGAACGACACGCTAAACGGGTCTGGCCTATCAAGCCGGGCAGCATTTCCCCTTACCCAAAGGGAAATCCCCTCTCGAATCCCGATTTCAGCAGTGTGGTACTACCTTAAAATGAAAGTTCTCAAAGGCCAGGATATCCTGGCGCTTGGCTTTATGACGTTTGCCCTTTTCGTGGGTGCAGGCAATATCATCTTCCCACCTATCGTCGGCCTGCAGTCTGGCCCGCACGTATGGATGGCGGCCTTGGGCTTCCTGGTCACGGCCGTGGGCCTGCCGGTCATCACCGTAGTCGCCCTGGCCAAGGTCGGTGGTGGCATGGACGCCCTGAGCAGCCCGATCGGCAAGTTCTTCGGTGGGTTGCTGGCCGCTGTATGCTACCTGTCGGTCGGCCCATTGTTCGCCACCCCGCGTACGGCGACCGTGTCGTTCGAAGTGGGCGTTGCGCCGCTGACCGGTGAAAGCCCGCTGGCGCTGTTCATCTACAGCCTGGTGTACTTCCTCGTCGTGCTGGCCGTGTCCATGTACCCTGGCAAGTTGCTCGACACCGTGGGCCGCTTCCTGGCACCGTTGAAGATCATTGCCCTGGCCGTACTGGGCATCGCTGCCTTCGCCTTGCCCGCCGGTACCATTGGTGAGGCGCAGCCTGCCTATGCCGCCGCTGCATTCTCCAAGGGCTTCTCCGATGGCTACCTGACCATGGATACCCTGGGTGCCCTGGTGTTCGGTATCGTCATTGTCAATGCCATTCGCTCGCGCGGTGTCGAGTCGCCGAGGCTGATTACCCGCTACGCCATCATCGCCGGCCTGATCGCCGGTGTCGGGCTGGCCCTGGTCTACATCAGCCTGTTCCGCCTGGGTGCCACCAGCCACGACATCGCGGCGGACGCCACCAACGGTGCGGCGGTGCTGCATGCCTACGTACAGCACACCTTCGGCTCCCTGGGCAGCGGCTTCCTGGCCGTGCTGATCGCGCTGGCCTGCCTGGTGACCGCGGTTGGCCTGACCTGTGCCTGCGCCGAGTACTTCAGCCAGATCCTGCCGCTGTCGTACCGCGCGCTGGTGG
The DNA here is from genome assembly GCF_021378985.1 of Pseudomonas sp. JR33AA. NCBI lineage: Bacteria > Pseudomonadati > Pseudomonadota > Gammaproteobacteria > Pseudomonadales > Pseudomonadaceae > Pseudomonas > Pseudomonas sp. JR33AA. The sequence goes on from NZ_JAJSAW010000023.1 coordinate 42,725, forward strand.
TGATCCTCGCCGGCTTCTCGCTGCTGATTTCCAACCTTGGCCTGACCAAGCTGATCATGTTCTCGATCCCGGTGCTCACCGCCATCTATCCGCCGTGCATCGTGGTGGTCGGCCTGAGCTTCGTGAAAGACCTGTGGAACTCGCCAACGCGCATCCTGGCACCCGTGATGCTGGTATCGCTTTTGTTCGGCATGGTCGATGCGATCAAGGGCAGCAGCCTTGCCCACGTGTTGCCAGACTTCATGGCGCACCTGCCATTGAGTGATGCCGGCATGGCCTGGCTGGTACCTTCGGTGGTGACCCTGATGGGGGCCGTGGCCTGCGACCGCATGCTCGGCAAGCCACGCGAGGCGCTGGCCTGACCGGACACGTCGAAGCCTGAGGGCGATACCGGCCACAAGCCGAGATGTGCGCGCCAAGGGTGAAAACAGGAGAGCCCCGTATCCGAAAGGATGCGGGGCTTTTTTAGTTTGCCTGTTACGGTCTGTTCACAGCAGGTCAGGCATTTTTTGACTGTGCAGGTGTGCCTTTTGCCGCTTGCCAGCGTCGAAATCCGGTCCCTATCCTTTGGGCACATGGCCCTTTCGGTAACCCTGCATGAACTTCATCCAAAGCAACCTCAACAACCTGCTGGCCATCGCCTGGTTCGCCCTGTGCTGGGGTGGTTATACCCGCTATGCGATCTGGAAGGGGCGGGACACCGCGTGCCTGGCCAGCGTACTGCACTTGTACCGCGAAGACTGGATGCGCCGCATGCTGCTGCGCGACAACCGCATCGCCGATGCCAGCGTGATCGGTAACCTGGAGCGCAACGCTTCGTTCTTTGCTTCCAGCACCCTGATCATTCTGGCTGGCATCCTCACCGTGCTCGGTGCCTCCGACCGGGCACTGTCGTTGCTGGCCGACCTGCCGCTGGTTCAGCAAACATCCCAGGGCATGTCGGAGATCAAGCTGCTGTGCCTGGCCATGGTATTTGTCTATGCGTTCTTCACGTTCAGCTGGTGCATGCGCCAATACAACTTTGCCGCCGTGCTGGTGGGGTCGGCGCCGATGATCGGCGAACGGCTGGTCAATGAGCTGGAGCGCAAGGCGTTCGCCTCCCGCGCGGCGCGGGTGCTGTCACTGGCCGCCAACCAGTTCAACTTTGGCCTGCGCTCGTATTACTTCGGCATGGCCATGCTGACCTGGTTCATCAGCCCTTGGCTGTTCATGGTGGTGAGTGTGGGCGTGGTATTGATCCTGTACCGCCGTGAATTCCATTCCGATGTACTGGAAGTCATGGTCTTCACGCCCACTGAAAGTGCCCCAACGGACGCGGGCAAGGAAAGCGCCGCTGGCAATGCTTGACCGACCAGGGGGCGCCGCTGGGTTGTCTAGCGGCTGCCAACCTGCGCCTGCAGCCAGGCAACTGTCGCCGGCGAGGCCTGGCTGAGGGGAATCGAAGCCTGGTGTACGCTGCCATCCCAGCCTTCCATGGTGATCCACAGTTCAGCATTGGGTCGGGTCTTGGGCGGAACCGGGACGGAAGCGCCCATGCTGTAGGGTGAACCGAAGAAAATGCTCCCGGCCGCCCGCAGGCTGCGTGGCTTGCCCACCCGCAGGTAGGTGGCCTTCACTTCGCCGATACAGTGGTTGCAGAGCGCCGCGCTGAAACTCTTGAAATACCCGGCTGGGCCTTCCTGGCGGGGCGCCGACGCACGGAATTCGGCCAGACGCAGGCTCCATGGGCCCACGGCGACCACACCTGCCTCACGCTCACCCAGCCCGGCTTCACCCTTGAACAACGCCTGGTCGGCAAAATACCTGGGCATGAACCCCAAGGGGATGAGTATCAGCAGGATGTTCAGGTGAAAGCGCCATTTCAGCCACAGGCGGCGTGAGGCCGAAGGTGCTTCGGTGGTAGTGGCTCGGCTCATCGGGCGGTCTCCGGCAGGTGGGCGTCTTGCGCGGCGTTGGCCGTTGGTGCGCTGCGCGGCTTGCGTTTGAGTGCGGCTGCAGTCGCCTGTGCGGTGCGCTTGCTCCAGATCAACAGGCCGCTGAGCACCATCAAGGTCAGCACCAGGCCAAATACGAACCAGATCATCTTGATCCACAGCCCGCCGAAGTCGCCTGTGTGCAACGGGCGCATGGATTCGGTGACGAACTCCAGCGACGTGCGATCATCCAGGGTGTGCGAGGTGGCGACCACGCCGGTGTACGGGTTGATGCTGGCGCTCTGGAACATCAGCGGGTACCAACCGCGGCCACGGATGTTGAAGGTGTCGTAGGCATTGCCGGGCAGGCGCACGAAGGATGCCTCGAAGCCGGGGATCTGCGCCTTTACCGTTTCGATGGCATGCTCCAGGCTGACCAGCCGGGGCGCTTCGCCAGCCTGCAGCAACGGTACGTCCTCGCGGGCTACCACGGCGGGTACGTCGCGGCTTGAGATCGAGATGTGGTTGTCGGCCAGCAACGCCTGGATGAGGAACCAGGTGCCGGTGATGGCGATCACGGCAATGAACCAGATCGACCAGATGCCGCTCAGGCGATGGAAGTCACCCCAGAAGATGCGGGCACCGTGGCCAAAGCGCAGGGTAGGTTTGAGAAAGCCTTTCCAGAAGCGTTTGTAGACGACCAGGCCGGTGACCAGCGAGGCAAGCATCGGCAAGCCCAGCAGAGAAACCAGGTACCACCCCCACGGGTAGCCGTTGCCGAAAGGCACCAGCCACCAGCCATGCAGGGCGCGGGTGAACTGGCGGAAGTCGAAGGAAGGGCTGATGCCCTGGACCTTGCCTGTATAGGGGTTCACGTAGAGGTTCTGGGTGGTGTTGTCCGGTTGCACCACCTGCACCTGCAGTGCGAAGTGCGACTCGTCCGGGCGCATGATGTATTGCACATCCAGCTCGGGGCGTGCTTCACGCAGGGCCTTGAGCACCTGGTCGTACGTCAGCAGTGGCGCATCATCGCTCGGCTTCGCCGCGCGGATCTCCGGTTTGGCCAGCCACACCAGCTCCTGGCTGACCACTGCCAGGGTGCCGGTGAAGCAGACGATCAGCACGAAGAACCAGATGGGCAGGGCCAGCCAGCTGTGAACCAGGAACCAGAGTTTCGAGCGTGACTTTTTGGACATAGGGGCCGGTGCCTTGTGGTGTGGGTGGCTTGCGCGTCGATCCCTCGCGGTATGAGGAAATGCCCGCCGCTACCCTTATGACGCGCGAGGGCAGGCAAACCGGAAAACCGTCTGTCATGCAGCACCCCAGGCCCCCGCTGAGCCTGCCTTTGCCAGTGGCCGTGGCGGGTTAATTTTCCCGGTGTTCCATCCGTTTCGTAGGGATAGCCGAGTCGTTACTCGAAACCCATGTGCACGGATGAAACCAGATGAATGTTGAGAAGTCCCTGAAGCTCGCCCGCCGTTTCATTGAGCTGCCGGTGGAAAAGCGGCGGCTGTTTCTCGAAACCCTGGCCAGCGAGGGTATCGACTTTTCACAATTCCCGATCCCTGCGGACGTCGCCGTCGACGATCGCCATGCACTGTCCTATGCCCAGCAGCGCATGTGGTTTCTGTGGCAACTGGACCCACACGGTGCCGCCTACAACCTGCCCAGTGCGGTGGTGTTGAAAGGGGCACTGGACACCTCGGCGGTACAGCGCGCGTTCGAGCAGGTACTGCAGCGTCACCAGGCCCTGCGCACTGTGTTCCAGACCCAGGGTGACTCCGTGGTGCAAGTGGTGCAGCCAGCGGCCATCGTCATTGAAGAACACGACCTTCAGGCGCTGGCCGCCGAGGCCCGCGACGCCGCCGTCGCGCAGGCGGTGCGGGACGAAGCCGGTTTGCCCTTCGACCTCCAGCAGGGCCCGCTGTTTCGCGTGCGCTTGCTGAAGCTGGCGGCCCAGGAGCATGTGCTGCTGTTGACCCTGCACCATATCGTCGCCGACGGCTGGTCGATGAACGTGCTCATCCAGGAATTCGTCCACGGCTACGACGCGTTGGTTCGCGGTCAGGTGCCGGTGCTGCCTGAGTTGCCGATCCAGTACAGTGACTATGCGCTGTGGCAGCGGCGTTGGCTGGAGGCCGGGGAGCAGGCGCGACAGCTGGTTTATTGGCAGGCCAAGCTGGGCGACCAGCACCCGGTATTGCAGTTGCCTGCCGACTACCCGCGCCCGCTGCATGCCAGCCGCCAGGGCCAGCGCCTGCCCATCGCGGTGCCACAGGGCCTGAGCGAGCGCCTGGCGGGCCTGGCGCGTCAGCAAGGGGTTACCTTGTTCAGTGTGCTGTTGGCCGGCTTCAAGCTGCTTTTGCAGCATTACAGTGGCCTGCAGGACATCCGTGTCGGGGTGCCGGTGGCCAACCGCAATCGCGAAGAAGTCGAGGGGCTGATTGGCGTATTCGTCAACACCCAGGTGTTGCGCACCGAGCTCGACCCGCAGATGTCCGTCGCCCAATTGCTGGCCGATATCCGCGAAACCACCCGCGCGGCCCAGAGCCACCAGGATTTGCCGTTCGAGCGTTTGGTCGAAGGCCTGCAGGTCGAGCGCAGCCTCAGCCATACGCCGTTGTTCCAGGTGTTGCACAACCATCAGGCGAACGTCGCCGACATCGGCGCCTTGCGCAGCGAATCAGGCCTCGAACTGCACGTGCTGGAGCGCCAGGAGCGCAGTGTCCAGTTCGAGCTCACTCTCGATACCGTGGAGCGCGACGGCCAGGTGCAGGCAGCGTTCACCTATGCCCGCGAATTGTTCGCCCCGGCCACCATCGAACGGATGGCGGGCCATTGGCTGAACCTGTTGCAAGCGATGGCCGCCGACCCGCTGGCGGCCATCGGCGACTTGCCGCTGCTGGGGGCCGGTGAGCGGCAGCGGCTGCTGCAGGCCAGCCAACCGGCAGCCAGCGAGTTCGCTGTAGACAGCGTGCTTGCGCTGTTCGCCACGCAGGTGGCGCAGCAGCCGCAGGCGCCGGCACTGGTGTTCGGCGACCGGCAACTGAGCTATGCCGAACTGGATGCCGATGCCAACCGGCTGGCACACCACCTGATCGAGTGGGGCGTCGGGCCTGAAGTACTGGTGGGTATTGCAGTCGAACGGTCGGTGGAGATGATCGTTGGCCTGCTGGCGATCCTCAAGGCCGGCGGTGCCTATGTGCCGTTCGACCCCGAGTACCCGCAAGAGCGGCTTGCCTACATGGTCGACGACAGCGGTGTTCAACTGCTGCTGACCCAGCAGGCGCTGCTGCCCCGCCTACCACAGGACACACACGTGCGCTACCTGGTGCTCGACCAGGCAGCAGAGGAACTGGCGCGCTTCAGTACGGCGGCTCCGCCTGCACGGCTGAATGCCGATAACCTGGCCTATGTCATCTACACCTCGGGCTCTACCGGGCGCTCGAAGGGTGTCACCATCAGCCATGGTGCCCTGGCCAACTACGTCCAGGCGGCCTTGCAGCGCCTGGCGCTGGGCCAGGCCGCGAGCATGGCGGTGGTCTCCACGCTGGCGGCCGACCTTGGCCACACCACCCTGTTCGGTGCACTGTGCAGCGGCAGCTGCCTGCATGTGATTCCCCTGGACATCAGCCTGGACGCCGAACGCTTCGCCGCCTACATGCACACACACGCCGTGGACGTGCTGAAAATCGTCCCTTCCCACCTGCAGGCATTGCTTGATGGCCCGCACCCGGCCCGGTCACTGCCGCAGCGTGCGCTGGTGCTGGGCGGCGAGGCGTGCCCCGCCGGGCTGATGGCGCAACTGGCGCAGCTGGCCCCGCACTGCACGCTGTTCAACCATTACGGCCCTACCGAAACCACCGTGGGCGCACTTGCCGATGCGGTCGAGGCGCTACCGGCGACGGGCCGCGCGCCGCTTGGGCGGCCGTTGGCCAACATGCAGGCTTATGTGCTGGACGCTTCGCTGCAACCGCTGAGCACCGGCTGCCAGGGCGAGTTGTATCTTGCCGGCGCAGGGGTGGCGCGAGGGTATCACCGCCGCGCGGCCATGACCGCCGAACGCTTCGTGCCCAACCCGTTCGGGGCCGCCGGTAGCCGTGTGTACCGTACCGGTGATCTGGCGCGGCAGTTGGCGAACGGCCAGGTCGATTACCTGGGACGGGTCGACCATCAGGTAAAGATTCGTGGTTACCGGATCGAACTGGGTGAAATCACCGACACCCTCAAGCGCCAACCCCGTGTGCACGACGCCGTGGCCGTTATCCACGGCACCGGCAGCGCGGCCCGTATCGTCGCCTACGTGGTCCCCGACAGCCAGGCCGACGCCCCGCAGGTGCTTGCCGAATTACACACGGCGCTGGCCAGGCAGCTGCCGGACTACATGCTGCCGAGCCGCTTCATGGCATTGCCCGGCATGCCACTGACACTCAACGGCAAACTCGATTTGCGTGCCTTGCCGGTGCCTGACGAAGGCCCGGCATTGGCCTACCGTGCCCCGCAGACCACCTTGGAGCAGCAGCTGGCGCTGATCTGGCAGGACGTGCTGAACGTCGCCCAGGTAGGGCTTGACGACAACTTCTTTGCCCTGGGTGGGCATTCGCTGCTGGCGACGCAGATCATCGCCCGGGTCCGGCGCATCCTGGGGCGTGACGTGCCGTTGCGCAGCCTTTTCGACAGCAACTCGCTACAGGGCTTTGCCGAACAGGTACTGAGCGCTGACGCGCAGCACGTCGAGCCGATCGCAGCGGTGCCGCGTGACCAGCCCCTCGTCGCTTCGCACGCCCAGCAGCGGCAATGGTTGTTCTGGCAGATGCAGCCGCACAGCACCGCCTACCACACGCCTATGGTCGTGCGCCTGCGCGGCGAACTTGATCGTGCCGCATTGACCCAGGCCTTCGCGATCCTCAGCGAGCGCCATGAAGCTTTCCGCACCACGTTCGTCGAGCACGATGGGGTGTTGCTGCAGCGCATCCAGCCTGCGGGTGAGTTACCGCTGGTCTGGGACTCACTGCCGGCAACGGCCGAGCTGGCACAGATACAGGCTCAGGTACTGGCCGAAACCCAGCGGCTGTTCGACCTCGGCACCGGCCCATTGTGGCGCGCCAAGGTGCTGCAGTTGGGCGAGCAGGACCACCTGCTGGTGGTCACCTTGCACCACATCATTTCCGATGGTGGCTCGATGAGCGTGATGGTGCGTGAGTTCGTTGCCCTGTACCAGGCCTTGCACCGGGGCGAGGCACCGGCGTTGGTCAAGCTGCCGATCCAGTACGCCGATTACGCCGCCTGGCACAAGCACTGGCTCGACCAGGGCGAGCTCCAGCGCCAGCTGGACTATTGGCGCGGGCAGTTGGGCTGCGAGCAGCCAATCCTGGAGCTGCCAGTCGACCACCCGCGCAGCGCGCTGAAAGACCATCGTCTGGGGCGGGTCGCATTCGCCCTGGACAACGATCTGGCACAGCGCCTGCGGCAGTTGGCGCGTGAGCATGAGCTGACCCTGTTCCAGCTGTTCCTCGGCGCATTTGCCCTGTTGTTGCAACGCTATTGCGAACAACCCGATGTGCGCATCGGCATACCGGTGAGCAACCGTAGCCGGCAAGAACTGGAAAACGTCCTGGGCTTTTTCGTCAATACCCTGGTCATGCGCGTCGAAGTGGACCCGGCCATGAGCGGCGCGGCGCTGCTCAGCCAGATCAAGGCCACGGCACTGGCCGGGCAGGCACATCAGGACCTGCCGTTCGACCGCCTGGTCGAAGCCTTGAACCCGCAACGCTCGCTGGACCGCAACCCGTTGTTCCAGGTGATGTACAACCACCTCAGCATCGCCGGCCAGCAGGTTGGCAGCACCAGCCTGGCAGGTTTGCATGCCGAGGAAATGACCCTGCAGGGTGGCACTGCGCAATTCGACCTGACCCTGGAAACCCTGGAGACGGACGCAGCGATCAACGTCTCGTTCCTCTACGCCGCCGAGCTGTTCGAAGCCGCTACCCTGCAGCGCATGGCTGAGCACTGGTGCAACTTGCTGCGTGGCCTGGCCGCCGACCCTGGCCAGGCTGTCGGCGAGCTGGCGTTGCTGGCGCCGCAGGAGCAGGCGGCGCTGTTGCAGGGCTGGCAGCAGGCTGCCCTGGCAACTGAGCCCGCGGCGGTTCACCAGCTGATTGCCGAGCAGGCACGGCGCCAGCCGCAAGCGGTAGCGCTGCTGTGCGGTGACCAGCAACTGAGCTACGGCCAGCTCGAAGCCCAGGCCAACCAGCTGGCACACCGCCTGCGGGCGCTGGGTGTCGGCCCCGACGTGCTGGTGGGCATCGCCCTGGAGCGGTCGCTTGACATGGTTGTCGGTTTGCTGGGCATTCTCAAGGCCGGGGGCGCGTTCCTGCCGCTGGACCCTCAGTACCCGGCAGAGCGCCTGGCCTACATGATGCAGGACAGCGGTATCGACCTGTTGCTCAGCCACAGCCGGGTGCTGCCCGGCCTGGACGTGCAGGCCGGCATTCGTACGCTGCTGCTCGACCAGCTGGTTGCGCAGCCAGGCGCCGAACATGCGCCCACCGTGGCATTGAGCCCACACAACCTGGCCTACGTGATCTACACCTCGGGTTCTACCGGCCAGCCCAAAGGTGTTGCGGTCGCACACGGGCCGCTGGCCATGCACTGCCTGGCCACCGGCCAATGGTACGAAATGACCCCGGCGGACCGTGAGCTGCATTTCCTGTCGTTTGCCTTCGACGGTGCCCATGAACGCTGGCTGACTTCGCTGGTCATGGGCGGCAGCCTGCTGCTGCGCGACGATGAGCTGTGGAGCCCAGAGCGCACCTACGAGGAAATGCGCCGCCATGGGGTGACCATGGCCGGTTTCCCCCCGGCTTACCTGCAACAGCTGGCCGAGCATGCGGCGCATGCCGGTAACCCTCCGCCGGTTCGTCTTTACAGCTTTGGCGGCGACGCCATGCCGCGGGCGACTTATGAGCGGGTGCAGCAAAGCCTGCAACCCCAGGTGATGATCAATGGCTACGGCCCCACCGAGACCGTGGTCACGCCGATGGTCTGGCGCACCCGCGCCGGCGATCATTGCGACAGCGCCTACGCGCCGATCGGCCAGCCTGTCGGCGCGCGCAGCGCGTGTGTGCTGGACGCCGCCATGGGCCTGCTGCCAGCAGGCGTGGCCGGGCAGTTGTACCTGGGCGGTACGGGCCTTGCCCGGGGCTACCTGGGGCGTCCAGGGCTGACGGCTGAGCGCTTCGTGCCCGACCCGTTCGGCACCGAGGGTGCGCGCCTGTACCGCACCGGTGATCAGGTTCGCCTGCGCGCCGACGGGCAGTTCGATTACCTGGGGCGGGTCGATAACCAGGTAAAAATCCGCGGCTTCCGTGTCGAGCTGGGCGAAATCGAGGCGTGCCTGCTGGCCTGCGCCGAGGTGCGCGAGGCCGTGGTGGTGGCCGTTGACGGGCCAAGCGGCAAGCAGCTGGCGGCTTACCTGGTACTGGCCGATAGCATTGCCGCACACGGGCCGGCCGAGCAGCGCGAGCAGCTCAAGGCAGCGCTGCGCCAGAACCTGCCGGACTACATGCTGCCGACCCACTGGCTGATGCTTGAACAACTGCCGTTGCTGCCCAACGGCAAGCTCGACCGCAAAGCACTGCCGGCACCCGACTTCAGCGCCTTGCAGCAGGCCTACGTTGCGCCGCGCAATGCCCAGGAGCTGCGTCTTGCCGAGTTGTGGCAGCGCGTGCTGAAGCTGCCGCAGGTGGGCGTGAGTGACAACTTCTTCGAACTCGGGGGTGACTCGATCATCTCGATCCAGCTGGTCAGTCGTGCGCGTCAGGACGGCCTGCTGTTCAGTGCCCGTGATCTGTTCGAGCATCAGACCGTGGCCGCACTGGCCAGCGTTGCCCAGGTCGGCGCATGCGAAGCGCAGGCCGACCAGGGGCCGCTCAGCGGTGAGCAGGTGCTGCTACCGGTGCACCAGCTGTTCTTTGCCCAGGTGATTCCGGCACGTCACCACTGGAACCAGTCGATTCTGCTTGAGCCACGGCAGCCCTTGAACGCTGCTGACCTGGACCAGGCCCTGCAAGCCCTGGTCGAGCACCATGACGCCTTGCGCCTGAGTTTCACAGCCGCCGATGACGGCTGGAAGGCGCGCTACCGCAGCCCCGCCCAGTGCGCCCAGGCGGCACTGCTATGGCAGGCCGCGGTGGCCGACGAAGGTGCGTTGCAAACCCTGGTAGAGCAGGCGCAGCGCAGCCTTGACCTGGAAAACGGGCCATTGCTGCGCGCGCTGCTGGCAACGCTGGCGAACGGCAGCCAACGCTTGCTGTTGGTCGTTCATCACCTGGTGGTGGACGGGGTGTCATGGCGCATCCTGCTGGAGGACCTGCAACAGGCCTACGCTGCCGTGCTTGCGGGTAACAAGCCGAACCTGCCCGCCAAGAGCCATTCCATGCAGGCATGGGCCAAGCGCCTGCAGGGGCATGCAGCGCACATGCAGGGCCAGCTTGGCTACTGGCGCGAGCAGTTGCTGGGGGGCGCCGCACTGCCACGTCGGCAGGTCACCGACCTGGCCGCAGCCAATCTGCAGTGCCACGCCCACACGGTCTACAGCCGCCTGGACCGGGCCTGGACCGAGCGGCTGCTGCGAGAGGCGCCGGCCGCCTACCGCACACGTGTCAACGACCTGCTGCTGGCAGCCTTGGTGCGGGTGATTGCAGGCTGGACCGGGCGCGACGAAGTCTCGGTGCTGCTGGAAGGGCATGGCCGTGAAGCGCTGTTCGACGACCTGGACCTCAGCCGCACGCTCGGCTGGTTCACCACGGTGTTCCCGCTGAAACTGGCGGTGCCCAGCGAGCTTTCGCACACCTTGAAGCAGGTCAAGCAGCACCTGCACAGCATTCCTGACAACGGCATCGGTTTCGGGGTGCTGGGCCAATGGGGCAGTGCCGAGGCGCGCCAGCAGTTGGGCCAGGCACAGCTGCCGGAAATCACCTTCAACTACCTGGGCCAGTTCGATGGCAGCTTCGATCAGGCCGAAGCGCTGTTCGTGCCGGCCAGGGAAGACAAGGGCGCCGATCACGACGCGCAGGCCCCGCTGGGCAACCTGTTGAGCCTCAATGGCCAGGTGTACGGCGGTGAGCTGAGCCTGGGCTGGACCTTCAGTCGCGAGCTGTTCGATAGCGCCACCCTTGAGCGCCTGGCCGCAGATTACACCCGCGAGTTGCAGGCGTTGATCGAGCACTGCTGCACACCGGGGGTGTGCGGCGTGACGCCGTCCGACTTCCCGCTGGCGCGCCTGTCGCAAACCCAGCTGGACCAACTGCCAGTGCCCGCGGCCGAGATTGCCGACCTCTATCCGCTGGCGCCGATGCAGCAGGGCATGCTGTTCCACGCCTTGTACGAGCAGCAGGCGGGGGATTACGTGAACCAGATGCGCGTGGATGTCGACGGCCTGGATGTCGAGCGTTTCCGCCGTGCCTGGCAGGCTGTACTGCAGCGCCACGATATCTTGCGCACGCAGTTTTACTGGGAGCACGAGCAGGCCCTGCAGGTGGTGCGCAAACACGTTGAACTGCCGTTCGTGGTGCACGACTGGCAGGGGCGCGACGGCCTCGAGGCCGCCCTCGAGCAACTGGCGCTCGACCAGCGCCAGCAGGGCTTCGACCTCAGCCAGGCGCCGTTGCTGCGCCTGGCACTGGTGCGCACCGCCCCGGCCCGACAGCACTTGCTCTATACCAGCCATCACATCCTCATGGATGGCTGGAGCAACTCCCAGCTGTTGGGCGAAGTGCTGCACCAGTACGCCCTGCTGGGCGACGGGCAACCCTCGGCATTGCCACCGGTCACCAGCCGCTACAGCGATTACATCGACTGGCTGGGACGGCAGGACACCGCTGCCGGTGAAGCGTTCTGGAAAGACTGCCTGCGCGACTTGCAAGGGCCCACCCGCCTGGCGCAGGCCATTGCCTACGAGGCCCAGGCCGAAGCCGGGCAGGGCTACGCCGAACATCTGCAGGTGATCGATGCCGCCACCACCGGGCAGCTGGTGGCCCTGGCGCGCCAGCACAAGGTTACCCTCAACACCTTGCTGCAAGGGGCCTGGTTGCTGCTGCTGCAACGCTATACCGGGCAGGACAGCGTCACGTTCGGGGCCACGGTTGCCGGGCGCCCGGCTGCGCTCACGGGCATCGAGCAGCAGGTGGGCCTGTTCATCAACACCTTGCCGGTCACTGCCAGCCCGGCCCCGCAGCTGCCGTTCGCGCAATTCCTGCAGCAGTTGCAGGCGCAGAACGTGGCCATGCGCGAGTTCGAACACACCCCGCTGTTCGACATCCAGCGCTGGAGCGGGCAGGGCGGCGAGGCCCTGTTCGACAACATCCTGGTCTTCGAGAACTACCCCGTTTCCGAAGCCCTGCGGCAGGGTGCCCCGGCAGGCTTGAGCTTCGGCGAGGTCTACAGCCGCGAACAGACGCATTACCCGCTCACCTTGTCGATCAGCCAAGGGCAGACCTTGCAGTTGCACTACAGCCATGCGCTGGAGCATCTGCAGCGCCCGGCGCTGGCTGCGCTGGCCGACAACTTCCAGCATGTGTTACAGCAGTGCCTGAGCTTGCCGCTGGACAGCTGCCTGGGCGCGTTCAGCCTGGTAGCCCCTGCTACCCGCGAAGGGCTGTTGCAGCACGTCAACCAGACGGCTGCCGATTACCCGCTGCAGCACAGTTATGCCGAACTGTTCGAAGCCCAGGTGGCCCGTACCCCGCAGGCGGTCGTTGCGCGCTGCGGCAACCGGCACTACAGCTACAGCGAGCTCAACCGCCGTGCCAACCGTGTGGCCCACGGGCTGATTGCCCTGGGCGTCGGCCCTGATCAGCCAGTGGCATTGCTGGCGCCGCGTAGCCTTGAGTTGCTGGGCATGATGGTGGGCACATTCAAGGCCGCCGCCGGCTACCTGCCACTGGACCCTGGCTTGCCACAACAACGCCTGAGCCATATCGTCGCGTTGAGCCGCACCCCGGTGCTGCTCTGCACCGAGGCGTGCCAGGCGCAGGCCGAGGCGTTGCTGCACGCGCTGGATGAAGCACGGCGGCCGCAACTGCTGGTGCTGGAAACACTCGACCGGCCTGACAGCGCCGAGCACGATCCGCAGCGCTACAGTGGCCCGCAGCACCTGGCGTACGTGATTTACACCTCAGGCTCGACCGGCCAGCCCAAAGGGGTGATGGTCGAGCAGGCGGGGATGCTCAACAACCAGCTGAGCAAGGTGCCTTACCTGGGCCTGGGGCCGGACGACGTAATTGCCCAGACCGCGTCGCAGAGCTTCGACATCTCGGTGTGGCAGTTCCTTGCAGCGCCACTGTTTGGTGGCTGTGTGCAGATTGTGCCGAACGAACTGGCGCACGATCCCGAAGCCTTGCTGGAGCATGTGCGCGAGCAGCGCATCAGTGTGCTGGAGAGCGTGCCGTCGTTGATCCAGGGCATGTTCCAGGCCCCGGCCATTGCGGTGCCGACGCTGCGCTGGATGCTGCCCACTGGCGAGGCGCTGGCACCGGAGCTCGCCCGTCAATGGTTGCAGCGCTATCCCGATGTCGGGTTGGTCAATGCCTATGGTCCGGCCGAATGTTCCGATGACGTGGCCTTCTTCCGCGTCGACCTGGCGAGCACCCAAGGCGTGTACCTGCCCATTGGCAGCCCGACCGACAATAACCGCCTGTATGTGCTGGACGCCGCGCTGGAGCTGGCGCCGCTGGGCGTTACCGGGGAGCTGTGCGTGGCAGGCACCGGCGTGGGCCGAGGCTATGTCGGGGACCCACTGCGTACTGCCCAGGCCTTTATTCCGCACCCTTGCGGGGCGCCCGGCGAGCGCCTGTACCGGACGGGCGACCTGGCCCGGCGCCGTGCCGACGGCGTGCTGGAGTACGTCGGCAGGGTCGATCACCAGGTCAAGGTCCGCGGTTTCCGTATCGAGCTGGGCGAGATCGAAGCCGCGTTGCTCGACAGCGATCAGGTACGCGAAGCGGTGGTGATGGCCCAGCCCGGCGCCAACGGGCCGCAGTTGGTGGCCTATTGTGTGGCGGATGACGCTGTGGCTGCCGACGCGCTCAAGCAACAGCTCAAAGCCCGCCTGCAAGCCCGCCTGCCGGACTACATGGTACCCGTGCACTGGGTGCTGATGGCGCGCCTGCCGCTGACGCCGAACGGCAAGGTAGACCGCAAGGCGCTGCCGCTGCCGGACATGAGTCAGGCACGCCAGGCCTATGTTGCCCCGCGCAGTGAACTGGAGCAGCAGCTGGCCGCGATCTGGCAGGACGTGCTCAAGCTCGACCAGGTAGGCGTGGACGACAACTTCTTCGAGCTGGGCGGCGATTCGATCGTTTCGATCCAGGTGGTCGGGCGCGCCCGCCAGGCCGGCATCGCCTTCAGCCCCAAGGATGTTTTCGAGCAGCAGACGGTGCAGGGCCTGGCGCGTGTCGCTCGGCGGGGTGCCGCTCAGCAGCAGATCGACCAGGGCCCGGTCAGCGGTGAGTTGCACCTGCTGCCGGCCCAGGCCGAGTTCTTCGCGCTGGCTATTCCAGCGCGCCATCACTGGAACCAGTCGGTGCTGCTGGACACCCTGCAGCCGCTGGATGCCGACCAACTGGAACACGCCCTGCGCCATTTGGTGGTGCACCATGACGGCTTGCGCCTGAAGTTCGACGACAGCGAACAGGGCTGGCGCGCCAGCTTCGGCGAAGCGCACGTGCGCCACGCCCTGTTGTGGCAGCGTGACTGCGCCGATGCGCAGGCGCTGGAGGCACTGTGCAACCAGGCCCAGGCCAGCCTGTGCCTGGGCAACGGCGACCTGGTGCGTGCGGTGCTGGTCACGCAACCGGGCGAGTGCCAGCGCTTGTTGCTGGTGATCCATCACCTGTTGGTCGACGGGGTGTCCTGGCGGATCCTGCTGGAAGACCTGCAGCGTGCTTATCGTCAATGCGTGGCGGGCCAAGCGGTGGTGCTGCCGGCCAAGACCAGTTCGCTCAGGGACTGGGCCGGGCAGTTGCAGGCCTATGCCCGCAGCGAAGGGCTTGGCCGCGAGCTGGCCTACTGGCAGGCGCAATTGCAGCACGACCACGCCGAGCTGCCATGCGACCACCCGGGCGGCGGGCAACAACGCCGACGTGCGCGCACGGTCAGCACGCAACTTGACCGCGAAGTGACCCGGCAGCTTCTGCAGGAGGCTCCGGCCACCTATCGTACGCAGGTCAACGACTTGCTGCTGACTGCGCTGGCGCGCGTGGTAGGCCGCTGGAGCGGCCAGGCCGCGACGCTGATCCAGCTGGAAGGGCATGGCCGCGAAGAACTGTCCGCCGACCTTGACCTCAGCCGCACCGTCGGCTGGTTCACCAGCCTGTACCCGGTGTGCCTGCGCGTCGAGGGCGAGCTGGGCGCGTCGATCAAGCAGGTCAAGGAGCAGCTGCGCGCCATCCCCAACAAAGGCCTGGGTTACGGTGTGCTGCGTTACCTTGGCAGTGACGACCAGCGTCAGGCCCTGCAAGGCCTGGCAACACCCCGCATCACCTTCAACTACCTGGGGCAGTTCGACGCCAGCTTCGATGGCGCCGGTGATGCCTTGCTGCAACCTTCCCTGCTGGGCGTCGGCGCCGAACAGAGCGCTGACGCGCCGCTGGAAAACTGGCTCAGCCTCAATGGCCAGGTCTATGGCGGTGAGCTGCGCATGGGCTGGACGTTCAGCCTGGACCTGTTCGACGAACAGACCGTGCAACGCCTGGCGGACGATTACGGGCGCGAGCTGCGCAGCCTGGTCGCGCATTGCCTGCAGGCCAACGAGGCCGGTGAACAGGGCATGACACCTTCGGACTTCCCGCTGGCGGGCCTGAGCCAGGCCCAGCTCGATGCGTTGCCGGTACCGGCGGCGCAGGTCGAAGACATCTACGCGCTGTCGCCGATGCAGCAAGGCATGCTGTTCCACTCGCTGTACGAGCAGGGCAGCGGTGACTACATCAACCAGATGCGTGCCGATGTGCAGGGGCTGGATGCCGAACGCCTGCGCGCTGCCTGGCAGGCCGTGTACGACCGCCACGAGGTGCTGCGCGCCAGTGTGCTGTGGCAGGGCCAGCAGCAACCGTTGCAGGTCATCCACAAGCACCTGGCCGTGGCGCTGGTGTACCAGGACTGGCGCGAGCGGCTGGCGCTGCCCACCGCACTCGACCAGTTGGCCAACGCCGAACGCCTGCGCGGGTTCGATTTGGGCAAGGCGCCGCTGCAACGTATCCAGGTGATCCGTATTGGCGACGATCGCTACCACCTGATCGACACCAACCATCACATCCTCATGGACGGTTGGAGCTATTCGCAGCTGCTGGGGGAGGTACTCGAACAATACGGCGCCCAGGCCCGCGGCGAGCTTCGCCCAGCGGCGCCGGCAGGGCGTTACCGCGATTACATCGGCTGGTTGCAGCGCCAGGATGCGCAGGCCAGCGAGCAGTTCTGGAAAGCCCGCCTGGCCGACCTGGAACAGCCCACCCTGCTCAGCCGCAGCCTGGCGACCGGCCAGCCATTGGCCGACGCCGGCATGGCCGGGCAAGGGCAGGTCGTCCTGCTGCGTGATCGCCAGCAGACCCGCCAGCTCAGTGATTTCGCCCGGCAGCACAAGGTCACGCTCAATACCTTGATGCAAGGTGCCTGGTTGCTGCTGTTGCAGCGTTATACCGGGCAGGCGGCGGTCGCATTCGGTGTCACCGTAGCGGGGCGCCCTGCCGAGCTGCGCGGCGTCGAAGGGCACATCGGGCTGTTCATCAACACCTTGCCGGTGGTTGCCAGCCCGCGTCCGGAACAACCCCTGGCGCAATGGCTGCAAGCGTTGCAAAGCCTCAATCTGCAATTGCGTGAGCACGAGCACACGCCTTTGTTCGAGATCCAGCGCTGGGCCGGTCACGGCGGCGAGGGCCTGTTCGACAGCATCATGGTGTTCGAGAACTACCCAGTCTCGGAGATCCTCCAGCAAACGGCACCCGAGGGGCTGCGTTTCGATGCGGTGCACAACCATGAGCAGGCCAACTACCCATTGACCCTGGCGGTCAACCAGGGCGAGACGCTGTCGGTGACCTTCGGCTACGACCGTGGCTGCTTCGCTGCCGTGCAGGTCGAGCAACTGGCTGGGCACCTGCGGCAGTTGCTGGAGCAGATTGTCGAGGCCTCGGCGCACCAGGCGCTGGGCAGCCTGACGCTGCTCGATGCGCAACAGCAGCAGGCCACCTTCGCCCAGTGGAACCCGGCCCCCG
>NZ_JAJSAW010000024.1:0-58238 GCF_021378985.1 Pseudomonas sp. JR33AA
CCTACAATGGCCTGTGCCCCCGATGTGTGTACACCACCGATCAGCGTGTAGGAGCGGGTTTACCCGCGAATACGGTGGCGGCAACGGTGAACGGCAGGTGGAAATTGGCCGCCAGGCCCGGCCCTTTCGCGGGTAAACCCGCTCCTACGGGGGTTCACAGACGGCAAATCAGAAAAGATTAGGCTCCATCTCCAGCTCAACCCCAAACCGCTCGAAGATATCCGCCTGAATCTTCTGCGCCAGCGCATGCATCTGCGCCCCGCTCGCCTGGCCATAGTTGACCAGCACCAGCGACTGCAAGCGATGCACGCCAGCATCGCCCTCACGATGCCCCTTCCAGCCCGCCTGCTCGATCAACCAACCCGCCGCCAGCTTCACCTGGCCATCAGCCTGGGGGTATGCCACAACCGCGGGATACTTCGCACGAATGCGCTCGACCAGATCAGCCGTTACCACCGGGTTCTTGAAGAAGCTGCCGGCATTGCCAAGCGCTGCCGGGTCTGGCAGCTTCTCGCGGCGAATGCTGCAGATTGCATCGCTGATCGCTTGCGCGGTCATCTCGGACACACCCAGCTCAGACAGACGATGGCGCACCGGGCCATAGTCCAGATGAGCGTGCAGGGTACGGGTCAAGGCAAAGCGCACACGCAAGATCAACCAGCGGCCGGGGTTGCGCTTGAAAAGGCTGTCGCGATAGCCGAAAGCACACTCTGCCAAGCTGAAGTCACGCAGCGCGCCCGTCTCGCGGTCCAGGGCTGTCAGCCCGGCGAATACGTCCTTGATCTCCACCCCGTAAGCGCCCACGTTCTGCATCGGCGCAGCACCGACGGTGCCGGGGATCAGGCTGAGGTTCTCCAACCCGCAATAGCCCTGCGCCAGCGTCCACTGCACAAACGCGTGCCACGGCTCACCGGCCTCGGCTTCGACCACGATATGCTCGCCATCGTCGCTGAGTACACGCCGACCGCGGCTGGCCATGTGCAGCACCAGGGCGTCGATATCGCGGGTCAGCAACAGGTTGCTGCCCCCCCCGATCACCAGTACCGGCAGGCCTCTCTGCTGTGCCTGGCTCAGTGCCTGACGCACTTGCAGGTCATCGTGCACCTGGCTGAAATAGCGCGCCTTCACGTCGATGCCGAAGGTATTGAAAGGCTTGAGCGATACCTGCTCCTGCCACTGCACTGTCATAGACGCCCCTTGATTTCCAGAACCAGCGCCTGGCAAGCCGCTTCCACCAGATCCAGCACCTGCTCGAAGCCGTCGGCGCCACCGTAGTACGGGTCTGGCACTTCATCCAGTGCTGCACCGTAGCGACGCAAGAACAGGTCGAGTTCGCCCACTGCCGTGGACGGGCGCAGGGCGCGCAGATCGCGCAGGTTGTGCTCATCCATGGCCAACACCAGGTCGTATTCGGCAAAGTGCGATGCCTTGACCTGTTGGGCGCGTTGCTGCGACAGGTCGTAACCGCGCGCCAGCGCCGCCTTGCAGGTGCGGCTGTCTGGCGCCTTGCCGACATGCCAATCGCCGGTGCCGGCAGAAGCCACCTGCACCTTGTCAGCGAGCCCGGCGGCGTGCAATTGATGGCGAAGCACGCCTTCGGCGGTGGGCGATCGGCAGATGTTGCCCAGGCACACGAACAAGACGCGCATCAGGCCTCCAGCAAGCGCCGTACGCGCTCCAGATCCTCAGGGGTGTCGACACCCACGGCAGGCGCCTCGATGGCGTCCTCGATGTGAATGCGCACGCCGTGCCACAGGGCACGTAGTTGCTCCAGCGCCTCGGCCTGCTCAAGCCAGCATGGGCCCCAGCTGACGAAGTCGTGCAGGAAGCCGACACGGTAGGCGTACATGCCGATATGGCGGCGATAGGGCACCCCTTCCGGCAGCACGTCGCGGCCCTTGGCAAAAGTATCGCGGGCCCAGGGCAGCGGCGCTCGGCTGAATGTCAGGGCCAGGCCGTTCTTGTCACTCACCACCTTGACCGCGTTAGGGTTGAACACGGTTTCCGGCTCATGGATCGGCTCGGCCAGGGTGGCGATACCGGCTTCCGGATGCGCAGCCAGGTTGGCCGCCACCTGGTCGATGATCACCGGTGGGATCAGCGGCTCGTCGCCCTGTACGTTGACCACGATGGCGTCAGCCGGCAAGCCTAGGTGCGCGGCCACTTCGGCCAGGCGATCGGTGCCCGATTCATGGTCGGCACGGGTCATCAGCACTTCGGCGCCGAAGGCCTGGCAGGCTTCGAGGATGCTGGTGTCATCGGTGGCGATGACCACACGGCTGGCACTGCTCTTGCGGGCCTGCTCCCACACATGTTGCACCATCGGCTTGCCGGCAATCAGCAGCAGCGGTTTGCCTGGCAGACGGGTGGAGCGCAGCCGGGCGGGGATCACTACCGTAAAGTCCAGGCTCATTTGTCAAGACGCTCGTCGTCGGTCAGGGTGCGTGCCTCGCTTTCCAGCATGACCGGGATACCGTCGCGAATCGGGTAGGCCAGGCCAGCGCCTTTGCTGATCAGCTCGGTCTTGTCGGCGCTCAGCTTGAGTGGCCCCTTGGTGATCGGGCAGGCCAGGATATCGAGCAGTTTGGTGTCCATTGGAGGCTTCCTTTAGGCCAGGTGGCCGGAAATTGAAAACGGGCTCAGGGGTTGCGCACCAGGCGTTGCAGCTGGCTGTCGAACCAGGCGCTGAAAGCCGGCGTAGGCTGGGCTTCGACGGCCAGATACCACCAGTCGTCAGCGGCAAAGGCCCGGCATTTCACCGCGTCCTTTTCGGTCATGACCAGCGGCAGAGGCGGGCTGAAGGCCAGGCTCCGGGCACTGAACTGCGCATGGTCGGCGAAGGGATGCGGCACCGGCTGCCAGTTTAGCCCCAGCAGGGTGTTGAAGAAACGTTGCGGGTTGCCGATACCGGCCACCGCATGCAGGCGCTGGCCAGCGGGGAAATGGTCGAGCGCACGGCGCTCGCCACTGCGCAGGTTGACCAGGGCGGACGGCTGCAGGCGGAAACCAAAACCCTCGGTGCGGTCTTCGCTGGCGCCGTTGAACAGCACCGCGTCAGCCTCACGCAAGCGGTCGGCCGGCTCACGCAACGGCCCCGCCGGCAGGCAGCGGCCATTGCCCAGACCGCGGGCAGCGTCGATCAGCACCAGTTCCAGGTCACGGGCCAAGCGGTAATGCTGCATACCGTCGTCGCACAGGATCAGGTCGAGGGGTTCGCTGGCCAGCAATGCCTGCACGGCCCGGGAGCGATCGGGGTCGATCATCAGTGGCACGCCGGTGCGTTGCACGATCAGCAGTGGCTCGTCGCCCGCCTGATCGGCCGGCTGATCGGCCTGCACCCGCCAGGGCAGCCGTGGCGGCCTGGCACCATAACCGCGGCTGACGACGCCCACCTTGAGCCCTTGCTGGCGACAGTGTTCGATCAACCAGAGGATCATCGGCGTCTTGCCGGTGCCACCGACGGTGATGTTGCCCACCACAATGACCGGTACGGGTGCCCGGTAGCTGGCGCTGTCACCCCTTAGAAAACGTGCCCGCTTGCGCGTGACCACGCGGCGATACAAGGCCTCCAGCGGACGCAGCAGCAGCAACGCCGGGTGCCCGGCATACCAGGCGGCGAGCAAGCGGTCGGCGAAAGCCATCAAGGCCTGCCCTGGGCCGCCTCGACGGTGGTCATGCGCAACTGGCTGAAACCGAGTTTGCCGGCAGCATCCATTGCGGTGACCACAGCCTGGTGCGGGGTCTTGCCGTCGGCACTGATGGCCAGCGGCAGCGTGTTGTCGCCGCCCGACTCGCGCTCTATGGCCTCGCTCAGGGTGGCCAGGTCGCTTTTGGGCAGCAGGTGGTTGTTCACCGAATACACGCCTTCGGCGCTGATGGTGATTTCCACCAGCTTACTCTCGTCGGCCGGCGCCCGCTCGGCGCTGGTGGCTTCGGGCAGCTCGACGCGAAGTTGCGTTTCGCGGGTGAAGGTGGTGGTAACCACGAAGAACAGCAGCAGGACGAACACCACGTCGATCAGCGACGCCAGGTTGATGTCGACGTTCTCCCGCTGGCGATTGCGCCGGAACTTCACGCCTTGCCTCCGGCCACTTCCACTTCACGGTCGCCCTGGATCACTTCCACCAGCTTGATCGCCTCCTGCTCCATGCCGATCACCAGCTCATCGATGCGGCGCAGCAGGAAGCGGTGGAAGAACACCGCCGGGATACCGACCATCAGGCCTGCCGCAGTGGTGACCAGTGCCTTGGAGATACCACCGGCCAGCACGGCGGCGTTGGCGGTCATCTGCGAGCCCATGAAGGCGCTGAAAATGTCGATCATGCCCAGCACGGTGCCCAGCAGGCCCAGCAGAGGCGCCATGGCGGCAATGGTGCCGAGGGTGCTGATGTAGCGTTCCAGTTCGTGGATGACGCGCGAGGCGGCCTCCTCGATGCACTCTTTCATGATCTCCCGACCGTGACGTGAATTGGCCAGGCCCGCCGCGAGGATTTCACCCAGTGGCGAATCGGCACGCAGGGCCTTGAGCTTGTCACTGGTCAGTTGCTTGTCCTTGATCCACATCCACACCTGGCCCAGCAGATGCGGCGGGGTGACGCGACTGGCGCGCAAGGTCCACAGGCGTTCGACGACGATAGCCATGGCAGCGATGGAGCTCAGAATGATCGGCAGCATCATCCAACCACCGGACTTGACCAATTCCCACACAATAAACGCCCCTTCGGAAAAAGGCCGCCACTCTACCATAGGCGCGCCGAGGGCTCATCTGCCGGAGGTCAGGGAATTAGCTGTCGGGCTACCGGGTAGGCCTTCTGGGCCGCGCAGTACCTGTGGGAGCGGGTTTACCCGCGAATGGGCCAGATCAGCCACCTTCAGCATCACGCCAGAATCGCCGCTGTCGGCGCACACCTTCAACCTCCCCATACTTCCCCAGCAACAACCGCAACGCCCCCTCCACCGCCGTATCATGCATCACCACCCCATGCCGCCCATACCGCTCGACCACCTGCACATGCGGGTGCCCGAAGCTGTTGTTGCGCCCCCGCGAAATCAATACCCCGCGCGGTGCAGTAGCCCGGACAAACGCCTCGGTGGAGGAGCTGCGGCTGCCATGATGCGGCGCCTGCAGCCAGTCGATACGCGGCACTTCAGTGCCCGCCAGCCAGGCCCGTTCAGCCGCAGCTTCCATATCGCCTGCCAGCAGCAAGCGCTCGCCCTGCGCCTCGACCAGCAGCACACAGGAACGGTCATTACTGCTTTGCCCGTCCACCCAGCGCCACAGCGAAAAACGCACGCCATCCCAGTCCCATTGCTCGCCACTGGCACAAGGCTGCAACGGAACATCAACCAGCGCCTCCCCACCGATAATTCGCTTGATCGGCAAACCACGCGCAATGGCCACGGCCCCGCCCGCATGATCGGCGTGCGCATGGCTGATCACCATCACGTCAAGGCCGCCCACCCCCAGCTTGCGCAAGGTTGGCAGCACCACGCGTTCCCCCAAATCGCTTTCCCCCCTGGCCGGCCCGGCATCGTAGAGCAGGCTGTGATGCCGCGTACGCAATAGCACCGCCAGCCCCTGGCCGACATCCAGCTGCCAGACCTCGGCATGGCCGAACGGCACCGGCTCCCTGGGCACCCATAGCGCCAGCAGCATCACCCCGCCCAATCCGCGCAGCGGCACACCACGGGGCAGCAAAAGCAACAGCGCACCCAGACATACCAGCAGCCAGGCCCACAACGGCAGGGCCGGCGGCACCCATGCCGGCCGCTGCTGCGCCACCAGCGCCAGCCCGCGGAACAGCACATCCAGCAGGCCACCTGCCAGCCAGAGCAACGCTTCGCCAACACCAGCCAGCGGCAACATCAGCGTGCCCAACAACGCCAACGGCAAGACCGCCAGGCTGACCCACGGCACCGCCACAAGGTTGGCCAGCGGCGCACTCAGGCTCACCGGCAAGCCCGTGGCCAGCAACACCGGCAACAAGCCAATGGCGATCACCCATTGCGCGCGCGTCCAGGCCTGCCAGGGCCGCCAACCACCTAAACGGGCGTTGAAGCAATAGATGAGCGTGGCCACGGCGGCGAACGACAGCCAGAACCCAGGCAGCAACGCTGCCAGTGGCTCGAAGACAAGCACGGCGACCAGCGCAAGCAGCAACGGGAAAAAGGCGCCAAGGTGGCGAAAGCGCAGACGCCAGAGCAACACCACGGCCAGCATCAGGCAGGCACGCTGCACTGGCACCCCACCGCCTGCCAGCCAGCCGTAGGCCAGCGCTGCGGCCATGGCCAAGCCACAGGCCCAGGGTAACCACGGTAACCTTGCCGGCCATAGCCCCCAACGCGCCAGCCCGGCGACCAGGCCATAGAGCAAACCGGCGACCAGGCCGATGTGCTGGCCGGAAATCACCAGCAGGTGCACCGTGCCGGTGGCCTGCAATGTCTGCCAGTCCTTCCGGGCCAGGCCCGCACCATCGCCAAGCACCAGTGCCACCAGCGCCGCCTGCCGGCCATTGGCTTCGACCATCAGCAAGCGCTGACGCAGCGCATCGCGCCAACCACCGGCTACCGGCGCCAGCAACTGCCCCGCCTTGACCGTCCCCGTAGCACCCACCCGACGCGCCAGCAGTTGCGCCTCCCGGTCGGGCCCATGTGGGTTGAGCAGCCCGGCCGGGCGCTGCAAGGTCACCGCCAGCCGCCACTGCTCGCCCGCCCGCAGCGGCGGCCCCTCGAACCAGCTCAGTTGCAAACGCTGAGGCAGTTCGGCCCGCCGCGAGCGTGCCGCCTCCAGTTCGAAACGCACGCCCTGCGCAGTACGGGCTGGCAAACCCACCACCCGCCCCTCCAACCACAAGGTGCGACCATCCAGGCCAGCAGCCAGGCGGTCATCGAGGGCCTGCTGAGCAGACCCGCATGCCCAACACAGGCCCAGCAGAAAACAGCCCAGCGGCCAAAGGCGGGTAAACAGGCTACCGACAGCGCAGGCTGCCAGGGTTATCAACCATCCGACCGATGGCAATGCGGGAAGAAAACCCAGGCACAATAGCCCGAGCGCAAGCGCAAACATCCCTGTGCGCATGAAGTAGAGCTCCAGAAGGTGAATCACCTCCTGAGGCATAGCCCAATTGCCGGCAACGCTCGCTCAACAATTGTCACAAACTCTAAACGAGCCTGAGCAGGATTAAGGGCATACTGCCAGGGTCAACGCTCCGGGAGCCTACATGCCGCGCCGACTTTTCAAACGCTACATGCCGGACCCGACCAGCATTCGGGAACACAAGTCCTTACGCTTTTTCGGCAAGTTGCTGCACGACCCCAACCTCTGGCACCTGAACCGCCATTCGGTGGCCAGAGCCATGGGTGTGGGCCTGTTCGCGGCGCTTATTCCCATCCCGATGCAGATGCTGCTGGCGGCGGCCTTGGCGATCCCGGTGCGCGGCAACCTGCCGATCGCCGTCAGCCTGGTGTGGCTGACCAACCCGTTGACCATGCCACCGGTGTTCTTCGTCACCTACATGACCGGCGCCTGGCTGATGCATGTGCCGCCACGCACGTTGCCCGACGAACTGACCTTCGAGTGGATCACCGACCAGCTGGCCACCGTGTGGCAGCCGTTCCTGCTGGGTTCGGTGGTGTGCGGCGTGGTGCTGGGCATCCTTGCCTACTTCACCACCATGTTCTACTGGCGCTGGTGGGTGGGCCGGCAGTGGCGTCGTCGCCAATGCCGATGCAAGGCTTCAGGCCCGCATGCCACGCCCGCTGACCAGCAAGCGAACGCAAACAACGTAGAGCACCGCAGTGGCCACCAGCATGAAGGTGATCGCCGTGCCAATGCTGATATCCGACACCCCTAGAATGCCGTAGCGGAACGAGTTGACCATGTGCAGCACCGGGTTGGCCAACGACACGGTCTGCCAGAACGGCGGCAGCAGGTTGATCGAGTAGAACACCCCGCCCAGGTAGGTCAGCGGTGTCAGCACGAAGGTCGGGATGATCGAGATATCGTCGAAGTTGCGCGCAAACACTGCGTTGACGAAGCCAAGCAGCGAAAAGATAGTGGCCGTCAACAGCACCACCACCACGGTCACGCCCAGGTGGTGCACCTGCAGGTCGGTGAAGAACATCGACAGGATGGTCACGATCACACCCACCGCCAAACCACGCAGCACTCCACCCAGCACATAGCCGACGAGAATGGTGTGCGGCGACACCGGCGACACCATCAGTTCCTCGATCGAGCGCTGGAACTTGCTGCCGAAAAAGCTCGACACCACGTTGCCGTAGGAGTTGGTGATCACCGACATCATGATCAGCCCCGGCACGATGTACTGCATGTAGGTGAAGCCACCCATGTCGCCGATCTGCCGGCCAATCAGGTTACCGAAGATGACGAAGTACAACACCATGGTGATCGCTGGCGGCAGCAACGTTTGCGGCCAGATGCGCAGGAAGCGCCGCACTTCGCGGTAGACGATGGTGTTCAGGGCGACCCAGTTGGTGCGCAGCTCCACACTCATACGGCCACCTTCGACAGGTTTTTTTCCACCAGGGACACGAACAGCTCCTCGAGACGGTTGGTCTTGTTGCGCAGGCTCTGCACCTCGATGTTCTGCAGCGCCAGCTGGCCGAACAACGCGGTGATGCCGATGTCCTTCTCCACCTGCACTTCCAGGGTATGCGGGGTCAGCAGCCGGCACGGGTAGCCCTGCAGTAGCGGCGCCGTGGCCAGGTCCTGCTTGAGGTCGAGCACGAAGGTTTCGACATGCAGCTTGCCCAGCAACTGGCGCATGCTGGTGTTCTCGACGATGGTGCCATGGTCGATGATGCCGATGTTACGGCACAGCTGCTCAGCCTCTTCCAGGTAGTGGGTGGTGAGGATGATGGTGATGCCCTTCTGGTTCAGCTCGGTGAGGAAGCTCCACATCGAGCGGCGCAGCTCGATGTCCACCCCGGCGGTGGGCTCGTCCAGGATCAGCAGGCGCGGTTCGTGGATCAATGCGCGAGCAATCATCAGACGCCGCTTCATGCCGCCAGACAACGAACGCGACTGCACATCACGTTTGTCCCACAGGCCCAGCTGGGTCAGGTACTGCTCGGCGCGCTCCTTGGCCAGCTTGGGCGGGATGCCGTAGTACCCGGCCTGGGTCACGACGATGTCGAAGGTCTTTTCGAACTGGTTGAAGTTGAACTCTTGCGGCACCACGCCCAGGCAACGCTTGAGTGCAGAAGGCTCGCGGTCCAGGTCGTGACCGAACACGTTCACTGTGCCGCTGGTCTTGTTCACCAGGGTCGAGAGAATGCCGATGGTGGTGGATTTGCCGGCGCCGTTGGGGCCGAGCAAGGCGAAGAAGTCGCCTTCGGCAACATCGAGGTCGATGCCTTTGAGGGCCTGAAAGCCATTGCCGTAGGTCTTGGTCAGCTGTCGGATGGACAGGGCGGAACTCATAGCGGGTCACTTACCGAAGAAAAAGGTGCAGGACACGCCAGGTAAAGTCACTGGCGCAGTGAGTGCAGCCATGGTGCTAGGCCCAGCTGCACAAGTACAGTCACATCTATTGATAATGACTATCGAAGCAGGTTCATGTGAGCGCGGTCATCACTGCGGCCTGGTAGGCCGGGCGTTGCTTCAGCCGCTCGTACCAGGCTTGAAGGTGGTACATGGCCGGGCGCTCGATGGGCATTTCGAACCAGGCATAAATGAAGCTACCCAGTGGGATGTCGCCCATACCGATCTGGTCACCGGACAGGTACGGCTGTTTGGCCAGGGTTTCGTCGGCAATGGCCAGTAATTGCGCGCACTGCTTGCGTGCGGCGTTGATCGCCACCCAGTCGCGCTGGTCTTCGGGCGTGCGCACCAGGCCCCAGAACAGCGGGCGGAAGGGTGCGGCCAAGGACGATGTGGTCCAGTCCATCCACTTGTCGGCCAAGGCGCGCTGGCGTGGGTCTGCCAGATACCAGCCCTGCTCCGTGCCGTACTCCGCACACAGGTAGCGAACGATGGTGTTGGATTCCCACAAAGTCAGCTCGCCGTCCTCGAGCATCGGCACCAGGCCGTTGGGATTACGGGCACGGTAGTGCGGCTCGTTGACCACGCCGAAGGCGCCGCCGGCGTCGATGGACTCGAACTCCAGACCCAGCTCGTGGGCGATCCACAGCGCCTTGCGCACATTGCTCGAATTCTTGCGGCCCCAGATCTTCAGCATGGCAACGTCCTTATGAATGCGGAGGTGGCACAGTCTACTCCAGACCTTCGCCGCCTGTACGGACCTCTTCGCGGGCAAGCCGCCCCTATCGCTCTGTGATGTGCCACATACCGTCGTAGGAGCGGGTTTACCCGCGAAAGGGCCGGACCTGCGGGCCAATATCCCAGATCATTCAACGTCGCAGCAGCATCGCATTCGCGGGTAAACCCGCTCCTACACAAGATCACCATCGTCTTTACGCCACCGGTATTCCCTGCCGGCCAATGCCCCCCGGCGATCCACCTTTGCGGTCGCCGCCGCCTTCGTCAATCGGTGGCATCGCCACGTACCGTCGTAGGAGCGGGTTTACCCGCGAATAGGCCAGTACAGGCGAACAAATGAACTGAAACTCCCACCGCCACACCCTGTCACTGTTCTGAACATGCCGTTCACAGCATTGCGTCTAAGCTGTCTGGGACGGCTCAAGCCCCTGGTTCCAAGGAGGACCGATTATGTTGCTGTTGTGGTTGGTGGTGCTGGTGATCGGCGCGGCGTACCTCACGCACCGGCGCCTGGCGCCCTTGCAGATTCTCGGCATCATGGCGGCCTATGTGCTGCTGATGGGTATTTTCAGCAGTGCCCCGGGCTGGCTGCTGGCCCTGATCTGGGTGGTGCTGGCCCTGAAGATCGCCCTGGTTGCGCTCCCGCAGTGGCGACGTAAAGTATTCACCGCCCCGGTATTCCGCTGGTTCCAGCGCACCCTGCCGCCCATGTCGCAAACCGAGCGCGAGGCCATCGACGCTGGCACCGTATGGTGGGACGGCGAACTGTTCAGTGGCCGCCCCGACTGGCGAACCTTGCTGGCCTACCCGGCGCCGAAGCTGACTGAAGAAGAGCAGGCCTTCATCGATGGCCCGACCGAAGCACTGTGTGCCATGGTCAGCGACTGGCAGATCGGCCAGGACCTGGACCTGCCGCCCGAAGCCTGGGCACATATCAAGCAGCATGGCTTTTTCGCCCTGATCATCCCCAAGGAATACGGCGGCAAGGGTTTCTCCGCCTACGCCCACTCCCAGGTGGCGATGAAGCTGGCCACCCGCAGTGGCGACCTGGCCTCCACGGTGATGGTGCCCAACTCCCTGGGCCCAGCCGAACTGTTGCTGCACTATGGCACCGACGAACAACGCAATCACTACCTGCCGCGCCTGGCCCGTGGCGAGGAAATTCCCTGCTTCGCCCTCACCGGCCCACTGGCCGGCTCCGACGCTGGCGCCATGCCCGACACCGGCATCATCTGCAAAGGCCAGTGGCAAGGCGAAGAAGTGATCGGCCTGCGCCTGAACTGGGAAAAGCGCTACATCACCCTCGGCCCGGTCGCCACCCTGCTGGGCCTGGCCTTCAAGGCCTACGACCCGGACCACCTGCTGGGTGAAGAGGAAGAACTGGGCATCAGCCTGGCACTGGTCCCCACCGATACCCCCGGGGTGGAAATCGGCAAACGCCACCTGCCACTGGGCGCTGCGTTCATGAATGGCCCCAATAGCGGCAAGGACGTGTTCGTCCCGCTGGACTTCCTCATCGGCGGTCAGGCCATGCTCGGCAAGGGCTGGATGATGCTGATGAACTGCCTGTCGGTGGGCCGCTCCATCTCACTGCCAGCGGTGGGTACCGGTGCCGCCAAGTACACCAGCCTGGTCACCGGCCAGTACGCCAATATCCGCGAACAGTTCAATGTGCCACTGGCTGCCTTCGAAGGTATCCAGGAATCGCTGGCACGCATTGGCGGCAACGCCTGGCTGATGGACAGTGCCCGCCTGCTGACCGCCAAGGCCGTGGACCTGGGCGAGAAGCCTTCGGTGCTGTCGGCGATCCTCAAGTACCACCTGACCGAGCGTGGCCGCGAGTGCATCCAGCATGCCATGGACGTGCACGGCGGCAAGGGCATCATCATGGGCCCGAACAACTACCTGGGCCGCAACTGGCAAGGGGCGCCGATCTTCATCACGGTCGAGGGCGCCAACATCCTTTCGCGCAACCTGATGATCTTCGGCCAGGGCGCCATTCGCTGCCACCCGTTCGTGCTCAAGGAAATGGCTTTGGCCGGCCGCGAGGACCACGATCAGGCATTGCAGGAATTCGATGACCTGCTGCTGAAACACATTATGTTCGCCGCCGGCAATGCGGCCAGTACGCTGGTGCTCAACCTGGGGTTGGGGATTTTTGAGAAAGTACCAGGGGACACGCTAAGCCAAGGCTACTTCCGTGCCCTCAACCGCCAGGCCGCCGCCTTTGCTCTG
Organism: Pseudomonas sp. JR33AA; assembly: GCF_021378985.1. Taxonomy (NCBI): domain Bacteria; kingdom Pseudomonadati; phylum Pseudomonadota; class Gammaproteobacteria; order Pseudomonadales; family Pseudomonadaceae; genus Pseudomonas; species Pseudomonas sp. JR33AA. The sequence continues at coordinate 12,479 of NZ_JAJSAW010000024.1, forward strand.
CTGGCGGACCTGTCGATGATGCTGCTGGGTGGGGCGCTCAAGCGCCGCGAACGCCTGAGTGCGCGGCTGGGCGATGTACTCAGCTACCTGTACCTGGCCAGCGCTGCGCTCAAGCGCTACCACGACCTGGGCTCGCCAGGGCACATGCAGCCCCTGCTGCGCTGGGCCATGGAAGAAAGCCTGGGCCAGGCGGAAAAGGCGCTGGACCGGCTGCTCGACAACTTCCCCAACCGGTTTGTCGGTTGCGCACTGCGCGTGCTGGTATTCCCCTTCGGCCGCCGCCATACCGGGCCGTGCGATGAGCTGGATGCCGAAGTGGCGGCGCTGATCGGCCGCAGCAAAGGCGACCCGGCGTTGGAGGAACTGCTTGCCGGATGCTTCAGGCCACAAGCCGATGGCGACCCTGTGGCAGCACTGCAACGGGCCTGCGATTTGCTTGATGAAGTGGTGCCGGTGCGCAAGGTGTTGCATCAGGCAGCCAAGGAGGGAAAGGTGCAAACGATCCCTGGACAATCGGTAATCGATGCGGCAGTCGAAGGTGGCCTAGTACAACCGGGCGAGGCGCAACGGCTGCGTGAAGCAGAGCAAGCCTGCCGCGCAGTGATTGATGTGGACGCGTTCGACAAAGAGCAACTGCTACCGGGAGAGGGCAAGGTGCGCTGAGCGATAAACCATTCAGGTGCAAGGGCGGCTCTTCGCCAAGACGCAGCGTCATGTCTCGTCCCCGGCATGCCCCTGCACCTTGCAATTGCCAATTATCACATGCCTGGACGAGACCAGCTCAGGCACTGGGCGGCGAGCTGGAAAGTGTAACGTAACAATCCATTTGATGGTCTGCCTTGACATCGGCCTGAGGGGAAGGTCCTTCCTTTTTCGCAATCACCTTCAGCCCCAAGCCGCTACTGACGAAATCGCCGACGGCATACGTATTCAACAGATAGCTGTATTCGGTACGGTTAAGCGAGGCTGGTCGGTGGGTGGTACGCAGTGTGATGGATGATCGCACAACCTCGTCGTCCGGGGCAGTTCTGTAGTTCAAGGTGATGGTCGAGGCAGAGGGGATGTCGCTCATCTCAATTACGCTGTGGTTGGCGGCAACTGTCTTCTTAGCGCTTTCGCCACTTCCTTCTGCCGGCAAATTGAGCGCGACGTTACTGCTATCGCCCTTCCAGAAGATGATTGAACCGCTCTGCTTTGGGGTGTTGTCGCTTACCATGGTGCTAACCTCGCTCAGAAGATTGTATGCCTTCGACACCGCCGCCACCTGCTGAAAGGCCGCATCGTTGGTTCAGGCTTGAATCTACATCAGCAGCGGCAGGGGCACACCTGGCAGAACTGATAGGTAGGGATGCTTCCTGGGCAGACCCGGCGGACCTTCCACAATAGGTCCACAACCGGCGTATACTTCGGCCCCGTTTCAATTACCCTCAAGGATCACCCCATGGTCAATCCCCACCTGGAGTACCACTTGCAACTGCTGCAGCACCTGCGCACCATCCTGTTGGCCCTGGGTGAAGCCGAGCAGGTACCGGAGGAAAGCCACGCCCTGTTTCTCGAGCGCTTCGACGAGCTGCTGACACTGCTGTCGCAAGACCCGCTGCAAAGCCAGTACCTGGGCCAGGACCTGATCTGCCAGGTGATCCAGCGCTACCCGCAAGTTGCCCACCTGGTACCGCGCGACCTGCTGTGGTTCTTCGGTGGCGACTGCCTGCATTTCATGCCTGACCAAGAGCTGGACCTGTACCAACAGCTGGAAGAGCGCCGTTACGAGGCCGAACAGAATGGCGAAGCCTTTGACTGGAACCAGCAGAAGCAGTTGCTGGGCCAAGCTAGCGGTAACACACAACACTGAGTTCGAGCGACCGGCGTGGTCCGCCGCGCCGCCCCGACTTCCTTGTCCATTATTTACATGCCTTTTGTGGCATGGGCCTACAGCCCCAATAACTCCGCCCTGAATATCCTGCAAGGCGAACATTGACCTCTATGTTCGAATGCCACCACCACCAGGATATAAACTATGAAGCGCACACTTATCGCCCTCGCCATGGGCTTGGCGAGCACTGCAGCATTTGCAAACACCGGTAATATCAACTTCCACGGCACCATCACCCCAGGCGGTACCTGCCCTATCGAAGTGGTCATGCCGGGCACCGGCGGCAGCATCCTGCCTCGCATTGACCTCGGTAGCTATCCCCCAAGCTACTTCGGCCTCACTGCAGGCAAGCAGACGGCCCCTCGTACGTTTGCCCTGCGCATTGACCCAGATCATTGCACTATCCCCCCCGCCACAGATGCCTATGTCACCTTCTCGGCGGTCTACGGCCCTGAAGGCACCAACCTTTACTCACTGAAGCCACACGGCGCTACCGGGGTGGCACTGGCCATTCAGGACCAGAGCCTGACCAACCTTGCCCCAGGCCGGGAATCGGCGCCCTACCCGCTCAAAACCGACCAAGCGAACGAACTGCTTTTCCACGCCATGTACGAGAACACCGGACCGGTAGCTGAAGGCGACGCGGCATCGGAAGTGCGTTTCTCGGTAGATATCAGGTAATACGTTGCGCTCCAGGCGCTTCTGCGGACGCACCTGGAGCCCCTGCAAATAGTAGCAAAAGAGACATGCCCATGCCCCGCCCCAACTCCATTGCCTCCAGGCTTGCCCTGGCAATCGGCACCTGCCTTGCCTTGCTCATCCAAGCCAGTGCCCACGCCGCCCTCACCATCAGCTCAACCCGAGTCATCCAGCCCAGCGACCGACAAAGCACCAGCATCGTGGTCGCCAACCCCAGCCAACGCTCTTACGCGGCCCAGGCCTGGATCAATACAGAGGCAGACGACAACACCACCGCAGTGCCCTTGATCGCCTCACCTGCGCTGTTTCGCATCGATCCGGCCGGCGAACAGACGGTGCAGCTCAACCGCCTGCCCAACAACCTGCCCCAGGACCGTGAATCGGTGTTCTACTTCAACCTGCAGGAAATTCCGCAGGCGGACGACAAACCGGACAATACCCTGACCATCGCCCTGCGTACCCGCATCAAGGTCTTCTACCGCCCAACCCAGCTCAAAGGCCGCCCACAGGACCACCTGCAGGACCTGGCCTGGTCAGTGCAAACACTCGAAGGCAAGCCTCACCTTGTGGTGGACAACCCCTCCCCTTACTACTTCACCTTCAACCAGCTGACCCTGCGCAGCGCCAATGGCAGCGAGAAAATAGACGCAAGGAAAATGGCCATTCCCATGGGCAGGCAAACCTATCCCCTCAAAACCTCGACTGTGCAGGACGGTCTGAAGGTCGACTTCACAACCATCAATGATTACGGTGGCCTTACGCCCGAGCTGTCCCGACCAGTGGAGCGCCCATGAAGGTCACTCATGCGAGGAGTTTAGGACTGTAGAGGGGAAATTTGATCCACGTCGTACCGTCGTCGAAGCTGACCTGGACATGGAAGGTGAACGTCTGGCCACGCCAGAGCGTCGCAAGGTAGGCCTTGGGGAGCGTCACATCCTTGTTCGCGCCGATGCCCAGCCTCACTTGCGCCTCATTGACCGGATGGGCGGTCAGGACATTGTAAGGGGGCGCATCTGCCCCGCTCGGTAGCACGCCGGTTACCGTGATATTGACCCGCTGCCCCACGGCGATGCCCCTCCACCTACCCAGGCTGACGGGCACCTGCTCCGGCGCCGCGCCCAGGCTGAATCCATTTGAATCGGCCCCCTGCAGCGCTACCTGGGGTAATCCCTCCCTGAACTCAGTCACTTTCAAGCTAAGTGGAGTGCCGGGGAAATGTTCTTTTCCATCACTCACTACATACCCTACTTGCAACGTGCGCTTGCTGTATGCCAACACACTACGCTCTGGAATCGGAAACCGGTCATCCGCTCCCACCGGCCCGGTCGTGGTGTAGTAACCATAATCACCCGGCGCCCCCCACTGCACGGTGATCACTTCGCCCGGGTAGATAACTGCATCTGCCGACACGACCACCACCAAGGGGTCTTCATATTCTTCATCCAGCATTAACGACAGCTCCCCCTCGGCACCACTAGCCTGGGGCACGCTAAGCCACGGCAGGTATCTGGGAATGGGCTTGGCGTCGACCTCCAGCACAGCCGGTCTGGAGCGCGCACTGACGTTACCCGCCCGGTCGCGAATCTGGTAATGAACATAGCGCTGTCCATCGCCGCGATCTTTGATTGCGTCACCATCGATTGGCAGGTAAATCGTCTGGCCAAGCTCCTCCACGGTGACCGTGAGTTCACCCATCCAATCGTTGGCAAATGGCTGGTCGTCCCAGTAATAGCTGATCACATCGCCAGCACTGGGCCTTTCGTAAGGTGGCAACTCGGCGAGCAAGATGTTTTCATGCTGCTCCAGATAGCGCGCTGTCACACCATCGCGTCTGACCTCTTCATCAAAAAGCAAAAGCCCCTCATCGCCCCCCAGTACCGGCGGCACTTTGTCTATTGTCAATGTCAATGATCGGGAGGCTGTAATAACGCCATTGTAACCCTGCACCTCGTAAGAAACCTCTACAGGGCCATGCTGCAGAACAGAAACCGGGGCCCCTACAAACAGCTCATCTTCAGGGATGGCCGCTTCCCAGCGCTTTTCATCAACCTGCGTGCCATTCCAGTACAGCCATAGCACTTCGGGGGTGTCTGGAGTTGGATTGGAGATTGGCCACATGGGCACCTCAATCCTGATCGGCTTATCCAGAATCGAAACCGGCAACAGGCCTGGCTCACCACCTGGGATATCCGGGAGCGCCATCGGTGCCGTCGGTGGCCCAAGTTGATTAGTCCCAAACAAGCCAGGCCAACGCGCGCGTAGCCAGTTTTGAATAATGCGCATCACAGCCTCCTCACTTTGTGCCACCCACAAAAAAGGAAGGCTCTGGCCTTCCTTTTGTTTGTTACCTACCAGCTGTAGTGAAGCCCCACATTCGCCCCCCAAGGCTGCTCGATCTTCTCGCCATTGGAGTAATCGAAGTCGGCATGCAACTGCATGCGCTCATTCAAGCTGATGGCCACACCCATGCCCATTTCGGCCCGAGAGCCCGACAAGTCGTTGTCGAACCGATGGTCATTTACCTTCACTTCGTTGCTGCGAATGAACTCATGGGCATAGGCAAACCGTACATAGGGCTGTACTTGCTGCCCATTTCCAACTTGCAAAGTACGCCCCAAGGTTGCCCCCGCCTTGCCCAGCACTGATCGCGTATCGTCACCGCGCGCTTGCAGGCCGTTGTCCAGGCGATAGTCCTTGCCTTGGATCGAAACCATGGACCACTGGGTGTAGGGCTCAATGAAATAGCCTCGGCCCAGGTCGATGTTGCGTCCGAACTCTGCAGATGCACCAACGCCCAGGTTGTCGAAATCACCTTTGCTGCGCTTGCCGTCACTGAGCTCGACCTTGGCACTGTTATCGAAGCGGTTAGCCTTTACTACACCATCGAAGTAATAGCCGCTTTGAGCATCCAGCCAGGTGGCATAAAGCCCGAGGTAGTAACTTTTAACCTCGGCGGAGCTCCCGCGAACCAGGTCCAGATCTGACGAACTATGGCCCGCCATCACCCCGACCAACCACTGGCCATCACCCACCGGCAGCGGCGCGTCGGCACCGATCGAGAAGCCGCGCTGAACCTGACTGTAAGGGCTGCCGGCACTGTCCGATACGTTGTACTTGTTACCGTAGGCCCTAACCCAAGCGCCGGATTTACGGTCATCCAGACGTAACTCGCCCATGCGGCTGCGCAACGTGGTCAACTCGCCATACCACACGGTGGGGGCGGTGTTGAACAGCGCCAACGCCGACGCGGTGCCTGGGCTGATAATCTTGCGCGAGCCGTCAAGGTACCAATCGCCACCTTGCCGGACCAGGTCATACGAGAACGCCCCCAGATCCACCGCGCCGTTGAGTAAAGAGAAACTGGCATCGCCTGCCGCCGCATGCACCAGGTGTATCTGGTTTTCAGTCAGCGGGTCCGCGCCACTGCTGCTCACAAGCAGGCTATGACTGCCGGTGGCATTACCCACTTCCAGGAAGTCAGAAGCGCCAGTACTGAAATCGGCATCCATGACAAAGGTGCCGTTACCGGCCAGCGTGCCAAGCGTGAGCCGCTGATACTGCCCGGGCTCCCCAAAGTTGACCACGCCGCCATTGAGCGCCAGGCTGCCCACCTGGCTGTCCTCCACCATGTTCCAGCGGGCCTGGTTGTTCAACGTCAACCCGGCCACGTTTTGCAGCCTTCCGGTCAGGCTGGCCTGGCTGTCCAGCGTCAGCGAAGCCGTAGAACCCGCTTCGACCCGTACATCCCCCACCAGATGGCTGTTGTCTACGGTCATGGTGGCTTCGGAACCGCCTACCACATCCAGCAAGACGCCATTGCTTGCCACCAGGCTGGAACCATCAGCAACGATGACTTCCGCTTTGGCCGGACCGATCAAGGCGTTGCCCACCACAATTGCCGAGCCGTCCTGGCCTTCGACTGTCGACCCCAGCAAAGTCACCTTTGCAGGCCCGGTGAAGTCGGCATCTGCGAGCACACGCAAACCGTCGCTGGCCCCCACGATCGAACTATCTTGCGCGCTCAGTTCGGCATTGCCGAACAACTGCGCTGCCGTGGCCGTTCCACTGCCCACCAAATTGCTGCGTTGCAGCGACAATTTCGATGCAGCAGACACCAGCGCGCCTGCAGTGCCCCCTTCGACATGGCTGTCTGAAACCAGGGCCGAAGAGCCGGCAGTGTCACTGCGCTGCAAGCGCAAGCCAAAACGGTTGCTGACCACTCGCGAATTGCCAGCCACACTGACCGATGCGCCCGAGACCAGCGCGATGCCATCAGCCCCAACTGCTTCGATCGTGCTTGCTTGCATGTTCAGCTGTGCACCTGCACCGACATTTACTTCACGCATCGACGCCCCCGTGGCATTGAGCCGGGCGTTGGCGTTCAGGCGGTAACTGTCAAGCGGGGCAGTACTGTCGATATCACGCGTACCATCGACGACAGTCACTGCCACGGCAAAAGGGCTGGCCAGCAGTAATAACGGCGCCAGGCGAACTGCTTGAACCATTGGGCTTAGCAAGGGTTTGCGCACTTTTCTCATAGACTTCATGACCTCTCTCATGTCGGATAACAAGTAATAGCCGACAAGGCTACAGAGGCTTTTCCTGAAATACTGTAGGAAAAGTCCTCAAGTAAAACATGAAGATCTCAACGGCCACAAAACTGGCCAGGCTCGTTTAAACTACGGTCAGGGCCGGAGCGGGCAGCTACCCGCAGCGTCGTGCATTGACACTATTTGCTCCACTTGTTTTGAGGTGATGCGTGTGCTGTCCAGCTCAAAACTGTAAGTCACCCGCCCACGCCCCTCATGCAGCGTGGCGTTATAGTTGAAAATCGGAAGAATATATTCTGTGTAGGGTTGCACACGCCATACAAGCTCATCTAGATCGGTTTCACTCAGCTTGACCGGGTCGTCGAATACCGTATCGTCGATTTTTTCTTCGCCCGCAAAACCATGTACGGCATACCAGTGGAAGGTTACTGTGTCCCCCGCCTTCAAGCCGTAACGACGCAGGTCTTTCACCAGAACCCGGATTGCCGGGTCCAGCGGGCTGGGGTTTTCATCATCATACAAGGCGTTGCAGGTTAACCACCCAACAGGAGCGTTTGTATTCCCCCCCAGGAACTCAGGTGCATCCGGACGCAAGACGATTGCTTTAACTTCGATAATGGTTGGGGTCGACTTGGCGCGATTGGGGACGTTTGGGCGTTCGACTACATAATGTAGCGGAATACTTCCGTTATTCCGGGCCTCGATATAGGCCCAAGGAATATTTTCTTCTATTTCGTTGCCAATCTCCAGCGTCTTGACTGTATGATCAGCCTCTGTTATATGCACACCTTCCCAATAGAAGCTGATCACGTCATCTTCTTTCAAGGTTGCATCGACCACCACCTTGACAACAGCATCTTTCCCCTCATCAGCAGGCAACAGCTTATTTTTGTTATTTGATTCACCGTAAACTTCAGCCTTGGCCAGCCTCGGGTTAACCGGGTCCGGCCATTCAGGATCAGTACCGGGGTCTACAGGCCCCACGACTTCCAGGTTGACGTTTACATCAATTGCCCTGGTGCCCTGGGGAACCGTACCGCGGCGCAGTGCATAACTGACATTGGTTACTTTCTCACCCGTACTAGCTGCACCATATTGACCCCACAACTGTGCGCCCGACAGAGTAAATTCAAGTGGAAATTTTGGGGCATTACCCACCTCCCGCCAGCCCAACGCCAGAGTACCCCAGGTAACTTGCACCCAGTCTGTAGGCTTCCAGTTGCCGAACGATGGAACTTGCACCACTACCCCGGTCCAAGCGTCTTCCTGGTCAATCAGGTCATCATCCGCCAATGGCACCACAGGGTCCTGGAGCCCGTCAGGTAGGGGACCTATCGCCACGCCCACAGGCAAAGGCATTGATAGCCTGCTGATATTACCGGCTTTGTCCACCAGCACATAAAGCACATAGACACCGCCATCCCCGACCGCCTCGATTGCGGCCTTGGGCACCGTCAATGGCTTCGGTAAGGTATCGACCGTATCTGTAACAACGGGCGCAACCGAGCCGGGATCATCAGGTACATGGTTTAACCAATAGACATGGACTTTGTCACCTGCTGCATGGGTGTCATACTCCGGCAAGGTGACAGTAACATTATCACTATTCCCGTCGGTAACATCATAACCCAGTGCAGGCATGGCCAAAGGCACAGCATTGCCATAGGGCGGCACGCGGTCAAATATCAAACTCAGTGTTTCAGATTCTGTCGCTGGCGAACCGTTGAACCTAAGCACCTTATAACTGAAGTTCTGCGAACCATCCACCCAACTTTCAATATGCTCTTTAGTTATCGTAACCGTCAACGGAAACGAGTCAACATCCGACCCGGTGTACTCATCACTTGACAGTAATGTTTGCGTACCATTCTCACTCGCGTGGTAAATTTCAAGAATATCAAAGTAGCCTGGTGGGGTAGAACCCAGCAACGGCCAAGCCTTAATGGTGATAGCAAGAGATTTGGAAGCCTCAGTCAACACCGCGCTGAACACCGTGCCATCGGGGTCTGCCAACAGCCTCGGATCTATGCCCGGTTTTTCAAGCGAATCGACATCCAGCTTCGTTGCCCGATCACGCCTTACTTTCTGACGCGTTTTTTCAGCTGCTATATAGGTTCTGCCTTGTTTGTTCATGGTTTCACCTGTCATGGCCGTTACCAATTATTAAGTGCAGCACTCACCCAGAGCACAGTTAATCACTTACTGGCCAACCACGAAACTGGCATTTTTATCAGTTGACAATAGACGTCGAACCCAAAAAAAAGGCCTGCACATGTGCAGGCCCAGGAATACTATCAACAATCAATTAACCCACTGGGCAGGATCAAGCATCCTGCGACGCCAAGCGGTCCAGCGGGTCGTATCCGTAGTTGGCCGTAATGCCTCGCGCAGGCACATGCACCCGCGCCAGGCGCCCTAGTGGGTCATAGGCCAATTCACGTTTTTCCTCATCCTGAGTCAGGTTGCCGTCAGGGTCATAGAACAGTTCGATAAATTCCTGCTTGTAAGGTACTTCTTGCCCTACACCCTCTACCAGCTTTGCCCACGCCATTTCAATGCCCTTCAATTGCACCGGGTCTTCTTCATTAGTGAACGTGTACGTAGCATTAAGCGTGCCACCTTCGAACTCAGTCCTGACCCGGGTGATATTGTCGCGTCCATCGAACCGGAATAGCTGAGTTTTTATCTTGTTACCGTAAGGATCGACAGGTACATACTCGCTCTCACCTTCGCAGGTGTATTTCGACAACCTCGCCCGGTCATCGTATTCGAACGTTTCATGGCGCAGCCGCCTTCCATCTTCCTCACCCTCTGTCAGCGTTTTACTGTCAATGCCATCCACTTCGTTATACGTTTGCACCAATGTTTGCACCGCGTCGCCAAAGTCGAAGCGACGACGAATTTCGCGATCAAACTCGTCATAGAACAGTGTGGTTTCCAGGCTGCGCACGCTCCCGTCCGGGTCCTCGGTTTGAGTCAGCATGCTGGCGGTTCTGCCCAGTGCATCATAACTGAAGATACTGGTGATGTTCTCCAGCGTGGTCTGCTGTAACTGCCCAAACGGGTTGTAGTCATAAGTCTGGGTCTTGCCCAGCACATCGGTATAACTCAGTATACGGCCCTGCAGGCTGTGCACATAAACCATCTCGTACGGTTTTGTTTCGTCACTGCGTTGGCGCTTTTCAACTTTCAGTTCACCGGTACTGAAATACTCACGTTCGAGCGTCTCGTCGTTCTCGGTACAGTGCAACAGGCGGCCGTTATGTTCGTCATATAAATAGTCCGCTTCTTGGCCCAGCGTCCTGCGGCTTAATGGCTCCTCGCCCAATTGCGGAACGTATTCATAGTCGATGCGGTTTTCTGCCGGTGTGATCACCGCCTCTGGCTGACGCTGCCCGATGCCATACAGCATGGTGCGCACGCGTCCGCCGGTAACCGACTCGATCATGCGGTCCAAGCCATCGAAGGTCTGTGTGCCCAGCACGTGATCAACGCCGTCGGTGCTGTCGAGCACCTTGATCAAGGTTGGCAAATCGGCCTTGCTGTGCAACGCGTAGTCACGGTGTACCACCGAACCATCTGGCAGCGTCTGGTCCACTTGCCTATCAAACTCATCGTAGGTGGTGGCCGTTTCATAACCCCGTGCATCCACTTCCCGCGCGGTGCGCCCCAGGCCATCATAGAAGTATTGGTGCAAACTCACACGGGCACCTTCGCTGTTCAGGCGCTCGACATCCACGGGTTGCTCGAACAGATTCAGCCGGGTAACGGTAGTGCCGGTTAGCAGCTTGCGCTGGATGGATTCACGCCACTCCTTTCGTACAGGCCCAAGGCGGTCAGGTAGCCCCACCGGATCCGTCTGCGTGCAGACTCGGACTTGGTCCGGGCCCATTTCACTGCTGCGCTGGCGCCAGTCGTCATACTCATACAGGGTCCTCAGCGGCAGATTTTTCAGCGCCAGCCAGTCGTATTCGACCTCTTCCACCAAGTTGCCAAGCGCATCATGGCGAGCAGTGTAAGTTAACCGTTCTTTTTCCTTGGCTGTTACGGTGGGACCAAAGTCCGGGTCCTGGCGCGTCACCCGTACGGTACGGTTTAACCCGTCTACGTAGCTCCACGTTTGCACCCCTTTCACATCAACCTGCATCTGCCACGCCTGTTGGCCATCGGAGGACAGGTAATAGCTGTAATTGCGTGACGCCTTGTACTTGCCGTTGGGGTCGACCGTTTCGCGCGTTACGCGACGCAGTTCGTCATATTCGTAGGCAATCTGCACCTGATTGTCGTCGTAGTTGAGCAACGGTTCGCCAATCAGTACCGAATGCTGCAGGGTGTTGACCTTCTTGGCGTGTCGCGCCAATTCCCCCTTGGCATTCTTGAACGTCCCCTTGGTATGCTTCAACTCCCGCGCCGGCAAGGGCAAGCCGTGGTCGAAGCCGGTCAGGGTCTCCTCAGTCTGGACTGCAGGGTGGCCTTCTATCGAAACCTCGCTGTATGCGTATTCAGTGAGGGTTACCTTGCCATTGAGCGTCAGCTTTTGCTCACGAGGACGACCATGCTCGAGCAAATTTTGGGGCTCGTCGTGGTAAAGGGTATCCAACTCTGACAACAGCGCTCCATCGCGCACTCGCAGCTGCTGCTCATGGCTGCGCAATAATGCGCCGCGTGCATGCCCGTCTTGATCTCGCGATGCAACCAACTCGTAGCGATACTCATTGCGCAAGGTTTCGGCGCCAGCTTCGCCAGGCCCCGGGATAACCTCCGCCGTCTTGAGCATACGCTCGAACTTTTCTGGATCGTTGGCGGCAGGGTAGTACGACATTACTGTACGCTTGCCGTTGGCTTCTTTTTGTTCCACCAGGTTGCCATGCTCGTCGTAGCGGGTAACTTCCACCTGCTCCCGTGAAGTGCCGCCCAAACCCTTGCGCCAAGAAGTGGCAGTAGTCTCAACCAGCTGAAAGTTGTTGGGCTGGTCCTTGAACTCCCGGTTGGCAACTTCCGGGTACGCGAGGGTCTGGGTTTCAATACAATCGTTCTGCGTGGTGACCTGCTCGACCATCAAATGGAAACGGTTGAATACTGTCTTGACCGTGTACGCCGGTTTGTCACCCTGGTAATGCGTGGCGGTACTGTCGTAGCGATAGTCCGCACCTGTGGCTTTGTAGAGGTTGTCTTCACCGTTATCTTCCCAGGAGATACCGGTGTTGTTGCCCAGGAAATTGTTCGAGCTGAATACGTAGTCGGTACGCACTTGCGGCTGGTTGCCCCCAGGGGTGACCAGATGACGTTCTACATGAGGCAGTGTCCTGCGTTCGACGCCGGGCAGGGTGTGCCCAGCATCCTTGTAGAAGACTTCTTCAAAGCCGTTGACTGGCGTCCACATACGTTCAATGCAACGTACCGTGCCGATCCTCTTGTATTCGAACTGCCAGCGCCCCTTGTCCGCGGTCGGCAAAATAACCTTGACCAGTTCACTGTTGTTGCGCTCCAGCGTATAGGCAGCTTGCGCCACCGTGCCTGGATTGAGCGTAATCAGTACCTGGCTGAGGTTCGAATAATCGATTTCCAGCAGCTTCCTCTTGCTGTCATCTTCTACCGATGCCAGGCAAGGCACGCGCTTGCCTGGCATACCCGGCATTGGAGAGGGCACATCCACCTGGGCGTATGTCAAGGTAATACCATGCCCGGTCGGTGTCAGCACCCGTATGGGCAATGCCACTTTCCCGGGGCGCTGGCCCTGCTCGGTGACATCTTGCAACCCTAGCACTTCAATCATTTCCGACTTGTGTGCCACGCGATAAAGGGTGGTAGTGCCAGAAGAAATATTCTCGAAGTGAAAGCTGTCGATTTTGCGCTCCGGTATCACAGGCAGCTCACCGGGGCCGTTGTCGAACACCTTGAAACGTTCACCGCTGTGCAGGCTGAGCATCTGGCTTTGCGGGTCGAACTCACTCAGATTCAAGCGCCAGCCAGCACCAAAGCCTGAGTCCTCTGGGTTCATCGGATTGAAACCAATGCGCAAGGGCAAGTTGGGGCCGTTCAAGTGGTTGGCCACCAATTCAGGCAACGCTAGCGACACATTGTATTGCCCCGTACGTGGATCGACGCCACCTTGAACGAAGCTCATGAAATTGAATGCATTGGAATGCACCAGCGAATTCGTAGTCATTCTATTGTTCCTTAATTCAAGAAAGGTACTGCCCCCTAAGGGAGCGGGGCAGCCACACTCATTGAAATTCCCAGTGCAGGAAGTTGCGGGCGTCAATCGGGCTTATCGACCCGTCGTTCAACTCCTGGCCCCAGTTTATGTAGAGCGCACTTTCCGTTCCGTAGTTATCGATCAGCGTAAAATACAACGGCTCGCTCAGTTGCTCACGCCACCTGATACCCTGCTGGTCGTACCAGAACTTCATGTCCGAAACGCGTTCGAGCGACACCAGTAATGTGCCTGCAGAGAAATGCTCACCCGTTGCAAACTCTCGATTCAAAGGTGTGCCCGCTTGCTGCAACGCCAACAACTCCATTTGAGCCTGGTATTCAATGCGTCGATCAGCGGTGCGCCCCGGCAGTACGCGCGGCACATAGGCAACGCCGACATAGCTGGCGAACGTTTCATCGAGTAGTTCACTTTCGTACCTCAGGACTGAAACATGGTCGAAGCGTACATCGACAAAGCGGCGCTGCCCCCTGGCACGCAATGCCCAATAGTGCGTGGTGTAGTGCCAGTAGTTGTGACCGTCGACAACGGTTCCACGGTCATCGATCACATCAAATCCACCGTTTGCAGCCACGCGTTTTCCCGTAAACGGTTCCAGGTCTGAGATATCCAGTTTCCTGGGTGGCAGCCCACCCAGTTCTACCTCTCCATCAGCCGTGGGGTTTACTACGAAAGAGTATAACGTCTTATTTTCATGGCTCTCAAACTTGGCCCGAATCCATCGTACCTCGCTCTCTTTGGTTTGAAGGTAAACCGTTACAATGCGCAACGCCTCCTCCTGTCCCTTTACCCCCACCGCCTTCGACTGGTCCTTTCTCGCCTGCGCCTCTTGCGCCTCTTGTACAGAAACCAATCCTTCGCCAGCGGGTAGATAATCAAAGCGGTTGCGAAACTTGCTGGCAGCCCAGTTTTCTCCATTAGGAGCGATTGCTTCGGTGTTAGCAGGTAACCACTTGATCGGTGTGCCATCCCTATGGGTAAGCTGCAACGTTGCCAGCTCTGCATCGCTTACCGGATCATAAATAGGGACGCCGTCATCATCATTAAATGATTTGGTCTCGATGTGGATATCGACAGCCACCTGTTGCCTGCCATTTGCCCAGGCTTTTTTTCGCGACGTATCATTAAGGAACAGCTTGAATTGATTCAGCGCCTTCCAGCGCGGAGGGCCGATTGTATTTGACAGGCTCGCATGAACGTTATGCTCAATAACAGCAATGCCAGCCTGGCCCCCATAAACACCCGCCACCACACTGACTTCACCCGGGTCCGACTCCGGTGCGGTGTACTGCCCATCGACAAGCTTGCCTTTGCCGTACAGTTCCCACTTTGTGCTTAGCACCGCAGGGCGGTCACCCCATGTCTTATCCGAAGCCTGCTCGGTGCGCGATTCGGTGAGGGAAAACGTTTGCGAACCAGACGCGCCCATGTTCGGCACGTAGAAGGGTTGCACCTGCAGCGGTGCGCGCATGGCGAGGATGACCACTGTGGCGTAGCCACTTTCATCTCCCCAGTTGGTGACCTTGATACGCTGAAGGCGAATGGGTTCATCGTTCGGGGGCGTATTCGGGGTGAAAAGGGCGTGCGGCGTTTCGTTGTCGTCCACCGGGTCTCGCACGATGCGGCCGAACTTGTCGCCATCAGTTTCCCACTCCAGCCTTCCACCCTGCGATGCGGTGAGCCGGACGGGACCGTCGCCGTTGGCCCAGATGACTACCCGCGGTGAAATGACCAGGTCCTCAGAAGAAGCGACCACCAACGCCGACTTGCTTGCCCCCTCCTGCACATTGGCAAAATGGGCCTTGATGTTCATCAGGCGTTGCCGAAGCGGGAACGTGCTTGCAGTGGGCGCCATGTAAGTGCCAGCTTCGATCTCACCAGAATTGCGGGGGTTGTGCACATCCTGGGCAGTCCAGGAACCCACCGTCGGATTCGCCACCGTGAACTGGGCGCGTTTGCCTGCAGCCACTTTGCCAATGCGCGGTTGCAGCTGACGGGAAAAGGCAGTGGCTTGGACGTCGCCGAAAACGATCATGTCATGGGGGTTATGCTCCTCCTCTTCCAGCACGACTGCGTTGGCATCGGGTAACACCAGTTGCTCCAGTGCAACGGCTGGGCGGTTCTTGGCAAGCGGCGCACGCTCCCGACTGATCAACAGCGCACTGCCATAGTTGGCGGTATCATTCTTGCGCGGCAACAAATAAGGCAAGGGGCTGCCTGGTCGGTCAGCTTCGGCGCCGCCAACCAGTTGCATGAGTACCAGCAGCGCCCCGTCGTCGTCCGGGCTTGTACCACCGCCCGCCCCAGCGGGTGCTTGCTGCGCAGCCACGTCGATGCGCGTGGTGGACAAGCCACTGTGCCCGAAAATGTCTAACTCCAGCACCGGCAATGGGCTGTTGATAACCCATTCGTACTGCAATTGCTCGAGGATGAACTCCCCCATTTTCTGCGCAGCGGTGCCATTGCCGCCTAGCGTGCAGGTGGGCTCGCTGGCGTCGGTAATGTCGAGCACAACCTGGTACTTGTCCAGATACGCGTGTGGCTGCACTTTCAGGTGCCCATAGACTTCGAATTGATAGCCCATGCCCATTTCCAGCACATGGCTTCTTCTGAATTGCTCGACGTTGGCCGACATGATCATCGACGAAACACACTGCCCGGTGAGCAACTCCATACTCACCCGCACTTGGGTCGAAACACCTGCGGCGCCTCTGAAAGACAACTGCGGTGGGCCCAGCGTGAGGTTGTCGAAGACCACCTTTTCAGTGCGGGCGACGGGGTCGATAAAATACTCACCCTGGATGATGGGCAAACCACCATGCTGATCGAATTGCTCGACGAAATGGGCCTGCAACGCATCGTTGACAGCATCACGGCCTAGCGCCAGTACCGCGCCCCAGCGGCGCATGCTGTCGCCTTTTGCCAGCTCTTCGAGCAATGCCTCTTTGGTATGGGTAGTCATGGTCAGGTCCTCTCCGCACCCAGGCTGCTGAACGCTTTTTTCACCACTTCCATGGCCTCGATCTGCTCCGCGGTGTAAGGAGCGCTGGCGTTCGTGCCCTTCATGGCCTGGCTCACCTCATGGAACGCCTGGGCTTCTTCAGGGGTGTACGGCATCGGCACAACAGCGTAATTCCAGCTACCTGTAGCTTTGCCGACACCGGCAAGGATCACGTAATCGCCTTCCTCCGCCCCGGGGTTGTAGATACCCGCGGTCTCATCAACGCGTCCGTTGCCCTTGGCCACGAACCATTTTGTCTGTTCAGGAGGCAGGTCTTGCTCCCCTCCCCCCCAGCTCCGAACGGCCAGCACCAGTTTCAGCGCTTTACCCTGTGCCGCTACCTTCAGCGTTGCAGAAGTCGGTACCCAAAGAACAGTGACATCGATGGTTTCGGTACGATTGCCACCGGTAACCTGCACCTGGTCCAGCTGCATTAGCGCGCCAAGTACCTCCCCACCTTCCGGGTCTCGCGCAGGTGCGACATAGATCTTGACTCTCTTGTCCCTGGGGATCTTCAACTCGTCATATTCGGCAGCTGTAGGGTCACGCAGGTCACCTTTGAAACCGGCACCCTTGGCCCAGACCAATTCAGCCTCGACGCTTCCTCCCTCCAGCACATAGCGTTGCGGTTGGCCAGGGGTGGAAAAGAATGCATTAAGCAGCATCGGCCTTACCGCTACGGACTTGGGCACGACAGTGAACAGGGCGCTGCTGCTGGTATTGCCCACCGTTGCGGTGATGATGACCTGACGGAACGTGCCATCAATGGTGTCCGCTTTGGGCGCTTTGTATATGTCGTCGACGATTTCGCCCAACTGCTCAGGCCCATCGGGGTTTTCGGGGTCGTCTGGCAGCGCTTTCACCTCCCATTTCACCTCAACGCCAGGCTCGGGCTTGGGCGTGAGGGTTAGCTTCTGAGTGCCCCCCGCGATGAGGCTTTTCTCAATCGGGTCGATCGCGAAGGCAGTGAGAGTTGGGGCCAGTTCGCCCAGCATCGTCACATCGCCAGGGCGGGCGAAAGTGTCAGCTAGGGAGCGTTGCCCATTGCGAAAGAGCAGGCCGTTGAGGCGCAGGAAGTCAACAACTTCGATCTTTCCCGCCAAACGCTCGAAAACCCCCTCAAATTGGTCCTCTATATAGTTTCTGAAATCGGTCCAAGCGTTACCTACTTCATTGTCATACTCCTCGTCCAGTCCAGGTCGCCACTTACCGTCAGCGACCACCGGGCCCTTAGTGAGGCTTAATATGCCGTCTTCCATACTGAACGAAAAGGAGCAGGATGCACTAAGATCAAGAGGCAATGAGCCGACACTTTCCCTCCAATAACCATCCACGTTCAACGCAACCGTAACAGCGTACGGAATATCTCCTGAAAAAGCCCATGTGCAATCGATTTTATCAGAAGCAAAAGAAAACGAGAGCTGGCCTAAATTGGCCTCGATCCTGAAAAAAACCCTAATCCTTGGTTCATATAGAACGCGCATAAATTTGGCGAAGCGAATCGCACCCGCTTCCACCCCGCAAAAGAAGCCCGACTCATTTTTTTTGTACGTAACCTCACTGGGGACGTAAGCCGTACCAGCGAGCCCCTCCAATAAACTACTGAAAACATTTTTCACCCACACTTCGTCACTCAAGACAACATTCAAAGAATACGGAATACCCGACTGCCGCTGAGGCAGCAGATAGGGCATATCCTCATCGCCCGAAGGAAAGTCACCATTCGTAGCGCCATTGAATGCTACACCCACAATGATCGCGCCTTCTTCCAGGTCTGCCTGATTCGTACTGGCCACCGGGCTCCCCGCCTTACCCAGGGAGTGCGTACGGACCCTGAAGGAGGTCGGGTTCAATCCCCCCTCAACAGGCGCCAGGGTATTCAACTCCCAAATTTGCTCGCCTCTATCGGGGTCTTTGAATTTTTCTTCAATCAACTCCCCCAGCTTGATATTAAGTTCTTCCCATTGGCTCACTTCAAAGTAATAAGCACTACTATCGGCCAAGTCCAGAAACACGCGTCCGTCTTCATCAACCACTCCGCCTTTGCCCTCGTTGAGCTTGATGTTCATTTTCACGCGGGGCGCGGTCAGCGGGTCAAGGTGCGAAATACCCACCAGCGTTGGCAACTGCGCACCTGGCTCCCGGCTCCATTCGGTCAGCTTACCGCCCACCACTGGCATGCTCAGGGCGGCCATCGAACTCCCAATGTTGGAGTTTTCGAACGACAATACCGGTGCACCGAAAGTAAAGTTGGACAATTTGGAAAACTTACCGTTCTCAGTCTCCTTTTCACCCGATACCGGTTCGATCCAGGCCTTTGTATCGGCGCGCTGAATATGCTCCTGCATCAGTAGAAGGTTTGCTTTTTGGCGGTCATAGACCAGCAATGCGCCCCACCCGCGGGCCCGAGGCGCCCCTTTCATATAATTGTAATATTGCTCTAACGTTAGTCTGCCCATGATGGTTCTCCACAGAAGGTAGCAGCACGATCTCTCTGGACCCTGCACTCAATAAAAGTAAACAGCCAAAATAAAAATTACGGATTAAGCGGCGTCGACTGCGACGGGTATTTCAAATAAAACTCTCCCCCATTGAAACTCACTCGAGCATACAAGGTGAAGCGCTCGCCAATTTTCAGCTTTCGGAGTTCCGACTTGGGCAGCATTTCATTATTCACACCATTACGCACTTCGGCGTCCGTAATTGCCTTTGCGTCCCGAACAATGAACTCCACCCCATTGCCCCGAGGGTCCACCCCTTCCATCACAATGGTCAGCAGTTGCCCCGGGGCAATAAACGGCCATTTGGCCATGGACAATCTGGCTCCAGCTTCAGGCAACTTGCCGAGTTCAACCGGCCCATCTGTCAGATCGACTGTCGGCAGTGTTGCGATATCCAGCGGTTTGATACGCAACTTGTAAGGCATCGAATCTATGTATGTGTCTGCATCCGTCGACAGCCTGTAGAACACGTCGAACCGCCAACTGGTGTCCGCGGGGGTCCGGCCCATATTGGTAGACACATATTCGGGAGGAATAAAGAAACGCAACGGCTTTTCCTGGGAGGCAGGCGCTTTGGCCACGTATTCGCCAAGCGGCCCAGTACCAGCCCAATGCACATGCAGTTCCTCCCCCGGCAAACTGATGCCGGGCGGCACATTGACGTAAACACCTTCTATAGACAGATCAGCCAATATATTGCCGTTGCTCGCATTGCCGTCCGTTACAGCACCCTCAACCAAGGGCACGTTCAGCAAGCGTGTATGTTGCACATTGACTTGCAACACTTCTGAACGCAGTGCTTCACCTTCGCGCCCATACAGGTAGGAGACGCTCACGTTGCTGCCCTGGCTGATAGCCAGGGTTTCCGGACTGATCCAAAACGGGATCGAATCGGCTGCCCGGATGCTAGGGTCGACCCGCACCGATGGCATGTAGGGTTGGCCTCCGGGGATGGACCACTGCAGGGTGAGGTAGTCTGAATCTGCAATGCCAGGGTAATCCGGCAGCTTGACCAGCAGACCATTGGGGAAGCTCCTCGGGTCCAGCGGATCGCCTTCGTCGTACTCATCGATTGTGGGTTTGCCAAGATAGCCTGGCAGCGTGCCTTTGGAGTCGACCTGCAGCCGTTGAACCGGCGCGTCCAACCGCCCACCCGCTGCAAACTCGATCTCGTAGGTGGCAAGTACATAGCCTGGGTCAATCCAGTCAAAGTAACGCTTGGGTACCGCGCCACTGATTGCGCTTTCCCCGAAATGGTCCTGAGTAACGGTTACCACTTGCTCCCACGTATCGTCGAGCGTACCGTCTGGCTCATAACATTCGACTGTCAGGGTGACTTTGTCATCTGCCTGCATCGCCTGATAGGGGGGCACTACCACCCTCATCCCTGAAGTCGGTAGTTTGTCAGGCTGAATAATCAAGCCATGGGAGTCCACCACTTGCAGTACGGACAGCGTTTCAACTTGTCTGCGGGGTCTTACCCCGATATAGCAAAAGGTTCGTAAGGATGCAGCTTCAGGCTCGGGGCCGTTTGCCTGACGACTGTAGGAATAAAAGGCCTCACCACCCGCGGCATCTTTGATATAGCTGTTGGTAATTTGGACTTCAAGGCCATCTAAATGTTCGCCCCCAAGGAAATACTCCGCCGTATAGTCATATGCTTTCCCGGCGGCGCTGCGCCCCAACCAACGCACAACCACGTGGTCGTTAATATTCATACCCGTGTATTTGACAAGGGTCGTCAATGGCTTATCGCCCAATGCATCCAGATCGATTTCATTGAGTGCCGTCAGCCCCTCAATTGTGGGCGCCTCCAAAGCCTCATCTTGCTCTAGCCGCTCATTCATGTCGGAAATTCCAAAAAAGTGTTGAGCGCCTGCACGCCGCTTGGATAAGCAGGCGCACTCGTCGAGTAGATAAATAACGAGCGTTAACGGCGCTGCTCCAGCCTGTCACCCGGCTTGGTTGCTTGCCTCGACAGTTTTAGTGCAGGCCCTCCTGCTGCACAACTGGCAAAAATAACAGGTAGCCCGCACGCCCCCCCTGGCGTAGGGGGTAGGCGTACCTGGTAATTCTGCTAGGTGCGCACATAATTTTTTTGTCCTAGCCTCGCGGCAGGCTACTTGTTTCGAATAACGCCTGACGCCCTCACGGCAGTGATAGGGAGCGCCAATTCGCGCCCCTGAACATGTCCGGTACAGGATCCATGGTTTGATACCGGCTATTCAACGTATACCGTACATACAGGAAACCCCGCATATGGCAACCACATCGAATGCCTTCAATTTTTCAAGTTTCATGCAGAGTAGTGTCGACCCTCGTACTGGCCTGTACACGTTGTCCATTGCCCTTCCGGCCTTGAACGCAAACGACCTGTGCGGTCCCGATTTACCCCTGCAATTAAATTTCAGCCCAATGAGCAATGATAACTACGGGTTTGGTATTGGCTGGCGCCTGAAACTCAGCAGTTTCAATATCACCACCGGCATGCTCTCACTGCACACCGGCGAATCCTTCACAGTTGCAGACAACGGACCTGGTAACACACCCGTTATCGCAGAAAAAAAAATTGATAGTTTTCATTTCAAAAATATCAGCAAAGGCGAAAGAAAACGCCTTCGTATTGCACATAAAGGCGGCCTGGTCGAAATACTCGAGCCCCAGGAAAATGATCCTGAAACCGCCGTGCCTGTGCGCGTCATGGGTGCTTCCGGTCATGGTGTCAACCTGGCCTACGATCCGACCACGACCACGACCAAGGCACGCCTGATATCCATCGCCGATGACACTGGCCGTATACTGCTGGAAGTAAAATACCCCACAAACAACCGGACGGAGTTTACGTTCAACCCGACAACCCGCAACGCGGCCCGCTACACACTGGACCTAGATAGCAACGAACTCCGAAAAGTCATCCTGCCTACCTCAAGTGACGAATACTGGGAACTGCACTACACGCTTTACGACAAACTCCCCTTCCTGACCAAGGTCGAAAACCCCGACAAAGGCGTGGAAACAATCACTTACCACGAAGGGAGCGCTGGCCATAAATACCCAGGTATCAATCGGTATCTACCCTCTGTCAAAGAACACTTGGTCATGCCTGATGTGCGTGACAGTAGCACCCACATACTTACGAAATTCACGTACTCCAACAATAATTTCCTAGGCAACGGCACTGGCCTGGTCTATGGCAATGAAGACGGCACGGACCAGCTTTACCGCTTTACCGGCCATACTTTTGAATACAGCTCTACCGCCAAACATTATCGGGATAACAAAGAGTACCGAACGGTCGTGAGCACGTTCAACCGTTTCCATTTAATGATGTCCCAAGCCACCACCGACGAAGGCTGTATCGAGACCATCGAAACGACGTATCACGAACTAGAAAACTTAGGGTTCAAAGATCAACCTAATCACTTCCAGCTTCCCCACACCGTAAAAAAATCCTGGGCGAAAGAAGGTGATCCAACGGTGGGCGACCACGAGGAAACGAAAACCACCTACGACATCCATGGCAACTTGTTGACGGAACTTAAACCCGACGGCACTCGCATGGAGCGTACCTATTACCCTGGGGCGGATGACCCGGAGGAATTCGAACGCAACCTCGAGTCCGTCGTCATCTACCCTGCCGCCCCGTCCAGCCCGGGCGAACCGCTGGCCCAGATCATAAGCAGCGAATTCACCTATGCCAGCCTGCCGGCACTGCCACAGGATAATCCCGACCTGAACATGCCAGAATGGCTGTCGCTGGAACAGGAAGACATCTTTGAGGGCGAGGGCGAAGCGCGCCAGTTGCTAAATAGCAAAATCCGTCGCTATCTGAATAAAGTCGACACCCCGTTCCTGCATGGCCGGGTCGACCAACAAGTCGTGCAGATCAACGATGCAACCACCACCAGCAACTGGAAGTACGAAAAGGTCAAGGACAGCAATGATCAGCTCACCTGGAGCCGCAGCACCGAAATCTTCACTGACCATACCCATACGCTAGAGAAAAAAACAGCCACCACCTACTCCATGCATAACGGCCAAGTGGTACTGGAGCACGATGCCAATAATGTGTTCACACACTATGAGCATGACGTATTGGGCCGCGTCATCGCAGAAATCGCGAGCCCTGGCACCCCCTATGCCACCACACGCACCACCGCCTACAAGATGCTCGACGAAAGCGGGCGCAAACGCAGTTGCGAGGAAACCACCGACAGCAAAGGTGTAGTCACCCGCACCGTATTCGATGGCAGCCGCCGCCCAATCCGGGAAGAGCGTGAAGCCAGGGATGCCGTGACAGGGGAAGTGGTGAAGCGCACGGTAGCCGAGCTGAACTACGACTCGGCGGGCCGCCTGGTGAGCGAAATCGGCTATGACTACCTGCCGGACAAAGACGGCAAGCCAGAGCCCCGCGTGCTCAAGCTGGAGTCAAGCTACAAGTATGACGGCTGGGGCCAACGGTGCGAAGAAGTACGCCCCGACGGCATCAAGGAATGTATCGATGCTACACCGCTCGAGCCTGGTGGCCAGCTGGTCACCCGCTGGATCGAAAGCCCGAACGCGCCCGGGCACAGGCTGCAGCAAACCGTCAGCAAGCTCAACCGCTTCAGCAAACCGGTTTACGAGTACCGCCTGCTGGAGGAAGAAGTGGATGCCCCTGAGGGAAGCAAGCACCGGCTTACACGCGAGGCCGGCCGCACTGACTTCACCTACGATGGGCTCGGCCGCTGCCTGAGCCGGACCGAATCTATCCTGGACCCGAATGGCGGCAACCAGGTCATCAAACGCACCAGCAAGTTCACCTATGACGCCTTGGGCCGCATGACCAGCAATCAGCGGCCGGATGGCACGACCTTGCTACGCACGTTCGCCCCCCACAGCATGGGCGAACTGGTCACTGAACTGCAGTTGAAAGAGAACAGTAACGCAGCTGAGCAGATGCTTTACGAGCGCAAGTTCGACGGGCTTGGCCGACTGGTGCGCATGACCGTGGGTGTGCGGGTGGAGGAATACACCTATCAGGGCATGACCCAGTTGGTCGACAAGCGCACGGCGTTCAGCCTGGAGGCCACAAGCAAAGGTATCCGCAAGCGGGTGATCGGCTATGAGTACAAGCCAGAGCTGACCGAGCAACCCAGCAAGCTTGTTGCCACACTGGAAGACGAGGACGGCCTTGCCCGCCAGGAAGAGCAACAGACGGCAGACTTCGAATATGACGGCGAGAGTGCAGAAATCACCCACGCCAACAATGCACTGGGTAAACGCCGTTATGTGTACACCGATCAGGGCGACCTTTGCGAAGAACACCTGACCGACACTGAGGGTACGCCTTACAGCGTCACTTACCAGCAGTCCTGGCAAGGCCTGCCGACACAGCGCAAGCACAGCGATGGCCAAGCCTGTGATTATGACTTCGATGACCACGGTCGGCTGGTATCGGTGGTACAGGGTAATCTCAAGTCGACGCTGACCTACTCCGAAGACACCGGCCTGCTGGAGACCACCGAAACCCGCGACACCACCAACTCCGACGCGCAACAGCAACCTGTCACCCTGTGCACCCAGCACTATGACAGCCTGGGCAGGGAGACCCGCCGCACCTTGAGCGTCAACGGCCAGGTGCGCCAGCTGGTCCAAGTATGGCAGGACAACGACATGCTGCATTCGCGAACCCTTTGGCAAGACGAGCAAAAACTGCGTGAGGAAACGTTCGAGTATGACGATCTCGGTCGCCTGACCAAATACGACTGCCCTGTCGAAACCGCCAGCGGCCGGCAGATCAAAACCCAGATATTCAGGTTCGACGCGGTAGACAATATCCAACGCTGCCGTACAACGTTCAATGAAGGCGACCCGGACGATGCGAAGTTCACCTACTGCGCCCATGACCAGTTTCGGCTGGAAAAGGTCACGCATACTCTGCCGCCTGAAGGCTGCCCGCCAGAACAGACTTTCAGCTACGACGAACTGGGCAACATGCTCAACGATGAATGCGGCAATGCCTTGTACTACGACAGCCTTGGCCGCCTGCACCAGGTGCAGGATGCCAACCGCAAGGTGACGGCGCAGTACGGCTATGACGGGCATGATCAGCTGCTTTACTCGGGCTCTGACGCGCGCAAGATGCAGCGCCGCTACCTGGGCCATAGCCTGGACAGCCTATTGGAAGACGGCCTGCTCACCGAGTACCTGCGCGCCGGCGGCCAACCTCGGGCACAGCAACAAGCTGGCAACGCCACGTTGCTGCTTACCGACCATGCGGGCAGCGTGAACACCGAGTACGATGTCGACGGCACGCGCCATGCCCACTACGCCCCGTACGGCGAACAACAGCCCGAGGACGCCGAGCAGCCACTGCGCAGCCTGCTGGCCTTCAACGGCGAAGCCCGCGAGAGGTCTTTGGGCTGGTACCTGCTGGGCAGCGGCTACCGTGCCTACAACCCAGGCCTGATGCGCTTCCACAGCCCAGACTCGATGCCGCCTGAAGAGGCCGGCATCAACCCGTACGTCTATGCCCTGGGCAATCCGGTTTACTGGCACGACCCCACCGGCCATCGCGGTGAGCCCGTGACCCGTGGCCGCCAGGCACCGCTGGAACGGCGCATAGAAGAAACACCCAAGGTACCTTGGTATGCCTGGTTGGGCGTCGCTGCGCTCGCCGCCATTTTCGTCGTAGGGGTGATCACAACGCCGTGGTCGATTCCGGCCGCCATCGGCGCGGGTGCCAACCTCGCCGCTGCGGTCCTTGGCGGGGTGGCGACAAAGTATACGTACGAAAACCCGGAACTTTCGAACCTGCTGCAGAACTTCGCGACTGTGTTCTCCGTTATCGGCATGTTTGCGGCCGGGTATGCATCTGCGACGGCGAGAGGGGCGGCGACGGCAAAATCGGCGGCCAAAGGCGCGCAAACGGCGCCCGCAATGGCAAATACGAGCGGGAAGACAACAATAATCAGAAACATTTATACGGAATCAACCAATACTACAATTGTTAATCAATCCAAGATTATTGTTCGGCGGCCCCGCGCGAGTTTACGTGCGAACACTTTCGAAAACCCTCGCCCGTCAACAAGCTCGGCGGCTACACAAACTGCGAGTAGCAACACTAGCGTCTCTACTCAGACGAGTGCAGTCTCTCCGCCGGGTGCTGAGATGAAACCGTTCCTCAGCGGAAAACCGAGTGTCGTTAGCCGCCCAACCGGCTCACCGTACCGCCCTAATTTCACCCTTGATCTGACACTACTGGGCAATAGCGATAATTTCATGTTGCGTCGGACTCCTCGTGGAACCTTTTTCACTGGCCCCCCCCGCTAGCTAACGGGTTTTACGTCTCGCTGCCTCTGGCAGCGAGACGCCTCATCAAGCACCAAGACAGCCGCCAGAACATCCTTTTATCCCAACAAATCAAAAGCCTTTTCCTACATCCCCAGCCCTGACAGCCCTCTAACCTGCCCCCGCCTTTTCAACGTGACCCGGCAGCAACAGCTGCTTTCACGCCCCGTCATTCGCTTCAGGCGCCAGCCACGAGCCCACAGTGCATCGTCCGTCGGCGCCGCCCAGGACACGCTCATGCTCCAGCTCGAACGGCGCAGGCTATTGCCGTTGCGCCCGCGCCTCGCCCCGCTGCCGCCACTGCTTGGCGGCTGCCTGGCGTTGGCCCTTGCCCACCCTGCCGTGGCCGACCAGGCCGACATCGCCTTCCAGCCCGGTTTCATGCGCCAGGCCCCCGGCCAGTCCGCCGAAGCCGGTGCCCTGGCGCTGCAAAACCTGGCCGCGCAGGCACTCTTGCCGCCGGGACACTACCGGGTGCAGGTCTCGCTCAACCTCAGCCCCCTGCCCGAGCAGGACATCGATTTCATCGAGGGCCCGAATGGAAAAGGGTTGCAGCCCTGCCTGACGGCCGAACTGTTACGCACCCTCGACCTGCGCGAGCAGGCCTTGGAAACACCTCTGCCAGACGACGACAGCTGCGTGGACCTGGCGCAGCTGGCACCACACGCCAGTGCCAATTTCGACCCCGCACAGTTGCACCTGTCGCTGTCGATCCCGCAGATCGCCCTGCGCCAGGACCGTTCGGGCAGCGTGCCCGAGGCCCGCTGGAGCAACGGCATCAACGCCGCCTTCATCAGTTACCAGGCTTCGGCCCAGCACAGCAGCCAGCGCGATGGCCACAGCCGCAGCAGCCAGGACCTGTACCTGAACAGCGGCCTTAACCTGGGGCCCTGGCGCTTGCGCAGCAAGCAGGCACTGCGCGAGGAGGCCGACGGGACACGCCGCTGGACCCGTAGCGACACGTTCGCGCAGCGCGACCTGCCTGGCCTGCAGGCCAACCTCACCCTGGGCGAAACCTTCACCAACAGCGACATGTTCCGCAGCGTGCGCTTCACAGGCGCGCAGGTGGCGTCCGACACAGGCATGCTGCCCGATGCAATGCAGCATTACGCGCCAGTGATCCGCGGGGTGGCCCAGAGCCGCGCCAAGGTAGAAATCCTGCACAATGGCTACCCCATCTATTCCAGCTACGTAGCGCCCGGCCCTTACGCCATCGACGACCTCAGCGTGGGCTCTGGCCATGGCGAGCTGGAAGTGGTCATCACCGAAGCCGATGGCCAGATCCGCCGGTTCACACAACCCTACTCGAGCATGGGCAGCCTGTTGCGCGAAGGTGTGTGGCGCTACAGCGCAACCGTGGGCCGCTACGACGGCGCCGAACAACTCGACGACCCGCTGTTCTGGCAGGCCACCCTGGCCCGCGGCGGCGCCTGGGACACCACCCTGTACGGTGGTGTGCTTTCCAGCGAGTACTACAACGCCGGCGTGCTGGGCTTGGCCCGCGACATCGGCCAGCTAGGCGCGCTGTCGTTCGATGTCACCCGTTCCTCCAGCGACCTGGGCGCCACACTGGGTGAGGCTCAGGGTCACAGCTTTGCCTTGCGCTACGGCAAAAGCTTCCAGAGCCGCACCAGCCTGCGCTTCGCCGGTTATCGCTACTCGACCGAGGGCTACCGCGACTTCGACGAAGCCGTGCGGCAACGTAGTAACGCCAGCAGCTACCTTGGCAACCGCCGCAGCCGCCTGGAAGCGTCGGTGTACCAGAGCGTCGGTGACCGAAGCGCACTCAACCTGACCTTTTCTCAGGACACCTACTGGCAAACCAGCAACCAGCGCCGCCAGTACCAGTTGCAATACACCACCCGCCTGGGCAAGGTCGCGGTCAACCTGTTTGCCTCGCAGGCGCTGGACTCGAAAAACGATGACAGCCGCATGTTCGGCCTGACCTTGAGCATGCCGCTGGACTTCGGCCGCCAGCAACAGGCCAGTTTCGACGTGCGCAACGACAATGGCCAGACCAGTGAACGCGCTAGCCTCAGCGGCGGCTTGCTGGACAACCAGCTTACCTACAGCACCTCGCTGGCCAACGACGGCCAGGGGCGCAATAGCGGTGGGCTGTCTATCAACTACCAAGGCAGCCAGGCCAATGTCGGCATGGGCTACAACGAAGGCAACGACTACCGCAGCATGTCGGTGAACGCCAGCGGCGCCGTGATGCTGCATGGCGACGGCGTGGCGTTTGGCAGCCACCTGGGCGAAACCATGGCCCTGGTGCACGTGCCCGACGTGGCCGGCGTCGGCGTACAGAACACCCCCTCGGCGCGCACCAATGCCCAAGGGTATGCACTGGTGCCGTACCTGCGCCCCTATCGGTTGAATTCACTGGTACTGCAAACCGACGACCTGTCGCCGGAAGTGGTGATTGACAATGCCAGCCAGCAAGTGGTGCCGCGCCGCGGCGCAGTGGTCAAGGCCAGCTACGAAACCGAGCATGTGGCCCGCCTGGTGCTGACCCTGCGGCAGGCCAATGGCCAACCCGTGCCGTTTGGCGCCCAGGTACTCGATGCCGATGACCAGAGCCTGGGTGTGGTCGGCCAGGCCGGCCAGGCGCTGGTGTCTACCCGCACCACAGGTCCGCAAGCGATACGCGTGGTGTGGGGCGAGGCCAGCGATAACACCTGCACACTGAACATCGACCCGCAAGCACTCGCACAAGAGGGTGGCTACCGTCTGCAAACCCTGCACTGCCAACTGCCCGTGGCCAGCAGCCAGCCCCTGCTGCCCGGCGACAATACCCAGGACATACTCTGATGACCGCGTTCACCTTCAACATCGAACGCAGCTTGCGGCGGACCGCCTGCTGTTTGACCCTGGGCCTGCTTTCTGGCAACGCTTACGCCAATTGTACGTTCCAGACAGGCAGCAGCTACATGACCTTCGAACGTGACATGGGGGCATTCTGGGTACCCCGCGATGCCGCAATCGGTACCGTGATCGGTACCAGCTCGATGACCAGGAACAACAACGAAGGCGCCACGGTCTCTTGCGTGTGGAACCCCGCCAGCCCGCCCACGGCAAGGCTGCCCAACACCGCGCCAATCTTCTCTGGCACCTTGCCCCCCCTGGGTGGCAAGGACATCAATGGCCACGTCATGGAAACCAATATTCCCGGAGTTGGCGTGTACATGGAGCTTGGTTTCCCATTCAACGGCGTGGCCAACAACTCCTTCGTCCCAGATGCTGGCACCTCCCCTGCTATCCCCTACTCAGGGACCATGCGAAACCAGCCTTTCAACGTCGTGGTGTCGGCTATCAGCGGCAATGCCTGGTTCATCAAGACCGGGCCAATCGCACCCGGCCCCCAACGCGTCAACGGCGAGATGTTTCATGGGTTCCTGCATAACCTGGGCAAGGTAATGGAGTACCGCGTGAGCGCCACGGTGAACCAGGCGCAGTGTTCGCTGAAATCCGATGCAGTAAGCGCCGACCCGGTGAGACTGGGCGATTACACCCTTGCCGACTTCAAAGGGGTAGGCCCCGCAACCCCGGCCGTTCCCTTCCATATAACGCTCAGCGACTGCGAAGATGCCAACGCCCCCAACCCCGCGCCAGCGAATGTATACATCGAACTGGATGGTGCCAATGGCTCGGTGCCGACCGTTCCAGCCGAGGGACGCTTTAGCCTGGGTGGCGGTTCCGATGCCGCCGGGGTTGAAATCCAGCTGCTGCGTAGCGATGGAACGCCCATGCCACTGCAATCTGAGGAACTGGTCAAGCCAGTGAGCATTGGCATCACCCAGCTGGACTTCCAGGCGCGCTACTACCAGAGCGCACCGGTGGTAACCCCGGGCTTGGCCGAGGGGGGGCTGACCTTTACCGTAAGCTACAAATAACGCGCAAAAAAAGGCCGCAGGGCGAATACCCTGCGGCCGGTGTAACGATAAAAACAAATGACGCAGAAACGAAAAAAGACGCCTAAGCGTCTTTTTTCGAAGATTCACAAAGTTTGATTCACCGTGTAAACCTGTATTTGGAGCGGGAAACGAGACTCGAACTCGCGACCCCGACCTTGGCAAGGTCGTGCTCTACCAACTGAGCTATTCCCGCATTGTGAAACTTTACCGCTTTCGGCGTGAAGCGCCTTGACGACCTTCACCACCACTGCACCGCATAGACGCCACAGTATTTAAACTGGAGCGGGAAACGAGACTCGAACTCGCGACCCCGACCTTGGCAAGGTCGTGCTCTACCAACTGAGCTATTCCCGCAAATGGCGTCCCCTAGGGGACTCGAACCCCTGTTACCGCCGTGAAAGGGCGGTGTCCTAGGCCACTAGACGAAGGGGACACACAACACTTTTCAGTGCACCAGAATATGAACCTCACGATTCAGCCTGGGTTTTCTTTTCCTGCCCCGCCGTTAAGCAGTGCCGGAGAAACTGGAGCGGGAAACGAGACTCGAACTCGCGACCCCGACCTTGGCAAGGTCGTGCTCTACCAACTGAGCTATTCCCGCAATTTGGCGTCCCCTAGGGGACTCGAACCCCTGTTACCGCCGTGAAAGGGCGGTGTCCTAGGCCACTAGACGAAGGGGACACGCTGCTGGCATTACTGCCTGCTTTCACTCCCTGCCGCGTTTCGCTGTGTGCTTTACGCTGCAAGTGGCGCGCATTCTATGGATGGTTCGAAGGGTCGTCAACCCCTTTGTAGAAATTTATTTAAATCAATGACTTCCGGGTACACCCAGCGCTGTTTCGACAAGCCTGCAAGGGTTTGGCGTTGATTTTCTGGCGTCAAGTCAGCATTAATGTGCCAGCATCCAGTCATGGCACAGTTTGCCGATAGAAAAAGAGAATGGCTGTCAGGGCCTCTCGCGAGCAAGCTCGCTCCTACACTCAATCATGCAAACCTATTCATGAGGCATTAACGGTGACACCACTTCTGATCACCCTGCTCATCGTTGCGGGCATCGCGTTGCTGATCGTGATCGGCTACCTCAACAATGTGGTCGAGAATGGCAAGCTTGAGCGCGCCCGGATGAAGATCGAGCTGGCCGACCGCCTGCGCCGCTGCGGCGAGATCACCGAGACGTTCCCCGGCCAGTTCATGACCCCGGCCCTCAAACTGCTGCTGACCCGCCTGGAGCTGAACCTCAATCAGCGCCTGCTGGCGGTGGACAAGCACAATGCCGAATTCAAGGCGCGCATCGCCGAACTGGAAGGGCTGATTGCCCTGGGCGACAAGATCCCGGTCAACAACCCACCTAACCCGATCCACACCGAGATCAAGGCCAAGGACGTACGCTTCCTGCTGGAGGCGCTGCACAATCAGGTGACCCGCGCTGCCCATGAGGGCTTCTTGCCTGCTCCCGAAGCCAAGCATTGGGTCAAGGAAATCCGCCACATCCTGGTGTTGCTGCATATCGAATTCTTCAACAACCTCGGCCAGCAGGCCCTGCAGAAAGGCCAGCCTGGCCAGGCGCGCCTGGCCTTCGAGCGCGGTGTGCAGTATTTGCGCAAGCAGCCGGAGCCGAAGGTGTATGAAGAGCAGCTGACGTATCTTGAGAAGCTGTTGGCCCGGGCCAATGCCCAGGTGCTGGACCGCATGGCCCCGGCAGAAGACGAGCACAACGAATTGACCGATGGGCTCAAGACCGATGAGGAAGAGACCTGGAAGAAGAAGGTGATCTACGACTGATGGGTTAGCCTGTACCGGCGAAAGGGCCGGGGCTGCTGGCCAATATCCCTGGTCATTCATCGTTGCCGCCGCCACCGTATTCGCGGGTAAACCCGCCCCTACAAAGGCATTGATACCTGTAGGAGCGGGTTTACCCGCGAAGAGGCCGGCACAGGCAACATCGATCAGCAGTCAGTCAACGCCAGAAAGATCGCCACCAACCGCTCCAGCCCCAGCTGGTCCGCCTCGCTGAACCGCCCGACCTTCGGGCTATCCAGATCCAGCACGCCAATCAACCTGCCCTCCTTCACCAGCGGGATCACCAGCTCGCTGTTGGACGCGCTGTCACAAGCAATGTGCCCCGGGAACGCATGCACATCCTCCACCCGCTGGGTCTGCCGCGTTGACGCCGCCGCACCGCACACGCCCTTGCCAAACGGAATGCGCACACACGCCACCTGGCCCTGGAACGGGCCCAGCACCAGCTCCTCGTTGCGGTTGAGGTAGAACCCCGCCCAGTTCAGGTCGTCCACCTGGTTGTACAGAAACGCGGAAAACTGCGCGGCGTTGGCGATGAAGTCGCGCTCATCGGCGAACAGCGCCTGCACTTGCGCCGCCAGCAGGTTATAGCCGTCGAGGCCTGCGCCACTGGCATTGAGGTCGATCATTTACTTTTGCTCCAGCAATTGCAGCCCGACCCAGTAGCGGGCGAACTGATAGGCACAACGGCCATTACGGTTACCGCGGCCGGTGGCCCAGCGCACGGCGAGAATGTCGAGCTCTTCGGTGCGCTGCCAGGCAAGGCCAGCAGGTTGCGCCAACTGGCCAATCCAGTGCTCGACAACGTTCAGGAAGTGATCCTGGGTGAACGGGTAGAACGACAGCCACAGGCCAAAACGGTCAGACAGGGCAATCTTGTCCTCCACCGCTTCGCTGGGGTGCAACTCGCCGTCCACACGCTTCCAGTTCTCGTTGTCGCTTTCCTTCTCGGGCACCAGGTGGCGGCGGTTGGAGGTGGCGTACAGCAGCACGTTGTCCGGGGCCTGCTCCAGCGAGCCGTCGAGCACGCTCTTGAGCACCCGGTAGTCGCCCTCCCCGGCTTCGAACGACAGGTCATCGCAGAACAGGATGAAGCGTTGCGGCAGCTTCTGCAGTTGCTCGACCACCCGTGGCAGGTCGGCCAGGTGGTCACGTTCGATTTCGATCAGGCGCAGGCCGGCGCTGGCGTGCTCGGCCAGCAGGGCACGTACCAGCGACGACTTGCCGGTACCGCGCGAGCCCCACAGCAGTGCGTGGTTGGCCGGCAGGCCGTTGATGAACTGGTGGGTGTTGCGGCCCAGTTGGTCTCGCTGCTTGTCGACGCCGATCAGGTCGGTCAGGCGGATGTCCAGGCTGACGTCCAGCGGCAGCAGGTAGCCGCTGCGGCCATCGCGCTGCCAGCGCGCGGCCAGGGTGGTGCCCCAGTCGATGTGCGGGCGTTGTGCCGGCAACAGGGGTTCAAGGCGCGCCAGTACCGATTCGGCGCGGTCCAGAAAAGCGATCAAGCGAGCGTCCATGACGACTCCTAACAATCTCAGTTTTTGGGGGCTGCTTTGCGATCAACTGAAATGAACAGACAGACCCACCAGTAGCCGGGATTGATCGGCTATGCTTGCGCAGCGCAAGGAACGTGAAACCGGCTCGGGACTCATGGATATCAAGTTCACCAATCGCCTGTCATACAAGCAAGCCCGGTTGACAGTCCTGGTCGGCTTCATCCTGGGAACATTGCTCAGTCTCATCCAGATCGGCATCGATTATGCCAGCGAAGACGCGTCCATCAACCGTGAAGTGAACGCGTTGCTGCAAATCAGCCACAACCCGGCCTCGCGCATCGCCTACAACATCGACTCGGAACTGGCGCAGGAGCTGACCCGCGGCCTGCTGCAGTCGCCGGCTGTCATCGGCGCACGGCTGATAGACAACAACGAAACGGTACTGGCCGATGTCGAGCGGCCAAAGCTGCAGGACCGCTACCGGCCGCTCAGCGACTTCCTGTTCGGCGAGCAACGCCAGTTCAAGGAGCGGCTGTACCTGACCCACATGCCAGAGCAATACCTGGGCACCCTGTACCTGGACATCGACACCTTCGCCTTCGGCAGCCGCTTCCTCGGCCGTGCCGGTATCACCCTGCTCAATGGCTTCGCCCGCAGCCTGGTGCTCACCGGCTTGCTGCTGGCGCTGTTCTACATGATGCTGACCAAACCGCTGGTGACGGTGATCGGCGCGCTCAGCGGCAGCGACCCGCGCAAACCCCGGCAAACGCGCCTGGAATGCCCACACGGACACGAGCATGACGAGATCGGCGTGCTGGTGAAGGTCGCCAACCAGCAGTTCGTCAGCATGGCCACCGAGATCGAACAGCGGCGCACCGCGGAAAACCGTCTGACCCAGTACCTGAACGAGCTGGAAGACATCGTGTCGGCGCGCACCAATGAGCTCAAGGCAAGCAACAACAGCCTGAGCCTGTCCAACCAGGAGCTGGAACAAGCCCGCAGCCGCGCGTTGGACATGGCCCAGGCCCGCGCCGCCTTCCTGGCCAACATGAGCCACGAAATCCGCACCCCGCTCAACGGCCTGCTCGGCATGATCGCCCTGGCGCTGGACAACCCGCTGCCCAGCGAGCAACGCCAGCAACTGGCTATCGCCCATGACTCGGGCAAGGTGCTGGTAGAGCTGCTGAACGATATTCTCGACTTGTCCAAGTTCGATGCCGGCCAGCTGGAACTGGAGCGCATTGCCTTCGACATGGGCTCGATGGTGGAAGACACCGCCAACCTGCTGTCGCAGAACACCGCGCAAAGCGTCGAGCTGACCTGCCTGATCGCCAGCGACTTCCCCAGCAGCGTGCTCGGCGACCCCACACGCGTGCGGCAGATCGTCAGCAACCTGCTGTCCAACGCGCTGAAGTTCACCCGCTTTGGCCGTGTCGATGTGCGCTTGGAGGCCACTGCCGGTGGCGTGCGTCTTGAGGTACGGGATACCGGCATCGGCATCCCCGAGGACGCCCAGGCGCGCATCTTCCAGCCGTTCACCCAGGCCGGTGCCGGCATCACCCGCCAGTACGGCGGCACCGGCCTGGGCCTGACGCTGACGCACAACCTGTGCAAAGCCATGCAGGGCCACCTGCACATTCGCTCCGAGCCGGGCTTTGGCAGCTGTTTTACCGCCGAGTTGCCGTTGACCGTGCACACCGAAGCCATACCGCCAGCGCCCTTGCTCGGCCGCGTGGCGGCACTGAGCGCAGCCGGCAGCGGCCTCAATGAACTTTTGCAGCACTTGCTGCCCGCCTGGGGCCTGACTTACCAGCGCCATGACAGTTGCGCCACGCTGGATGCCGCAGTGATCGACCTGTTGATCACCGACGACATCGAGCACCTGTTCGAACTGCGCCCGGCATTGAAAACCCCGATTCTGCTGGTGACTGCCTACGGCAACTTCCTGCCCAATGAGCAGTCCTTGGCCTTGGCCCCGCTGCACCAGCTGGCCCGACCATTGGCACGCAAGGCCCTGTACCAGACCCTGCGCCGCACCTTGCAAGGCCATGAGCCCGAACACCCGCTGGCCATCCCGACCATTACCCAGGAACAAGGCCGTGCAAGGATTCTGCTGGTGGAGGACAACCCGGTGAATCAACTGGTGGCCAAGGGCATGCTGGCCAAGCTCGGCTGCCAGGTGCAACTGGCCACCCAGGGTGCGGAGGCCCTTGAGCTGCTGGAGCGTGAGGCATTCGACCTGGTGCTGATGGACTGCAACATGCCGGTGATGGACGGCTACGAGGCCAGCCGGCGTATCCGCCAAAGCGGCCGCTGGCCCGAGTTGCCAATTGTCGCCCTCACCGCCAACGCCATGCCCGAAGAGCGCGAACGCTGCCGGGCGGCGGGCATGAACGACTACCTGGCCAAGCCATTCCGCCGCGAAGAGCTACTGGCCCTGGTCGACCACTGGGTGCCCTTCAGCGGCTGAGCAAACGCTCGATGTCCGCCTCCAGGGCCTG
The DNA here is from genome assembly GCF_021378985.1 of Pseudomonas sp. JR33AA. Taxonomy (NCBI): domain Bacteria; kingdom Pseudomonadati; phylum Pseudomonadota; class Gammaproteobacteria; order Pseudomonadales; family Pseudomonadaceae; genus Pseudomonas; species Pseudomonas sp. JR33AA. The sequence goes on from NZ_JAJSAW010000024.1 coordinate 48,363, forward strand.
TGGCTTGGTGGAGGGGGCATAGCGCTTGACCTGGCCACTGGCCGGGTCGACCAGAAACTTGGTGAAGTTCCACTTGATCTTCTGGCTACCCAAAATCCCTGGCGCGCGTTGCTTGAGTTCGACGAACAGAGGGTGAGCGCCTGGGCCGTTGACCTCGACCTTGCGAAACAACGGAAAACTCACGCCGAAATTGCGCTCGCAGAACTGCGCAATTTCCCGCGCATCGCCAGGTTCCTGTTTGCCAAACTGGTTGCACGGAAAGCCCAGTACCACCAGGCCACGGTCGCGGTAGGCCTGCCACAGTCGTTCCAGGCCCTTGTACTGCGGGGTAAAACCGCACTGGCTGGCGGTATTGACCACCAACAGCGCCTTGCCCGGGAAATCGCCCAGCGTCTTGTGCTCGCCGCCCAGGGTCACGCAGGGAATGCTCAGCATCGTTGCAGCCATGATCGGGCTCCGGTCAGTCGCGCGGACGAAGGTCGATGCACACCGAGTTGATGCAGTAGCGCAGGCCGGTCGGTGGCGGGCCGTCTGGGAACACATGCCCCAGGTGCGCATCGCAACGGGCACAGGTGATCTCGGTGCGGATCATGCCGTGGGACGTGTCGCGGATCTCGATCATCGCACTGTCCTCGATCGGCGCGTAGAAGCTCGGCCAGCCGCAGCCAGCGTCGAACTTGGTCTGCGCGTCGAACAGCGCCAGGCCGCAACATATGCAGTGGTAGATGCCGTCGCGGCGCTCGCTGTTGTACTTGCCGCTGAATGGCCGTTCGGTGCCCTTGAGGCGGCAAACCTGATACTGCTCGGGGTCGAGCATCGACCGCCATTCGTCCAGGGTTTTTTCGATCTTTTTCATGTAGGGACCTCGGCAGGCTGAATTTCACCCCACACCGTCTTTTCCGGGGCGCGGGTGGCACGTATATTAGTTGGCTTCGTGTGCCAGGCGTTCAGTCTGGCACCCGCTTCCTGCCCTTTCAAACCTTTCGGCGGGGCGTAGCGCGTTTTCTCAATCGGGATCCCATCATGCAGTTCAGCAAATCGAACAAGCTCGCCAATGTCTGCTACGACATTCGCGGCCCAGTGCTCAAGCACGCCAAACGCCTGGAGGAGGAAGGCCACCGCATCCTCAAGCTGAACATCGGCAACCCGGCGCCGTTTGGCTTCGAGGCGCCTGATGAAATCCTGCAGGATGTGATTCGCAACCTGCCCACCGCACAGGGCTACAGCGACTCCAAAGGCCTGTTCAGCGCCCGCAAGGCGGTGATGCAGTACTGCCAGCAGAAGGAAATCGAAGGCGTCACCATCGAGGACATCTACCTGGGTAATGGTGTGTCCGAGCTGATCGTCATGTCGATGCAGGCGCTGCTCAACAACGGCGACGAAGTGCTGATCCCGGCCCCCGACTACCCACTGTGGACGGCCGCCGTGAGCCTGGCCGGCGGCAAGCCGGTGCACTACCTGTGCGACGAGCAGGCCGACTGGTTCCCTGACCTTGAGGACATCAAGGCCAAGATCACCCCGAACACCAAGGCGCTGGTGATCATCAACCCGAACAACCCGACCGGCGCCGTCTACTCCAAAGAGCTGCTGCTGGGCATGCTGGAGCTGGCGCGCCAGCACAACCTGGTGGTGTTCTCCGACGAGATCTACGACAAGATCCTGTACGACGAAGCCGTGCACATCAGCACCGCCTCGCTGGCTCCGGACCTGCTGTGCCTGACCTTCAACGGCTTGTCCAAATCGTACCGGGTGGCGGGTTTCCGCTCCGGCTGGCTGATCATCTCCGGGCCCAAGCACCACGCACACAGCTACATCGAAGGCATCGACATGCTGGCCAACATGCGCCTGTGCGCCAACGTGCCGGCCCAGCATGCCATCCAGACCGCATTGGGCGGCTACCAGAGCATCAACGACCTGGTGCTGCCACCGGGCCGCCTGCTGGAGCAGCGCAACCGCACCTACGAACTGCTCAACGACATCCCCGGTGTCAGCTGCGTGAAGCCGATGGGCGCGCTGTATGCGTTCCCGCGGATCGACCCGAAGGTGTGCCCGATCCTCAACGACGAGAAGTTCGCCCTTGACCTGCTGCTGTCGGAGAAGCTGCTGATCGTGCAAGGGACGGCGTTCAACTGGCCGTGGCCGGACCACTTCCGCGTGGTGACCTTGCCGCGGGTGGATGACCTTGAAGCGGCAATTGGCCGGATTGGCAATTTCCTGAAGGGGTATTCGCAGTAGGGTTCGATGGAGCGCCGGGGGGCGCCGGGGGGCGACGACGAGGGGTTCGACGGGGGGGCGACGAGGGGTTCGACGAAAGGTTGATTGTGGGGCGTAGATCGAGCGCCGCCCGCGCGGCGCTTCGCGGGTAAACCCGCTCCTACGTTTGTTTCGGGCCAGTCCGTCCTGTGCCAGGCGCGCGCGACCGCCTTGTTGGTATGACGCGATATCGAGCCATGCGCCAGGGCGTTCGCGCGCAAATCCCACAGGCATTATTGGCCCGAAACAAACGTAGGAGCGGGTTTACCCGCGAAGCGCCGCGCGGGCGGCGCTCGATCTCACAGGCGCCACCCCACTTGCGGCAAACACCCAGCGCCCTTGACGCAACCCCCAAGCCGCATGTTTCTTACATCCTGCAACGCTCTATCCCACAGCCCCCACGCCATCCTCTGCCATACTCCGCCGTACACAGTTTGAAATAGTCCCCCGATTGAATCGGCGCGGCATGCCCCTTATATACCCCGCAGTAAGCGACAACTCATCCGTCTGGAGAACGTAACAACCATGATGCGCATTCTGTTGTTTGTAGCCACCAACCTCGCGGTGGTGCTGGTTGCAAGCATTACCCTGAGCCTGTTCGGTTTCAACGGGTTCATGGCCGCCAACGGGGTCGACCTGAACCTCAGCAGCCTGCTGGTGTTCTGCGCCGTGTTCGGCTTTGCCGGCTCCCTCGTCTCGCTGTTCATCTCCAAGTGGATGGCGAAGATGACCACCGGCACCCAGATCATCAGCCAGCCGCGTACCCGCCACGAGCAGTGGCTGCTGCAAACGGTCGAGGAGCTGTCCCGCGAAGCGGGCATCAAAATGCCCGAGGTGGGTATCTTCCCGGCTTACGAGGCCAACGCCTTCGCCACCGGCTGGAACCGCAACGACGCGCTGGTCGCGGTATCCCAGGGCCTGCTGGAGCGCTTCTCGCCTGATGAAGTGCGTGCGGTACTGGCCCACGAAATCGGCCACGTTGCCAACGGCGACATGGTCACCCTGGCGCTGGTGCAGGGCGTGGTGAACACCTTCGTCATGTTCTTTGCACGCATCATCGGCAACTTTGTCGACAAGGTTATCTTCAAGAACGAAGAGGGCCAAGGCATTGCCTACTATGTGGCAACCATCGTTGCCGAGCTGATCCTGGGTATCCTGGCCAGCATGATCGTGATGTGGTTCTCGCGCCGCCGCGAATTCCGCGCCGACGAAGCCGGTGCGCAACTGGCCGGCACTGCCGCAATGATCGGCGCCCTGCAGCGCCTGCGCGTGGAACAAGGCCTGCCGGTGCACATGCCTGACACCATGAAGGCCTTCGGCATCAATGGCGGCCTCAAGCACGGCCTGGCTGGCTTGCTGATGAGCCACCCACCGCTGGAAGACCGCATCGAGGCCCTGCGCCGCCGCGGCTGATCCACCTTAGAAAACAAAGGGCGACTTCGGTCGCCCTTTTTTATTTCAGTGTCCCGTCCCACATGGGTCGGGGCCAGCCTGCCCTACATGCTTATCGGCTGAGCCGGTACACCCGCTCCAACACACTCGATGCCCCGGCCTGCACAAACTTCGGGCTCTCCTCGATCACCTCCACAACCTCCAGCTGCTCCACCTGCCACCTCGCAAACCCCTGCCTGAGCTCTTCATCGCTTACCGAAAACGGCGGCCCGGCCAACAACGACTGGTCATACTCTAGCGTCACCACCAACCCACGGCAGTCTGCCGGCAGCAAATCCGACAACAGCTGCATATACCGCGCACGCATCTGCACCGGCAGCGCAATCACCGCCGCCCGGTCATACAGCCCCACGCAGTCAGCCACATCCTCTACCCGCAAGGCAAAGAAGTCACCACACCACAGCTGCACATCGCCACTGCGCCAGACCTCGAATGCGCCCTGCTGCCGCACCTCGGCCTCAAGCCCGTGCTCACGGAAAAAATCCTCCACCGCCCGCCGCGACAGCTCCACGCCCAATACGCGATGGCCCTGCCCGGCCAGCCAGGCCAGGTCCAGGCTCTTGCCGCACAACGGCACCAACACCCGGCTGCCCGGCGCCAACTGCAGCTGTGGCCAATACGTCTGCAGATAGGGGTTCACCTGCGCCTGGTGAAAGCCAATCTGGTTATCGGCCCACCGCTGCTGCCAGAACGCTGGTTCCATGATCACTCCCGATTTTTAGATGATTTGTCGGTAAAACTTGGTTTGGATTTCGATCTGTAGTTAATCGATGATGGTTGCATCTTAACCTCCAGGATCCCGCCATGCTGCCCAGCCTGTTCATTTCCCATGGTTCCCCCATGCTTGCCCTGCAACCCGGCGCCAGCGGGCCGGCGCTATCCGGGTTGGCCAACGCGCTGCCACGGCCAAAAGCGATCGTGGTGGTGTCGGCACACTGGGAAAGCCCCGAGCTGCTGGTCACCGGCAGCGCACAGCCCGAAACCTGGCATGACTTCTACGGCTTCCCACCGGCCCTGTATGCGGTGCAGTACCCGGCGCCGGGCGAGCCCGGGCTTGCTGGCCAGGTTTGCGAGCGGTTGACGGCTGCGGGGTTACCCGCGCGGCTGGACATGCAACGCCCATTCGACCATGGCGCCTGGGTACCACTGCTGCTGATGTACCCGGATGCGAGCATCCCCGTGGTGCAGGTTTCACTGCCCAGCCAGATGGGGCCGGCACTGCAGGTGAAGGTGGGCCAGGCCTTGGCAGGGTTGCGTGCCGAGGATGTACTGCTGATGGGTTCAGGCAGCATTACCCACAACCTGGGTGAGCTGGACTGGCATGCAGGGCCGGATGTGATCGAGCCGTGGGCGCTGGCGTTCAGGGATTGGGTGGTAAACCGGCTGCAGGAGGATGACCAGGCGGCGTTGCTGGATTACCGGCAGCAAGCGCCGTTTGCGGTGCGTAACCATCCCAGTGATGAGCATTTGCTGCCGCTGTTCTTTGCCCTCGGGGCCGGGAGCACGTTTGGCGTGGTGCATCAGGGGTTTACCCTGGGCGCGCTGGGGATGGACATCTATCGGTTCGACTGAAGGGCTTCTTCGCGGGCCTGCCCGCGAAAGGGCCGGTACAGGCAAAAAAAATCCCCAACCTAAGCCGGGGATTTTTCATTACGCCAGGATCAATCCTCGCGGTAGCGACGCAGTTTCAACTGCTTGCCAGCCACGCGGGTGTCCTTGAGCTTGGACAACAGCTTCTCGAGGCCGTCTTCCGGCAGCTCGACCAGGCTGAAGCTGTCGCGCACCTGGATGCGGCCGATAGCGTCACGCGCCAGGCCACCTTCGTTGAGGATCGCCCCCAGCAGGTTCTTGGCAGCGATGCCATCACGGGCACCCAGGGCGGTACGGCAGCGCACGCGGCCTTCGGCCAACGGCAGCGGCGCACGGCGCTCACGATCACCACGGTCCGGACGCTCGCTACGCTCACCGCGCTCGGTACGCTCACCACGCGGGGCAAAGCTCGGCACCAGCGGCTGTTCACGCTCTACCGCTGCCAGGTCCAACGCCTGGCCATTGGTGGCCTTGCGCAGCAGGGCCGAAGCCAGGGCACGCGCGCTGCAACCCAGGTCAGTGGTCAGACGGTCGAACAGCTCGCCGTGGGTGGCTTCTGCTTCGGCTACCAGCGGCGCCAGGCTCGAGGTCAGCTTCTTGATGCGGGCGTCCAGCACGGCCTGGGCATTCGGCAGGCGCGCTTCGGCAACCTTCTGCCCGGTAACACGCTCGATCACCTGCAGCATGCGGCGCTCGCGCGGGGTAACCAGCAACAGTGCACGGCCATCGCGACCGGCACGGCCAGTACGGCCGATACGGTGTACGTAGGACTCCGGGTCGTACGGCATGTCAACGTTGAATACGTGAGTGATGCGCGGTACGTCCAGGCCACGGGCAGCGACGTCGGTGGCGACGACGATGTCCAGGCGGCCATCCTTGAGCGAGTCGATCACGCGCTCACGCTGGTTCTGGGCGATATCGCCGTTCAGTGCAGCAGCCTTGTAGCCCTTGGCTTCCAGCGCGGCGGCCAGGTCCAGGGTGGCTTGCTTGGTACGCACGAAGGCGATCAGCGCATCGAACTCTTCCACTTCCAGCAGACGCAGCACAGCCGGGATCTTCTGGTCGGCATGGACCATCAGGTGGGCCTGGTCGATCGCGGTTACGGTCTGGGTCTTGGTCTGGATCTTGACGTGCTTGGGTTCACGCAGGTGACGTTCGGCGATCGAACGGATCGACGACGGCAGGGTTGCGGAGAACAGTACGGTCTGACGGGTAGCCGGGATTGCGTCGAAGATCACTTCGAGGTCGTCCATGAAGCCCAGCTTCAGCATCTCGTCGGCTTCGTCCAGTACCAGGTACTGTACGGTCGACAAGACTTTTTCGTCACGACGCAGGTGGTCGCACAGACGGCCCGGGGTGGCCACGACGATTTGTGCGCCATTGCGGATCGCACGCAGCTGTGGGCCCATCGGGGCACCACCGTAGACGGCGACAACGTTCACGCCCGGCATCTGCTTGGCGTAGGTTTCGAAAGCGGTAGCAACTTGCAGCGCCAACTCACGGGTTGGCGCCAGGATCAGGGCTTGCGGTTCGCGCTTGCTCACATCGATCTTGTTCAGGATCGGCAGGGCGAAGGCAGCGGTTTTGCCGGTGCCAGTCTGCGCCTGGCCGATCATGTCGTGACCGGCGAGGATGATCGGGATCGATTGTTGCTGAATGGCGGACGGCTCTTCGTAGCCGGTAGCCACAACGGCAGCAACAATGTTCGGGTTAAGATCGAGAGCGGCGAAGCCGCCGGTTTCCTGGGTCATGGGTCTGCCTCTAGGTGCATCCGCAAAGACCCATGCTCCAAAGCTGCACATGCCTTGAAAGACCGTCAGGTCACCCAGGCAGCTTTGGCGGCGGGGATTTGCGAAAACGATTGAAAAAGAAAACTTGGGAAGGTCCGCCTAGCGGACGCGCAGCCGAAGCTGGACTCGGAGGATTTGCACCACCTGATTTTGAGGTCCGCTAAAAGACCGGCGCGTACTATACCTGAAATAGTCGCGTACGTGAGGAAAATTTTCACGGAGGCGGGGCCAGTATCGGGCCATCAAGCACGACAGGCTGAATCGATAATCCCCTGAAGCCCGGCGCGCTCGGTACTAGAGCGCGCCAACCGTTCAAGTAGCCGGCCGAATTGCGCGGATCAGCCCATCGAGGCTGTACCCCAGACGCGGCGCCAACGCCTCGGCCCGGGCGCTCAAACCGTCCATGTCCAATGACTGCTCCAGGTCTGCCGGCACCAGCAGAATCACGTTGCCCTCCTTCACGGGCAGTTCCCAGTAATGCCGGTGGTACAACCCGCGCAACAACGCCGCGCCCAGCGGCCTGCCATCGTCGGTGGCCCACTGGTTGATCACCAGCCAGCCACCCGGGTTCAGGTGTTGCTGGCAGTTCTCCAGAAAGTTCCACGCCAGGTGCCCGACCCCGGGACCGTGGTCGGTGTACAAGTCAACGAACAGCAGGTCGGCCTTCTCTGCCGTGGGCAGCAGCTCCAGGGCATCGCCGATGCGCACATACAGCCGCGGGTCGTCGTCCAGGCCCAGGTAATCCATGGCCAGGCGCGGCACATCCGGGCGCAGCTCGATGGCCTCGATGTCTTCCAGCGGCAGGAACTTCATGCAGGCCTGGGTCAGCGTGCCGGCGCCCAGGCCCAGAAACAAAGCACTCTCCGGCAGTTCGTGGCACAGCGCCCCCACCAGCATGGCGCGGGTGTAGTCGTACTCCAGCCAGCTGGGGTCGGCGGTGAACACGCAGCTCTGCTCGATCGCATCGCCGAATTCCAGAAAGCGGTAGTCGTCTACTTCGTACACGCTGATGACGCCAAAAGCATCCTCCACCCGTGCCAGCAGCCGCTCTTGCCGTTCCGCCGTCATGTCCACCACCCACCTGCGCAAAAACGCGCATTGTCCGCCAACACCCTTGATGCAACAAGCGCAGCGCCAACTGTTACCATGGCCCATAGCCTACAACCGACAAGACCGAGCCCAAGATGAACCAACCGTGGAGCCCTGACAGCTGGCGTGCCCTGCCGATCCAGCAGCAACCGACCTACCCCGATGCCGCGCACCTGCTGAAGGTTGAACAGACCCTGGCCAGCTACCCGCCGCTGGTGTTCGCGGGAGAGGCGCGCGAGCTGCGCCGGCAGTTCGCCGAAGTCACCGAAGGCCGTGCCTTCCTGCTTCAGGGCGGCGATTGCGCCGAGAGCTTCGCCGAGTTTTCGGCTGCAAAAATCCGCGACACCTTCAAGGTGCTGCTGCAAATGGCCATTGTCATGACCTTTGCCGCCGGCTGCCCGGTGGTGAAAGTGGGGCGTATGGCCGGGCAGTTCGCCAAACCGCGCTCATCTGGCGACGAAACGATCGGCGACATCACCCTCCCCGCCTACCGCGGCGACATCGTCAACGGCATCGGTTTCGACGCCAAAAGCCGGATTCCGGACCCAGAGCGCCTGCTGCAGGCCTACCACCAGGCCACCGCCAGCCTCAACCTGCTGCGCGCGTTCGCCCAGGGCGGGTTTGCCGACCTGCACCAGGTGCACAAGTGGAACCTGGATTTCATCGCCAACTCGGCGCTGGCCGACAAGTACCACCAGCTGGCCAATCGCATCGATGAAACCCTGGCGTTCATGCGTGCCTGTGGCCTGGACAGTGCGCCGCAACTGCGCGAAACCAGCTTCTTCACGGCCCACGAAGCATTGCTGCTGAACTATGAAGAAGCCTTCGTGCGCCAGGACAGCCTGACCGGCGACTACTACGACTGCTCGGCGCACATGCTGTGGATCGGCGACCGTACCCGCCAGCTCGATGGGGCCCATGTCGAGTTCCTGCGGGGCGTGCACAACCCGATCGGGGTCAAGGTCGGCCCGAGCATGAACCCCGAAGAGCTGATCCGCCTGATCGACACGCTCAACCCGGCCAACGACCCGGGGCGCCTGAACCTGATCGTGCGCATGGGCGCGGGCAAGGTTGGCGACCACTTGCCGGGGCTGATCCGCACAGTCGAGCGCGAGGGGCGCAAGGTGCTGTGGAGTTCCGACCCGATGCACGGCAACACCATCAAGGCCAGCAGCGGTTACAAGACCCGCGATTTTGCGCAGATTCTGGATGAGGTGAAGCAGTTCTTCCAGGTACACCAGGCCGAGGGCAGCCATGCCGGCGGTATCCATATCGAGATGACTGGGCAGAACGTCACCGAATGCATCGGCGGTGCCCGGCCGATTACCGAGGATGCGTTGTCTGACCGGTATCACACCCATTGTGATCCGCGGATGAATGCCGATCAGTCACTGGAGTTGGCGTTCCTGATTGCCGAGACCCTCAAGCAGGTGCGGCGCTGAGCGCTTTTCGTTTTTCGCTTTTGATCTTGCTTCTAAGCGCGCGGTAGTTCAGGCGACGCAGATTGCGACTTCAGGAGGCCGAATGGAGGCATTACGCAGGGAGATGACGGGCATGGATGCCCGTCAAGCGCTGAGGCCCCATATCAGAACCGGCGCTAAAGCTTTGGGCTTTGGGCTTTGGGCTTTGGGCTTTGGGCTTTGGGCTTTGGGTTGTGCGCTTTCACATCAAGCAGACATTCATTCACGATGCAGGCGCCGAT
>NZ_JAJSAW010000025.1:0-44466 GCF_021378985.1 Pseudomonas sp. JR33AA
TGGTTACTTTTTGTCGCGTTTGACAAAAAGTTCACGTAAGGGCGAAAAGGTGAGTCGGTGTCGCCATCGTGAATGGACTGTTCGCTGAGTCAAAACAGACGAATTTGCTTCTTGCTTCTTGCTTCTTGGATGTGGGCATTCACACCGAGTAGATATTCATTCACGCAGGTGGCGCATAGTCACCTTTCCGCCCTTACGGCGGGTCCCTTTTTGTCGTGGCAAAAAGGAACCAAAAACCGTCGGCTCCCATCATCCGGCCCCTGCGCTACGCTCCGGGGTTCCCTCGCTCCGGGCTTGCTCCCGGGAGGACCGCGCTGCAGGCCCCATCCATGGGGCCTCAGCGCTTGACGGGCATCCATGCCCGTCACCTCCCTCCGCAAGCCCTGCGCTCGGCCTCCTGAAGTCGCAATCTGCGTCGTCTGAACTATCGCGCACTTAGAAGCAAAAGCAAAAGCAAGGGCAAGGCTCTGTCAGAGCAGACATTTCGCCAATGAATAAGGCATAAAAAAATACCGCACTGTCACCAGTGCGGTATTTTTCAGGTAAAGCCTGAACGATCAACGCTCCAGCAGAATCCGCAACATGCGACGCAGCGGTTCGGCGGCGCCCCACAGCAGCTGGTCACCCACGGTGAACGCACCCAGGTACTGCGAACCCATGTTCAGCTTGCGCAGGCGGCCAACCGGGATGTTCAGGGTGCCGGTGACCTTGGTCGGGGTCAGCTCCTGCATGCTGATTTCACGCTGGTTCGGCACCAGCTTCACCCAAGGGTTGTGCTGGCTGATCATGCCCTCGATGTCGGCGATCGGCACGTCCTTGTTCAGCTTGATGGTCAGCGCCTGGCTGTGGCAGCGCATGGCACCAATGCGCACGCAGATGCCGTCGACCGGAATCGGGCTCTTGAAGCGGCCGAGGATCTTGTTGGTTTCGGCCTGGGCCTTCCACTCTTCGCGGCTCTGACCGTTCGGCAGCTCCTTGTCGATCCACGGGATCAGGCTACCCGCCAGCGGCACGCCGAAGTTTTCGGTCGGGAACGCTTCGCTGCGCATGGTCTCGGCAACCTTGCGGTCGATATCGAGGATGGCACTGGCCGGGTTGGCCAGATCATCGGCCACTGCCGCGTGGGTAGCGCCCATCTGCTTGATCAGCTCGCGCATGTTCTGCGCGCCGGCACCCGAAGCTGCCTGGTAGGTCATGGCGCTCATCCACTCGACCAGACCGGCCTCGAACAGGCCACCCAGGCCCATCAGCATCAGGCTGACGGTGCAGTTGCCACCGATGTAGTTCTTGGTACCGGCGTCAAGCTGCTGGTCGATGACCTTGCGGTTGACCGGGTCAAGGATGATCACCGCGTCATCCTGCATGCGCAGGGACGAAGCGGCGTCGATCCAGTAACCCTGCCAGCCGGCTTCACGCAGCTTGGGGAAGACCTCGTTGGTGTAGTCGCCGCCCTGGCAGGTCAGGATCACGTCGAGGGTCTTGAGTTCTTCAATCGAATAAGCGTCCTTGAGGGGCGCTGTATCCTTGCCCACGTTCGGACCCTGGCCACCAACATTGGAGGTAGTGAAGAACACCGGCTCGATAAGGTCGAAATCCTGCTCCTCCAGCATCCGCTGCATGAGCACGGAACCGACCATACCGCGCCAACCGATCAGACCTACACGTTTCATCGCAACTACACCTTTGCTAAAAGTGGGCCGCCACCGGGAATTTTGGGTGGCGGGCCAGAGAGATTACAGATTCCGCAGCGCTGCGACTACTGCGTCGCCCATTTCCTGCGTACCAACTTTGCGGCAGCCTTCCGAGAAGATGTCGCCGGTACGCAGCCCCTGGTCCAGAACCAGGCTCACGGCCTTCTCGATCGCCTCGGCGGCAGCCGACTGATTGAAGCTGTAACGCAACATCATCGACACCGACAGGATAGTCGCCAGTGGGTTGGCGATACCAAGGCCAGCGATGTCCGGTGCCGAGCCGTGGCACGGCTCGTACATGCCCTTGTTGTCGGCATCCAGCGACGCCGAAGGCAGCATGCCGATGGAACCGGTCAACATGGAAGCTTCATCCGACAGAATGTCGCCGAACATGTTGTCGGTCACCATCACGTCGAACTGTTTGGGTGCACGCACCAGCTGCATGGCAGCGTTGTCGACGTACATGTGGCTCAGTTCCACGTCCGGGTAGTCCTTGGCCACGTCTTCGACCACTTCACGCCACAGCTGGCTGGAGGCCAGAACGTTGGCCTTGTCCACCGAGCACAGCTTCTTGCCGCGCACACGGGCCATGTCGAAACCGACACGGGCAATGCGGCGCACTTCGCTTTCGCTGTACGGCAGGGTGTCGTAGGCCTGGCGTTCGCCGCCTTCCAGCTCGCGCTGGCCACGCGGGGCACCGAAGTAGATGCCGCCGGTCAGCTCCCGGACGATGAGAATGTCCAGGCCCGATACGATTTCCGGCTTCAGCGACGAGGCATCGGCCAGTTGCGGATAAAGGATGGCCGGGCGCAGGTTGGCGAACAGGCCCAGTTGCGAACGGATCTTCAGCAGGCCGCGCTCCGGGCGAATGTCTCGCTCGATCTTGTCCCACTTCGGCCCGCCAACAGCCCCCAGCAGCACCGCATCGGCCTTGCGCGCACGCTCCAGGGTTTCGTCGGCCAGCGGCACACCGTGCTTGTCGATGGCGGCGCCGCCGATCACGTCGTGCGCCAGGCTGAAACCGAGCTGGAACTTGTCGTTGGCCAACTCCAGTACCTTGACCGCTTCGGCCATGATTTCAGGGCCGATACCGTCACCTGGGAGAATCAGAATCTGCTTGCTCATGCTTTCCTCTATCCATTCACGCGGTGTGGCCAAGCGGGCCCCACCGAAAAGTGCTTAACGCTCGGCCCACAGCACCAGCACATCGGTGCTGAACGAGCCATCGGCTTCGATCTGGTAATACTGCCGTACTTCTTCGCCCATGGCTTGCTGCAACTGGCGGATGGCCACGCGCATCGGCTCGGGGGTGCGCATGCGCTCAACCCAGGTGCTCCACTCCAGGCGCAACGGTTGGCGGGTGTGGCTGCGCACGTGCAGGCCGGCTTCGCTGACCTGGCGTTGCCATTCGGCGACGGAGTAGTCACGCACATGGCTGGTGTCGCGCAGCACTTCGACCGTTTGCAGGTAAGTGTCGAGCAGCGGGCTGCCCGGAGACATCACGTCGATGAACGCCGCCACACCACCAGGCTTGAGCACCCGGCGCACTTCGCGCAGGGCCAGGCCCAGGTCGCTCCAGTGGTGGGCCGAATAACGGCTGAAGACAAAGTCGAACGAGGCATCGGCGAACGGCAGGCGTTCGGCAGCGCCGCGTTCGGTAGTGATATTGGCCAGACCACGCTCGGCGGCGGCGCTGGCGACCACGTCGAGCATGGACTGCGAGAGGTCGTAGGCGACCACTTCGGCAACCAGCGGGGCGACGTGGAAGCTGACATGACCGGCACCGCAGCCCAGGTCCAGCACGCGGGCATGGGCCTGCCCTGCCAGCTCAGCCTGCAGCAGGGCGAATTCACTGCCTTGGGCGTGCACGGCGCTGCTGAGGTAGGCGCTGGCCTGTTCGCCGAACTGGCGTTGGACCACATCGATGTGCTGGGTGCTGGTCATGTCTCGTTCCTTTAGATTTTTGTTGCCTGTGCCGGCCTCTTCGCGGGTAACCCGCTCCTACAACGACCGCGTAACCCTCTGCCCGCGAAGAGGCCCGCACCGTCACCTACGAACTTCAGGCATCACGGAACAGCCAAGGCTGGCTGGCGCGATGCTTGGCTTCGAAGGCCTTGATTGCATCGCTGTCCTGCAGGGTCAGGCCGATATCGTCCAGACCGTTGAGCAGGCAGTGCTTGCGGAACGCATCAATCTCGAAGTGCAGCACCTTGCCATCCGGGCGGGTCACTGCCTGCGCCTGCAGGTCGATGGTCAGCTGATAGCCTGGGTTGGCTTCAACCTGTTTGAACAGCTCGTCGACTTCCTCATCGCTCAGAATGATCGGCAGCAAGCCGTTCTTGAAGCTGTTGTTGAAGAAAATATCGGCAAAGCTCGGCGCAATGATGCTGCGGAAACCGTACTCGTCCAGCGCCCAAGGGGCATGCTCACGGCTGGAGCCGCAACCAAAGTTCTCCCGCGCCAGCAACACGCTGGCACCCTGGTAGCGCGCGTGGTTGAGCACGAACTCCTCGTTGAGCGGGCGCTTGCTGTTGTCCTGGTAGGGCTGACCCACGTCCAGGTAACGCCACTCGTCGAACAGGTTCGGGCCAAAGCCGGTGCGCTTGATCGACTTCAAGAACTGCTTGGGGATGATCTGGTCGGTGTCGACGTTGGCACGGTCCAACGGTGCGACGAGGCCAGTGTGCTGGGTAAAGGCTTTCATGCTGCGCTCCCTTGGATCAACTCGCGGACATCGATGAAGTGGCCAGCTACAGCGGCAGCGGCGGCCATGGCCGGACTGACCAGGTGGGTACGGCCACCGGCGCCCTGACGGCCTTCGAAGTTGCGGTTGGAAGTGGACGCGCAATGCTCGCCGCTTTCCAGGCGGTCCGGGTTCATCGCCAGGCACATCGAGCAGCCTGGTTCACGCCATTCGAAACCGGCTTCGAGGAAGATCTTGTCCAGGCCTTCACGCTCGGCCTGGGCCTTGACCAGACCCGAACCCGGCACGACGATGGCTTGCTTGACGCTGGCGGCCACCTTGCGACCCTTGGCGATTTCCGCCGCAGCACGCAGGTCCTCGATTCGCGAGTTGGTGCACGAGCCGATGAACACACGGTCCAGCTTGATATCGGTGATCGCCTGGTTGGCGGTCAGCCCCATGTACTTCAAGGCACGCTCGATCGAACCCCGCTTGACCAGGTCCGCTTCGGCAGCCGGATCCGGTACGCGCTGGTCGACGGCCAGAACCATCTCGGGCGAAGTGCCCCAGCTGACCTGTGGCTTGATCTGGCTGGCATCCAGCTCGACCACAGTGTCGAATACGGCATCGTCATCCGACACCAGGTCTTTCCACGATTCGACCGCTTGCTTCCACTGCTCGCCCTTCGGCGCGTACGGGCGCCCTTCGACGTAGGCAACGGTAGTGGCATCGGTCGCCACCAGGCCCACGCGGGCACCGGCTTCGATGGACATGTTGCAGATGGTCATGCGGCCTTCCATCGACAATTCGCGAATGGCACTGCCCGCGAATTCCATGGCGTGCCCGTTGCCACCGGCAGTGCCGATCTTGCCGATCACGGCCAGCACGATATCCTTGGCGGTGACGCCGGCCGGCAATTGGCCTTCCACGCGCACCAGCATGTTCTTCATCTTCTTGGCGACCAGGCACTGGGTGGCGAGCACGTGCTCGACCTCGGAGGTGCCGATGCCATGGGCCAAGGCACCGAAAGCGCCATGGGTGGAGGTGTGCGAGTCACCGCAGACCACGGTCATGCCAGGCAAGGTGGCACCCTGCTCCGGGCTGATGACGTGGACGATGCCCTGGCGCTCGTCATTCATCTTGAATTCGACGATGCCGTATTCGTCACAGTTCTCGTCGAGGGTCTGGACTTGCAGGCGCGAAACCTGGTCGACGATTGCCTCGATACCACCCTTACGCTCTGGCGTGGTCGGCACGTTGTGGTCCGGCGTGGCGATGTTGGCGTCGATACGCCACGGTTTGCGATTGGCCAGGCGCAGGCCTTCGAAGGCCTGGGGCGACGTCACTTCGTGGATGATGTGGCGGTCGATGTAGATCAAGGACGAGCCGTCATCACGGCGCTTGACCTCATGGGCTTCCCAGAGTTTGTCGTAGAGCGTTTTGCCAGCCATCAGACTGTTCCTCATCAGCGTCTTTCTATGCCAAAGACCCCTTGGCTTGTACGGACGATGCTAGGGGGTTAGATTGAATAACTCAAATTCATAATTTTTATGCTTTGGATAACCCAAAGGAATACGACATCATGGACCTGGCCAACCTCAGCGCCTTCATCGCCATTGCCGAAACCGGTAGCTTTTCTGGCGCGGCCGAACGCCTGTTCCTGACCCAGCCGGCCATCAGCAAACGCATCGCCGGCCTGGAGCAGCAACTGGACGTGCGCCTGTTCGACCGCCTGGGCCGCGAGGTGACCCTGACTGAAGCCGGGCGCGCACTGTTGCCGCGGGCCTACCAGATCCTCAACGTCCTTGATGATACCCGACGGGCGCTGACCAACCTGAGCGGGGAAGTGAGTGGTCGCCTGACCCTGGCCACCAGCCACCATATCGGCCTGCACCGCTTGCCTCCGCTGCTGCGGGCCTTCACCCGTCAGTTCCCGGCCGTGGCGCTGGATATTCAGTTCATGGATTCGGAACAGGCCTACGACGAGATACTGCATGGCCGCGCCGAAATCGCCGTTATCACCCTGGCGCCCGAGCCTCATCACTTGGTCAAGGCCGTGCCGGTGTGGGATGACGCCCTGGACTTTGTCGCCGCCCCCGAGCACCCATTGGCCAATAATCAGGCGGTCAGCCTGGCTGACGTCGCCCGCCACCCGGCGGTATTTCCCGGCGGCAATACCTTTACCCACCATATCGTCCAGCGCCTGTTCGAAAGCCAGGGCCTGACGCCGAACATCGCCATGAGCACCAATTACCTGGAAACCATCAAGATGATGGTGTCGATCGGCCTGGCCTGGAGCGTACTGCCACGCACCATGCTCGACGAGCAGGTTGCACCCATCGCTTTGCCCGGCATACAGCTGTCGCGCCAGCTAGGCTACATTTTGCACACGGAGCGTACGCTATCGAATGCGGCCAGGGCATTCATGGCCCTGCTCGACAGCCACTCAGGTTCCACCTGAAGGGCTGTCAGCCGGCTATTCCGTTTCCAAGGACACGTCATACGCCAAAGGTCTGGTACCGATGCCCAAATCAGCAAACCGCTTTTTGCGCCTGCCGCGAATACCTGCCGCTGATCCCCAGGAGTCCGAGCAGGCCTGGCAGAACGCCCCGCAACTGCTGGCAGCGCTCAACGGTGCGCACCTGGGTGCCTGGCTATGGGATATCGAAAGCGGCAGGGTCAGTTGGTCGCGGGGAACGCAGGCCCTGTTCGGCTTCGATCCACAGCGGCCACTGCCTGCCGATATCGATTACCTTGACCTGCTGCCCGAGGAGGACCGCGCCCGCACGCGCCAAATGTTTCAGGCAGTGTTCAACGGTGAGCCGGTGGAACAGGCCATGCGCCACCGTATCCGCTGGCCGGACGGCAGCCTGCACTGGCTGGAGATCAACGGCAGCCTGACCCACGACCCGCACGGCCGACCGCAGATGATCGGCGTGATCCGCGAGATCACCCGCCAGCGCGAGCGGGAAACGGCGCTGATCAATTCGGAAAAGCGCTTCGCCACGCTGTTCCACCTGAGCCCTAACGCCATTTTGCTGACCCGCCGCCACGATGGCATGATCTTCGAGGTCAACCAGCACTTCGAAGACATGTTCGGCTGGCCCGGCAGCCAGGTGATCGGCAAGACCAGCCTGGAACTGGGCCTGTGGGTCAACCCCGAACAGCGCCACCAGATAATCGAGTCGACCCGCGCCAACGGCGGCCCGCTGATCATGGAGGTGCAATTCCGCGCCACCAGCGGCAAGGTGCATGACGGCATCCTGTGCACCCAGGGCATCGAGCTGGAAGGCGTGACTTTCCTGATCAGCACATTCGTCGACACCACCGAACGCAAGCGCGCCGAGAAGGCCCTGAAGGACAGCCAGGAGCGCCTGGACCTGGCCCTGGATTCGGCGCAACTGGGCACCTGGGACTGGCACATCCCAAGCGGCATGCTCTACGGCTCGGCCCGCGCTGCGCAGCTGCATGGCTTGCCGCCCATCCCTTTTCATGAATCGTTCGATGCATTTTTCGAGGGGGTGCCGGAGCAAGAGCGCAACTCGATGCGACAGGCCTACCGTAGCCTGCGCGAAGGGCCCGCCGGCAACTACCAGATCACCTATCGGGTGCAGTTGGAAAACGGCACTTCACGCTATATCGAAAGCCGCGCGCGGCTGTACCGCGACGACCAGGGCATCCCCCTGCGCATGGCGGGCACCTTGCTCGACATCACCGATCAGGTGGAGCGCGAACAGCGCCTGAGCGCCTCGGAAGAGAAGTTTGCCAGCCTGTTCCAGGTCAGCCCCGACCCGATCTGCGTCACTCGTCAGGACACCGGCCAGTTCATCGAGATCAATCCGGCGTTCACCCAGACCTTCGGCTGGAGCAGCGAGCAGGTGCTTGGGCGTACCGCCGAGGAAATCGGCCTGTGGGCCGAGTCCGTCGAGCGCGCGAAACGTATCGAGCAGGTGATCCGCGAACAGGCCTTGAGCAACGTCGCCGTGGTACTCAACCACCGCAATGGCGCCCCGCTGACCTGTGTGATTTCCAGCCGCCTGATCACCGTCGACGACCAGCCCTGCAGCGTCACCACCCTGCGCGACATCACCCAGCAACAACGCGCCGAAGCCGCGCTGAAGTCCAGCGAGGAGAAGTTCGCCAAGGCCTTCCACTCCAGCCCCGACGCCATCACCATCACCGAACGCCACAGCGGCCGCTACCTGGAAGTCAACGACGGCTTCTGCCGCCTGACCGGCTACAGCACTGCCGAAGTGATCGGCCACACGGTGTATGAGATCGGCATCTGGGCCGACGCCAAGCAGCGCAGCGCGCTGCTGGCCGAATTACACGAACGCGGCCGGGTACACCACCGCGAGATGCTCGGGCGCAACAAGCGTGGCGATATCCTCACGGTGGAGGTTTCGGTAGAACCGATCACCCTCAACGAAGTGGATTGCCTGCTGCTGACGGCCCGCGACGTCAGCCAGCTGAAGAACGCCCAGGCGCAGATACGTCACCTGGCCTATCACGACCCGCTGACCAACCTGCCGAACCGCGCCTTGTTGATGGACCGCCTGAGCCAGCAAATCGCCTTGCTCAAGCGGCATAACCTGCGTGGTGCCCTGCTGTTCCTCGACCTGGACCACTTCAAGCACATCAACGACTCGCTGGGCCACCCGGTGGGCGACACTGTGCTGAAGATCATCACCGCCCGCCTTGAGGCCAGCGTGCGGCTGGAGGACACCGTGGCGCGCCTGGGGGGCGACGAATTCGTGGTGCTGCTCAGCGGCCTGGAAGGAAGCCGCGAACACGTGGAACAGCAAGTGCGCGAGCTGGCCGACACCCTGCGCGAACTGCTGGCCGAGCCCATGTCACTGGATGGCCAGCGCCTGCAGGTAACGCCCAGCATCGGCGTGGCGCTGATCCCCGACCACGGCACCACACCGGCCGACCTGCTCAAGCGTGCCGATATTGCCCTGTACCGGGCCAAGGACTCCGGTCGCAACACCACCCAGCTGTTCCACACCACCATGCAAAAGGCCGCCAGCGAGCGCCTGCGCATGGAAAACGACCTGCGCCTGGCCTTGGCCCGTGGCGAACTGGCGCTGCACTTCCAGCCGCAGGTGGATGCCCGTGACAACCGCATCGTCGGTGCCGAAGTGCTGCTGCGCTGGCACCACCCGCTACTGGGCCAGCAACCGCCCTCGCAGTTCATCCAGGTACTGGAAGAAAGCGGCCTGATCCTGGAAGTTGGCAGCTGGATTCTCGACGAAGCCTGCGACGCCTGCGCCCGCATGCTCACCGACGGGCTGATCGACGCTGACGATTTCAGCCTGTGCGTGAACATAAGCCCGCGACAGTTCCGCCAGAACGACTTTGTCGGGCGGGTGCTGCGCAGCCTGGACGATTACCGCCTGCCGCGGCAGATGCTGACGCTGGAAATCACAGAAGGCATCGTCATCCAGAACCTGGAAGACACCATCAGCAAGATGCGCGAGCTGAAGCGCTACGGGGTGAGTTTTGCCATGGACGACTTCGGCACCGGCTACTCCTCGCTGACTTACCTGAAGCGCCTGCCGGTCGATGCGCTGAAAATCGACCAGAGCTTCGTACGCGATGCACCGGTCGACCCCAACGACGCAGAAATTGTCCGCGCCATTGTCGCCATGGCGCGCAGTCTGGACCTTGCGGTGATTGCCGAAGGGGTAGAGCTGACCGACCAGCTGGCGTTTCTCGAGCGGCTGGGGTGCCATCTGTACCAGGGTTATCTGCACAGCCGGCCATTGCCGCTGCCGGAGTTTCGGCAGATGCTGCTGGAGGCGCCGGCAGATTACTGACCCGCATGAAGGCCGCGCGCCTACACGGAACCGCGCGAGAGGCACGAAAAAGGGCACCTCTGGAGGTGCCCTTTTTCATTGCAGCGCGATCAGTTCAGCGCAGGCTTTTCACCATTGATCGGAATGCGCTTGGCCTTGGCTTCTTCAGGCACGATGCGCAGCAGGTCGATGCTGAGCAGGCCATTGGCCAGGCCGGCGGCCTTCACTTCGATGTGATCTGCCAGGCGGAACGACAGCTTGAAGGCGCGTTGTGCGATACCCTGGTGCAGGTAGGTCACTTCAGCGGCGCTGTTGTCGCGCTTGCCACCGGTCACGGTCAGGACACCTTTTTCGACCTGCAGGTCGAGGTCCTCTTCCTGGAAACCGGCTGCAGCAACCACGATGCGGTAGTGGTCATCGCCATGCTTTTCCACGTTATAGGGCGGGTAGCTGCTACCGGCCTCGTTACGTGCCGCGGATTCGAACAGGTCGTTGAAACGGTCGAAACCAACGGAATGACGGAACAGTGGAGCAAGAGAGAAAGCAGTAGTCATGGTCATAAACTCCTGAGATTCAGCAAGTAAGTCATTACGCGACCCGGCTTCGGCATCGCGTACTCAAAAGATATGGCCGCGGGAAACGCTTTCAAGGGGCAAACAGAAAAAATTTGATTTTTTTGCACGGAGCCTGTGACCTGTTTGTCGCTGACCCGCCCCTACGGCGGCCTTTGCCGAACCACCGATCCGGCGTAGGAGCGGGTTTACCCGCGAATACGGTGGCAGCAGCGACGGTGAACGGCCAGGGATATTGGCCAGCAGGCCCGGCCCTTTCGCGGGTGAACCCGCTCCTACGGGTGCAGTACCCGCGAAGAGGCCTGCTCAGGCGACGCAAGCTTCCAAGGCTGGAACCTCAACCCCGAGCAACCGGCTGATCCGCGCGCAGTCATCTTCCCGGCGCAACTCGGCAAACAACACCACCGCTTCGGGGTAACTGCGAGTCAGCATCGCCAGCCACTGCTTCATCCGCCCCGGCGCATAACGCGGCGACAATTTGGCCTGGGCCTGGCGCCAGAACTCACGCAACAGTGGCAACAAGTCATGCCAGCTCATCGGCTGGTAGTCGCGCCCGTCCCGCGCGGCTGCAATCTGCAAGCCCAGGTCCGGGCGCGATACCAGCCCGCGGCCGAGCATGAAGTCTTCGGCGCCACTGACCTCGCGGCAACGCCGCCAGTCATCGACGGTCCAGATCTCGCCATTGGCGAACACCGGCACCTTGACCACATCCTGTACCCGCGCCACCCACTCCCAGTGCGCTGGCGGCTTGTAGCCCTCAACCTTGGTCCGTGCGTGCACCACCAGGTGTGCCGAACCGCCCTCGGCCAGCGCCGTGGCGCACTCCAGTGCCCCATCGGGGCTGTCGAAGCCCAGACGCATCTTCGAGGTGACCGGGATATTCGCCGGCACTGCACGCCGCACTTCACGCACAATGGCGTGCAACAATTCCGGCTCTTTGAGCAGTACCGCACCACCGCGCGACTTGTTCACCGTCTTTGCCGGGCAACCGAAGTTCAGGTCGATCACCGGCGCCCCAAGCTCGCACGCCAGTGCGGCGTTGTCCGCCAGGCATACCGGGTCCGAACCCAGCAATTGCACGCGCATGGGCACACCAGAAGCCGTGCGCGCTCCCTGGCGCAATTCAGGCGCCAGCTTGTCGAACGAGGACGCCGGCAGCAGGCGGTCGCACACGCGAATGAACTCGGTGACGCACCAGTCAATACCGCCTACACGGGTCAATACGTCGCGCAGGATGTTGTCGACCAGCCCCTCCATGGGGGCCAGGGCAATTTGCATGTCGGGGTCTCAGCGGAAAAACCGGCAGTTTAACAAAAAATGCCGGCGACTCAGGCGCCGATCAGCGCCGGACCGTAACCCTCGACGAATTCCGCCGGCATGCGCCTGGGCTTGCCGCTGGACAGCTCGATGCAGGCAAAGGTGGTTTGCGCGCGCAGCAGCGTCACACCATCGCGCGGGCGCTTGAGCTGAAACCGCCGGGTCATGCGCAGGCGCTGGTCCCAGTCAATAATCCAGGTGGCCAGCTGCAGCTCATCGTCTTCATAGGCGGCGGCCAGGTAGTCGATTTCGTGGCGCACCACAGCCATCGCCCGGTCAAGGCGCCGGTACTCGGCCAGGTCCAGCCCCAGGCGCTGGGAGTGGCGCCAGGCGCAGCGCTCAAGCCAGGTGACGTAGACGGCATTGTTGGCGTGGCCAAGGCCGTCGATATCCTCGCTGCCGACGCGCAGGTCGATGACGAAGGGTGTTGCCAGGTCCCAGCTCATTTTCGCTTCCTTGGCGCAAAAGGCGATTTAGCAGCGATCTGCGGGGCAATGTCCAGCCCCAGCGAGCCTGAAGCGGTCGTTATAGGAGCGGGCTTGCCCGCGAATCAGACACCGCGGTGGGTGGCACCGGCGATGCCGATGTTCGCGGCTGAAGCCGCCCCGACACTGACGGCTTCAGCCCGAGCCAGCAATTCGAGCACGGCTTCACCCAGCCGCGGGTCGGCCAGCACTCGCTGGTGACCACCCTCTTCCAGCAGCATCAGCCGACTGTCGAACCAGGCTTTGTGAATAACCTGTGCCTCATCTGCGGGCACGAGCGCATCATTGGCGGCATGCACCACCAGCCCCGGCAGCTCCAACTGGTAACCCGTCACATCCAGCCGCGCAATCTGCATGCCCACGTCACGCTCGACCTGGCGAATGAACGCTGCCCGCGCCCGCGCTGGCAGCCCCAGGCGATGGGCAAAACCCCGCAATACACCTAGCAAGCGCGCCGGCGCTGCAATGCTGACAGCCGCCTCTGTGCGAAGCCCCATCTGCAAGGCCAACAACACGCTGGCACCGCCCATGGAATGACCTATGACCGCTCGCAAGGGCGGCAACTCTGCGGCGGCTTCCAACAACGCCCGGGCAAACAGCACCACGTTCGCTTGCGCGCCAGGCGAACGGCCATGCCCCGGCCCTTCCAGCGATACCACCGTATGCCCCGCCTGAACCAAGGTCTCGATCAAAGCGGCAAATTGCGTCGGGCGCCCTTCCCAACCGTGCATCAGCAGCACGGTCGGCCCTTGCCCCCAGCGCAAGGCAGACAGGCCGAAGCGCAGCGTAATTCGCTCGGCACTGGCCAGCACAGGCAGCTCCCAATCCCGCGGCGGCAGGTTGCGCGGCGTCATGAAGGCACGGCGCATCTTGCCCGCGACATGCTCGGGGGCCAGGCGGCCCAAGGTGCCATTGACACCGCGAATCCAGCTAAGGGTGGTCATCGCCATGCTCCAGGGTTAAAGCACCGCCGACTTGGCAGCGCGCAAAATACGGTCAGACAGGTCACTGGTCCCCAAGGCCCGAGCCAGCGCCAGCCCCCCCACCATCAGGGCCAGGTCAGCCAGCGCTTTGTCGGCATCCTCTGGGCGGTCAACCATCGCAGCAGTCATCAACTCGATGTGCTCGGCCAGCACCTCGCGGAACACCTCCGGCAGGCGCTGCATTTCGCCCAACGCGTTAGGCAACGGGCAAGCATGTACTTCGCAGTCCCGGTGCTTGCGCGAGAGGTAGAAGGCCCCGGCCAGTGCCCGCCGCCCGGCGCCATCGAGATTGGGATCGACCTGGGCGAGCAACGCACGGCGCTCACCCAACAACTGGCGGAACGCTTCGAGCATCAGCTCGTCCTTGCTCTCGAAGTGCGCATAGAAGCCCCCGACGGTCAGGCCTGCTGCACCCATCACCTGGCTGACGCTGGGTTCGGCCGGGCCGTGCTGAATCAGCGCACTGCGCGCAGCTTCCAGAATGCGTTCGCGGGTTCTGCTCTTCTTGTCGCTCATCGGGTACACACCGAACAAAATATGATGATCGAAATATTATTCTCATCATATTTTTTGGCAAGCAAAATGTGCGGCCGTTTGTCGGGGCGAATTATTGGGAAAGGAAAAAACAAAAGGCCCATTCAATAAGCGAATGAGCCTTTAAAGTCCCGCAAAACGCGGGTAAACGTGGCGTCCCCTAGGGGACTCGAACCCCTGTTACCGCCGTGAAAGGGCGGTGTCCTAGGCCACTAGACGAAGGGGACGTAACCTTCGCGAAGATCCACTTGCGTGAACCCTGGCAGAAATGGTGGAGCTAAGCGGGATCGAACCGCTGACCTCCTGCATGCCATGCAGGCGCTCTCCCAGCTGAGCTATAGCCCCGAAACAAAAGGCTCATCAATAACCGACGAGCCTTTTAAAGCCCTGCAAAACGCAGGAAAAGTGGCGTCCCCTAGGGGACTCGAACCCCTGTTACCGCCGTGAAAGGGCGGTGTCCTAGGCCACTAGACGAAGGGGACATAACCTTCGTGCCGATCCGCTAACGCGAACCGCGGCAAAATTGGTGGAGCTAAGCGGGATCGAACCGCTGACCTCCTGCATGCCATGCAGGCGCTCTCCCAGCTGAGCTATAGCCCCGGATTTCTAGCCTCGCGGCCCAGCGACATAACAACATCGCTTGTGTAAAACTGGCGTCCCCTAGGGGACTCGAACCCCTGTTACCGCCGTGAAAGGGCGGTGTCCTAGGCCACTAGACGAAGGGGACGAACCTTCTTACCTTCAAGACCTGGTTGCTGGACCCGGTCTTGCTTATCAGCCTTGGCTGCTAAGCGGAATTTGGTGGAGCTAAGCGGGATCGAACCGCTGACCTCCTGCATGCCATGCAGGCGCTCTCCCAGCTGAGCTATAGCCCCACAATGTCGCTTTGAACTGAACCACTGGCTGGGTGCCTGGCGCTTCGTTTTCGTTCATCGCTGTGGACGGGGCGCATATTAAGTTCGGATTGCAGGGCTGTCAAACGAATTTTCAAAAATATTCAAAAGTTTTTTCACAGATAACAATCACTTACCGCCCTGCTCCACTAAACCCGGCTACTTGGTCCTCAGGGAAATGCCTGTGGGAGCGGCCTTGTGTCGCGAAAGGGCCGCAAAGCGGCCCCCGACGGTTTTGCGTTGAGCCAAAGAGAGTGGGACCGCGTTGCGGTCCTTTCGCGACACAAGGCCGCTCCCACAGTGCTCAACAGCGGTGTTCGGAACGCAGTCAGGCGATGGAAGCCAACAGCTTTTCCCATTCTTTGTTTTCTTTCTTCGACACACCACCCAGCAGGTCCAGGGCCTGGCGCAGGCGGTAGCGCGTCAGGTCGGGGCCGAGGATTTCCATGGCGTCCAGCACCGAAACCGAGCTGGCCTGGCCCGTGATGGCGGCAAACATCAGCGGCATGGCGTCGCGCAGTTTCAGCTCCAGCGCTTCGACCACGGCCTGGATGCAACCGGTGATGCGCTCTTTTTCCCACTGACGCAGGCTTTCAAGCTTCCACAGGATCAGCTGGATCACCTGGCGCACTTGGTCGGCCGACAGTTTCTTGCTTTCGAACAGCTTGGCATCAAGCTTGAGCGCGCCTTCGAAGAAGAACCCGCCCAAGGGGGCAACCTGGCTGAAGGTTTCGACCCGGCCTTGCACGTGCGGGGCAATCTTCATCATGTAGTCGCTGTTGAAGGCCCACTTCTGCAGGCGTGCGGCAAACTCGTCGACCGGCAGCTCGCGCAGCCACTGGCCGTTGAGCCAGGACAGCTTCTCGATGTCGAAGATCGGGCCGCCCAGCGAGATACGTGACAGGTCGAAGTGCTCGACCATTTCGGCCAGCGAGAACTTCTCGCGCTCGTCAGGCATCGACCAGCCCATGCGGCCAAGGTAGTTGAGCATCGCTTCAGGCATGAAGCCCATGCGCTCGTAGAAGGTGACCGAGGTCGGGTTCTTGCGCTTGGACAGTTTGGATTTGTCCGGGTTGCGCAGCAGCGGCATATAGCACAGCTTGGGCTGCTCCCAGCCGAAGTACTCGTACAGCTTGATCAGCTTGGGCGCCGATGGCAGCCACTCTTCCCCACGCAGCACGTGGGTGATGCCCATCAGGTGGTCGTCGACCACGTTGGCCAGGAAGTACGTCGGCAGGCCGTCGTTCTTCATCAGTACCTGCATGTCCATGCGGTCCCACGGGATCTCGACATCGCCGCGCAGCATGTCCGGCACCACGCAGACACCTTCGCTCGGCACCTTCATGCGGATCACGTGCGGCTCGCCAGCGTCCAGGCGGCGCTGCACTTCTTCGGCGCTCAGCAGCAATGCACGGCCATCGTAACGGGGGGTTTCGCCACGAGCCTGTTGTTCGGCACGCATCTGCTCCAGCTCTTCGGCGGTGCAGAAGCAATAGAAGGCGTGGCCGGCGTCTACCAGTTCCTTAGCGTATTTGGCGTAGATTTCACCACGCTCGCTCTGCCGGTAGGGGCCGTGCGGGCCGCCGACATCCGGGCCCTCGTTCCATTCGATGCCAAGCCAGCGCAGAGCGTCGAAGATCTGTTGCTCCGACTCACGCGTGGAGCGCAACTGGTCGGTGTCTTCGATGCGCAGGATGAACTCACCGCCGTGCTGCTTGGCAAAGCAGTAGTTGAACAGGGCGATGTAGGCGGTGCCGACATGGGGGTCGCCGGTAGGCGATGGCGCGATACGCGTGCGTACGGTGGTCATGGAGAGTCTCGAACGAAAGATGAAACAAAGGCGGGATGTTAGCAGGAGGCGGGCACCGGGCTCCAGCAATGGCGCGAACGTCACTTGTCGACAGGCCCTGTGCCGCTGTTAAATTTGTTTACATTTCTGGAACGATAGTCCCCATGCCTGCCCAACTCAAACGCCGCCTGACGCTCTTCTTCGCCCTGGTGGCCATCATCGCCCTCGCCTTCCTGGCCCACTGGTACTTCAAGGGCCGCTTCTACGAGAGCACCGACAACGCTTACGTGCAGGGTGAGATCACCCGTATCTCCAGCCAGCTCGGCGCACGTATCGAAACGGTGCCGGTCGAGGACAACCAGCACGTCAGCAAGGGCGACCTGCTGGTGCGCCTGGAAGCCGCCGACTTCGAGCTGGCGGTCGAACGCGCCCGTGCCGCCCTGGCCACCCGCGAAGCCGAGTACGCACAAGCGCAAAGCCGCCTCACCCAGCAAGGCAGCCTGATTGCCGCCGGCCAGGCCCAGTTGGCGGCCACCCAGGCCACCTTCGACCGTTCACGGCTGGACCTGAGCCGCGCCGAGAAGCTGCGCAAACCGGGCTTTGTCTCTGAGGAGCGGGTC
Organism: Pseudomonas sp. JR33AA; assembly: GCF_021378985.1. Classification (NCBI taxonomy): domain Bacteria; kingdom Pseudomonadati; phylum Pseudomonadota; class Gammaproteobacteria; order Pseudomonadales; family Pseudomonadaceae; genus Pseudomonas; species Pseudomonas sp. JR33AA. The sequence continues at coordinate 17,366 of NZ_JAJSAW010000025.1, forward strand.
ACTACCCTGTCGACGGACAGCCATGTCGCCGGCTCCCAGGTCGACAAGGCCCGCGCCGACCTGCAAAGCCAGCGCCAGCAGGTCACCGCCCTGAACGCCGAACTCAAGCGCCTCGATGCGCAAATCGCCAATGCCCGCACCGACCTGGCCCAGGCCGAACTGAACCTGACCCGCTGCGAAATCCATGCACCGATCAGCGGAACCATCGGCCAGCGTAATGCGCGCAATGGCCAAGTGGTGCAGGCCGGCGCCTACCTGCTGTCGATCGTGCCGGATGAAGACATCTGGGTGCAGGCCAACTTCAAGGAAACCCAGATCGGCCGCATGCAGCCCGGCCAGCGCGCGCAGCTGTTGTTCGACAGCTACCCCGACACACCGATCGAAGGGCGGGTAGACAGCCTGTTCGCCGCGTCCGGTGCGCAGTTCAGCCTGCTGCCACCGGACAACGCCACCGGCAACTTCACCAAGGTTGTGCAGCGCATCCCGATAAAACTCACGTTCCGTGCCGACAACCCGTTGCATGGGCGTATTCGCCCCGGCATGTCGGTGACCGCCACCGTCGACCTGCGCAGCGCAGACGAAGGCCACAATGGCCGGTGATCAACTGCTGCGCCCCACTGCGGAGCCAACCCGACGCGACTGGATCGCGGTGATGAGCGTGATGCTCGGTGCCTTCATGGCTGTGCTGGATATCCAGATCACCAACTCCTCGTTGAAGGATATCCAGGGCGCTCTGTCGGCGACCCTGGAAGAAGGCTCATGGATTTCAACTTCGTACCTGGTGGCGGAAATCATCATGATCCCGCTAACGGCCTGGCTGGTGCAGCTGCTGTCAGCGCGGCGCCTGGCGGTGTGGGTATCCGGCGGTTTCCTGCTGTCGTCGCTGCTATGCTCGATGGCCTGGAACCTGGAGAGCATGATCCTGTTCCGCGCCTTGCAGGGTTTCACCGGTGGCGCGCTGATCCCGCTGGCCTTCACCCTGACGCTGATCAAGCTGCCTGAGCACCACCGTGCCAAAGGCATGGCGATGTTCGCCATGACCGCCACTTTCGCGCCCTCCATCGGGCCCACCCTGGGCGGCTGGCTGACCGAGAATTGGGGCTGGGAATACATCTTTTACATCAATATCCCACCGGGCCTGCTAATGATCGCCGGATTGTTGTACGGGCTTGAGAAGAAGGAGGCGCACTGGGAACTGCTGAAAAGCACCGATTACGCCGGCATCGTCACGCTCGGCCTTGGGTTGGGCTGCCTGCAGGTGTTTCTCGAGGAAGGCCATCGCAAGGACTGGCTGGAGTCGCAGCTGATCGTCGGCCTGGGCAGCGCTGCCCTGGTCAGCCTGATCACCTTCGTCATCCTGCAGTTTTCCAAGCCACACCCACTGATCAACCTGCGCATCCTCGGCAACCGCAACTTTGGCCTGTCGAGCATCGCCAGCCTGGGCATGGGCGTGGGCCTGTACGGTTCGATCTATCTGCTACCGCTGTACCTGGCGCAGGTACAGGGCTACAACGCCTTGCAGATTGGCGAAGTGATCATGTGGATGGGTATTCCGCAGCTGTTCCTGATCCCGCTGGTGCCGCAACTGATGAAGGTAGTATCACCCAAGGTGTTGTGCGCCCTGGGGTTCTGCCTGTTCGGTGCCGCCAGTTTCGGCTCGGGCGTACTCAACCCGGACTTTGCCGGGCCGCAGTTCAACCATATCCAGATCATCCGCGCCCTCGGCCAACCGATGATCATGGTGACCATTTCGCTAATTGCCACCGCGTATATCCAGCCGCAGGATGCCGGGTCGGCGTCGAGCCTGTTCAATATCCTGCGTAACCTGGGTGGGGCCATCGGTATTGCCCTGCTTGCCACCCTGCTCGATGCACGGACCAAGGTGTACTTCGACTACCTGCGCGAGGCGGTGGTACCGAGCAACCCACAAGTGGCAGAGCGGCTGGCGCAACTGACGGAGCGCTTGGGCAATGACAATGCGGCACTGGGCAAGCTGAGCGAAATCACCCACCAACAGGCCATGATCATGGCTTACAACGATGCCTTCCACTTTGTCGGGATCGGGTTGGCGGTGAGCATGGTGGCCGTGTTGTTGACCCGCAAGTTGCCGGAAGGGTTGAAGGCCGGGGAAGCCCATTGAGGCTATTACAGATTAAATGCGGTCCCTGTGGGAGCGGGCATGCCCGCGAACACCGGCGCAGCCGGTGCCAGCCACCGCGTTGAATTCTTCGCGGGCACGCCCGCTCCCACAGGGCCCGCGCCCGGCTTCAGCTGGTAATCAACCGCTCCCGCAGTTGAGTAATCTCGTCACGCAGCTGCGCCGCAGCTTCGAACTCCAGGTCGCGGGCGAACTGCATCATTTTCTCTTCCAACTGCTTGATACGCTTGGTGATCTCGCCCGGCGTACGCAGTTCGGCCTCGTAACGGGCGCTCTCCTCCGCCGCCTTGGCCATGCCCTTGCGCTTCTTGCTACGCGCGCCGGGCACGGTGGCGCCTTCCAGGATGTCGGTGATGTCCTTGACCACCCCCTTGGGGACGATACCGTTGGCTTCGTTGAAGGCGATCTGCTTCTCGCGGCGGCGCTCGGTTTCATCGATGGCGCGCTGCATCGAGCCTGTCACATTGTCGGCGTACAGGATGGCCCGACCATTGAGGTTACGTGCAGCGCGGCCAATGGTCTGGATCAGGGAACGCTCGGAACGCAGAAAACCTTCCTTGTCCGCATCGAGGATCGCCACCAGCGACACCTCGGGCATGTCCAGGCCCTCGCGCAGCAGGTTGATGCCCACCAGCACGTCGAAGGTACCCAGGCGCAGGTCACGGATAATCTCCACCCGCTCCACCGTATCGATGTCCGAGTGCAGGTAGCGTACCCGCACGTCATGGTCGGCCAGGTAATCGCTGAGGTCCTCGGCCATGCGCTTGGTCAGCGTTGTCGCCAGCACACGCTCGCCTGCCGCAACACGCTTGCGGATCTCGGACAGCAGGTCGTCGACCTGGGTGAGCGCCGGGCGCACCTCTACCTGCGGGTCGACCAGCCCGGTCGGGCGCACCACCTGCTCCACCACGCGCCCGGCATGCTCAGCCTCGTAAGGGCCCGGGGTTGCCGAAACAAAAATGGTCTGCGGGCTGACATCTTCCCACTCGTCGAAACGCATCGGCCGGTTGTCCAGCGCTGAAGGCATGCGGAAGCCGTACTCGACCAGGGTCTCCTTGCGTGAACGGTCGCCCTTGTACATGGCGCCGACCTGCGGAACGCTGACGTGGGATTCGTCGATCACCAGCAGCGCATCGGGCGGCAGGTAATCGTACAGGGTGGGCGGCGGTGCCCCGGCCGGGCGCCCGGAGAGGTAGCGCGAGTAGTTTTCGATGCCGTTGCAGTAGCCCAGCTCGAGGATCATCTCCAGATCGAAGCGGGTGCGTTGCTCCAGACGCTGCGCTTCGACCAGTTTGTTGGCCTTGTGCAGGTATTCCAGACGCTCTTTCAGCTCTTGCTTGATGCCTTCCACTGCTTCCAGCAGGGTTTCCCGCGGGGTGACGTAGTGGCTCTTGGGGTAGAAAGTGAAACGTGGCAGCTTGCGGAAAACCTCGCCGGTCAATGGATCGAAGGCGGCGATGTTCTCCACTTCATCATCGAACAACTCGATGCGGATGGCCTCCAGATCCGATTCGGCCGGGAAGATGTCGATCACGTCGCCGCGGACCCGGAAGGTGGCGCGGGCAAAGTCCATTTCGTTGCGGGTGTACTGCAGGTCGGCCAACCGGCGCAGCAGCGCGCGCTGGTCGAGCTTGTCGCCACGGTCCACGTGCAGAACCATTTTCAGATAGGTCTCGGGGCTGCCCAGGCCATAGATGCACGACACCGTGGTAACGATGATCGCGTCACGCCGCTCCAGCAGCGCCTTGGTTGCCGAGAGGCGCATCTGCTCGATGTGGTCGTTGATCGAGGCGTCCTTCTCGATGAAGGTGTCTGACGAAGGCACGTAGGCTTCCGGCTGGTAGTAGTCGTAATAGGAAACGAAGTACTCCACCGCGTTGTTGGGGAAAAACGCCTTGAACTCCCCGTACAACTGGGCGGCCAGCGTCTTGTTGGGCGCCAGCACCAGCGTCGGGCGCTGCACCTGCTGGATGACGTTGGCAATGCTGAAGGTCTTGCCCGAGCCGGTCACCCCGAGCAGCGTCTGATGCGACAGCCCCGCCTCGATGCCTTCGACCAACTGGCGGATAGCCTCGGGCTGGTCGCCTGCCGGCTGAAAACGTGTGACGAGCTGGAACTCGGACATGAAGGACCTCGCGGTGCTGCAGCAGCTGTAAATTTAGCCAGTAGTCTATACCCAAATGCGCCCGTTCGGGGGCGCTTTCAAGGCACAGGTGCGGGCGCGTACAACGGTGGACACGGCATTTAGACCAATGGTCGAAAAATATTTGCGCAAATAGCCCCAAAAGCTGCGCCAGAGTGTCGCGGTGACCGGTCGGTATCACTATACTGACTCCCCGTTTGTGCACCGCTTCAGTGCATTCGGCTGGAGCGTGTACGCCCTATCACACTCCAATCAGAGCCAAGGTAACAATGAGCCTGTTTTCCGCTGTCGAGCTGGCACCCCGCGACCCTATTCTGGGCCTCAACGAAGCATTCAACGCCGACCCACGTACCGACAAGGTCAACCTGGGCGTAGGCGTGTATTGCAATGAGGAGGGCCGCATTCCGCTGCTGCGCGCCGTGATCGAAGCCGAAACCCAGCGTGCCGCCCAGCACGCTTCGCGCGGCTACCTGCCGATCGATGGCATCGCCACCTACGACCAGGCTGTGCAGAAGCTGCTGTTCGGCGCCGAGTCGCCACTGCTGGCCGCCGGCCGCGTGGTCACCGTGCAGGCCGTCGGTGGTACCGGCGCACTGAAAATCGGTGCCGACTTCCTCAAGCGCCTCTCGCCCAACGCCGTGGTTGCCATCAGCGACCCTAGCTGGGAAAACCACCGTGCGCTGTTCGAATCGGCCGGCTTCCCGGTGCAAACCTACCGCTACTACGATGCGCCGACCAACGACGTCAACCGCGCCGGCATGCTCGAAGACCTCAACGCCCTGCCATCCGGCTCGATCGTGGTGCTGCACGCCTGCTGCCACAACCCGACGGGTGTCGACCTGAACCTGGACGACTGGAAGAACGTCCTGGAAGTGGTCAAGGCCAAGGGCCACGTGCCATTCCTCGACATGGCCTACCAGGGCTTTGGTGACGGTATCGCCGAAGACGCCTTCGCCGTGCGCCTGTTCGCCGAGTCGGGCCTGGAGTTCTTTGTGTCCAGCTCGTTCTCCAAATCGTTCTCGCTGTACGGCGAGCGCGTCGGCGCACTGTCGATCGTCACCGCCTCCAAGGACGAGAGCACCCGCGTGCTGTCGCAGGTCAAGCGCGTGATCCGCACCACCTACTCCAACCCGCCAACCCACGGCGCAACCATTGTTGCCACCGTGCTGAACAGCGCAGAGCTGCGCCAGATGTGGGAAACCGAACTGGCCGAAATGCGCGAGCGTATCCACGGCATGCGCAAGCAGATGGTATCGCTGCTGGCCGAATACGGTGCCAACCGTGACTTCAGCTTCGTTGGCCGCCAGGTCGGCATGTTCTCCTACTCGGGCCTGACCGTTGAACAGGTTACCCGCCTGAAGAACGACTTCGGCATCTATGCCCTGGACACCGGCCGTATCGCGGTGGCCGCGCTGAACCAGAGCAACATCCACGTGGTGACCAAAGCTATCGTGGAAGTGCTGTAACTCATTGTTTTGCCTGGGGGTGGGTTGACTTCTCCCGGGCAATCAGTAAGATACGCGCAGATTCCGCGATAGCTCAGTCGGTAGAGCAAATGACTGTTAATCATTGGGTCCCTGGTTCGAGTCCAGGTCGCGGAGCCAGACATTGAAGAAGCCCCCGGATGCGCAAGCAACCGGGGGCTTTTTCGTTGTTCAGCGGAAGTATGTCAGCGCCTGGTAGATCGAGCGCCGCCCGCGCGGCGCTCGATCTACCAGGCAGCCCCCCCCTCAAGACATGCCTCTTGCAGCCCAGCCCCCTCAACCACTGCGCCCAATCGGGTAAAACTGACCCTGGCTCCATACGCCCAACCATTCCTCACCGTCGATCACATGCGGCACCGCCAGCTCCACCAGTTGGTAAAACACATTGCGATGTATCAGCGCCTCCAGGTTGCTGCGCATCAGCACATACGGTGATGGCTCCTGCGTCACCGGGTCGATCACTACCCGCAGGGGGTTATCCGGCCCTGCCTCGACCTGGTCCTCGACATTGCTGGTAAAGCGCAGCACCTGCTGTTCGCCTTCGCCCTGCACCTCCAGCAACACGGCCACGAATGGCGCATCATCGACACGAATGCCGACCTTCTCTACCGGGGTAATCAGGAAATAGTCATCGCCATCGCGGCGAATGATGGTAGAGAACAGCCGCACCATCGGCTTGCGCCCGATCGGCGTGCCCAGGTAGTACCAGGTGCCATCGCGGGCGATGCGCATGTCGATGTCACCACAGAAATCCGGGTTCCACAGGTGCACCGGCGGCAGCCCCTTGGCCTTGGGGATCTGCGCCAGAAGGTCATTGGCCTTGCCGGAGTCGCTCATCACGCTTGCCTCATTCACTCATGCCCAGGAGGCTACGAGCGTACTCGCGCATCGGCGCACCAAGCAAATCCTCCGGGGTGTTGTCGTGGAACGTCAACAAACCGCCACGGCTCTTGATGCGTGCGGTGTCGATCAGGTAGCGGGTACTGGTTTCGATCAGCATCATCTGCACCACGCCAGAGTCCCAGCCCAAACGGTCGACGGCCTGCTCGTCATACCATTCGTCACCATTGCCGATGCGATCGTCGGTACGTGCAAAGCGCGTGTACAACACGTAGTCCGCACCCACCGAGCGCGCCTGGGCAATGGCCTCTTCGAGGCCCAGCGGGCCCTGGGCACGACGTACCAACGGGAAGTATTCGACGAAACTCTTGTAGGCCTGCTCGGCCACTGCGTTCTGCCGAGGCACCGGCCCCTTGCCGGGCGGTACGAAGGTACCCTGGCCAATGAAGATGAACGAATCAGGCTGCAGGCGGATCGACAAGGTGCGACGGGTTTCGCTGTGGTCCAGCAGACCGGCATCGCTCATGTGATAGCGGACGCCTTCGCCCATATCGCTGACATTCATGCAGCCGCCCAGCGCCATCAGCGCCAGCAGCAAGACCAGGCTACGCATCTTTCCTCCAGTGGCCGGCGACGAAAAACCGGCGAATAGCCGGCGGATGCAGCTTTTGCGCCAGCTTCAGCCACCGATCACTTTCATGACTGTCACGCCACCGGAAAAGGCCACATCCTGCTTGTCAGCCAAAGCCTTGACCAACAACCGTTGCAAGGCCGGCAGCGCCTGATGACGCGGCTTTTCCAGCAGGTCGCCGACGAAGTGCCGGTTACCTGACGACAGGCAGCCATGCAGCCAGCCGGTAGAAGACAGGCGCAGCCGTGAGCAGGTACGGCAAAACGGCACGCTTTCGTTGGCAATGACGCCGAAGTGGCCCCTGCCAGGGATGTGGTAACGCATGGCTGTGGCATCCAGCGGCGCATTCACCTGGACGTAGGTATGCTGGCCGCCGATCAGCGCAAGCAGCTGGTCGAGGCTTACAAACTGTTGGAGGAAGGCATTGCGATCGTGAGAGAGGTGGCCCATGCGCATCAGTTCGATGAAGCGCAGCTCGAAGCCGCGCGCGAGGCAGTAATCCAGCAGCGGCAGCACCTGATCCAGGTTTTTCCCGCGCATCGGCACCATGTTGACCTTGATTCGCATACCCAGGGTGCTGGCCTGCGCCAATGCGTCCAGCACGGTGCCCAGGTCGCCGCCACGGGCAATCTGGCGGAAAGCCAGCGGGTCGAGGGTGTCGAGGGATACGTTCAGCCGACGAATCCCAGCCGCCTGCAGTTGCGGCAACTTGCGCGCCAGCAACTGGCCGTTGGTGGTCAGCGAAACGTCGTCAAGGTGGAGTTTGGCCACGGCAGCCAGAAAGGCATCCAGGCGCGGGCTAACCAGTGGCTCACCACCCGTAATCCGCAGGCGCTCGATGCCGGCGGCTTCGATCAGATAGGCCACACCACGCGCCAGGGCATCCGCCGACAGCTCGTCCTGCGCCGCCACCAGCCGCTTGCCGTCGGGTACGCAGTAGGTACAGGCGTAGTTGCAGGCAGCCGTCAGGCTGACGCGCAGGTTGCGAAAGCGCCTGCCTTGACGATCGACAATCATGAATGACTCCGGCATGGATGAAGGGGCTGGCAAAACCTGACTCATAAATCAGGTTTTTGCAAGCCCCCCAATGAGCAATGCCGAATTTCCAAACGATAGCCAAACGCTTCGGGCTGCACTGCCGTGCAGAGGACGCACAACCCAGTTTCGCTAAATGCTCAGCTTGAGGGTTCCGGGTCGCGCTTGCGCTTGTTGCCCATACGCACCCCAATGTCCATCAGGAACTGGAAGAAGCCTTCCTGGTCCTCCAGCACGTTGCTCCAGAACGGCGAGTGGTACAGCGCCACAGCGCCGTGCACCAAAGCCCAGGCAGCGCAGTAGTGGAAATACGGCGGCACGTCTTCGAGCTTGCCTTCGCTGATACGGCCCTTGATCAGCTGGGTCAGGCGGTCGAAGTTGGAGGCACGAATGCTGTGCAGTTGCTCGACCATTTCCGGCACCTGATTGCCCTTGACCACCTTTTCTTCAAGGCGGTCGAACAGCCGGTAGCGTTGCGGATCGCGCATGCGGAACTCGAAGTAGGCGCGCGACAGCGCTTCCTTGTCACGGTCGATATCGGCCGAGTGCAACAGCTCATTCAGGTCACGCTCGTAATCGAGCATCAGACGAAGGTAGATCTCCGCCTTGGACTTGAAGTGCTTGTAGATCGTGCCTTTGCCGATGCCCACGGCGTCGGCGATCATCTCGACGGTGACGCTGTCTTCACCTTGCTCGAGAAACAGCTTGAGCGCGGTATCGAGGATTTCCTGTTCGCGACGGCGAAACTCACGGACCTTACGAGGTTCTTTCTGCATGGGAAGGACTGGATGACAATCGAAGCGGTTTATTATGCCTAACTTGCGGGAAATTGCACGGATCATCCACGCATGTCTGTGTTTCACGATGCATACAGCCATGCGCTGCGGGAGGAATGAAACGTTGGCGTATTCCAAATCTGTTTAAAAAACGTCCAATATGCACTGGCACTGCGCCAAAGCTGACCAATACTTGAAGTGTTGGCGCGGCGCATCCCCCCCAGTGGCGCGCCGATAAAGGTGCTCAGGGACCGCGTACCTTTGTTTTACTCCTAATGGTCTTAACCCGGATTCCTCCCCCAGAACCCGGGTTTTTTTTGTGTTTTTGTGGGGAGGATGGTGTGACGGCTGTCAGGTTTGTGGCAGGCACCCTGTGCCCCTCACCCAATCTTTAAACCCCGGTGAATCAATCCACCCGCGCCAACGGAAACAGCCGCTTGAAGTTGGCGGTAGTCTGCTCGGCCAGTTGCTCATAACTGGCCCCACGCAGCGAAGCCACATACTCCGCCACGTCCCGTACGTACTGCGGCAGGTTCGGCTTGCCGCGATGGGGAATCGGCGCCAGGTACGGCGAATCGGTCTCTACCAGCAGGCGGTCGACCGGCACCTGCCGCGCCACTTCCCGCAAGGCATCGGCATTGCGGAAGGTAACGATGCCCGACAGCGAAATGTAATAGCCCAGGTCCAGCGCCGCCTTGGCCATGTCCCAGTCTTCGGTAAAGCAGTGCAGCACGCCAGCCTGCGGCAGGCTGGCCTCACGCAGCAGCGCCAGGGTATCGGCGCGCGCCGCCCGGGTATGCACGATGACCGGCTTGCCGGTCTGCCTCGAGGCCTCCAGGTGCAGACGGAACGAGGCCTGTTGAAGCTCGGCAGCCTCCGGCTCGTAGTGGTAATCCAGCCCGGTTTCACCAATCGCCACCACATGCGGGTGAGCCAGTTCGCGCAACAGCCATTCCAACGCCGGGGTTTCGCCTGGGGCCAGGTCCAGCGGGTGAACGCCCACCGAGCAGTCAACGTCAGCGTACTGCTCGCTCAGCGCCTTCACGGCACCCGCATTCTCGGCACTGACGCCAATGCACAAGAAATGCCCCACCCCACGCTCACGCGCCGCCTGCAGGGCAGCATCGAGGGAGCCCTGGTGGGCACTGAGATCAAGACGGTCGAGGTGGCAATGGGAATCTACGAGCATGGGATTACGGCACACATGAAAAATGGGAAATCAGCGGGCACCTGGCAGTTGCAGCCAGTGAGCCAGCAGCGATTCAAGCAGCAAGGCACGGTTGAGGTTGGCCTTGCCCAGCACCTTCTGGCGCTGCTCGAGGATCCAGGCTTGCACTTCCAGCACCTTGGCCTGGCGGCTTTTCTGCGCCAGGTATTGCACGACCTTGCGCATATCGGCCAAGCCTAACCCTTCCTCGTCCTGGGTCAACTGATAGCGCAGGATCAGGTGCGACCAATCGCAGAACCAGTCGAACAGCAACAACAACGGCACACCGCTCCAGGCATCGGCCAGCTGGCTGGGCGATTGCTGCTGCTTGAGCAGCTTCTTCACCCCATCGGCCACCAGCGCGCGTTGCTCACGCACGCCCTGCGCCTGCAGGCTGACCGCCATCAATGGCGAGCCTGCTGCCAGCGTCAGCAGCTCATCGCGCTCGACCTCGTCGCAGTCGGGCAACGCCCCAGCCAGCCATGCCTGGCTCTGGGCCAGGCTGGGCTGCGGACAGGCGACCTGCTGGCAGCGGCTCTTGATCGTCGGCAACAGACGGCTGGGCTGGTGCGTCACCAGCAACAACACGGTATCACCGGAAGGCTCTTCAAGGCTTTTGAGCAGAGCGTTAGAGGCGTTTACATTCATCGCCTCCACCGGCTCGATCAACACCACCTTGCGCCCGCCCAACTGCGCAGTCTGCACCACAAAGGCCACCAGTTCACGTACCTGGTCGACCTTGATCGGCTTGTCAGCCTCTTCCGGCTCGAGGACGAAGTTGTCCGGGTGGCTGCCGGCCTTGAGCAACAGGCACGACTTACACGCCCCACAAGCGTCCAGGCCCTGCGGCTGCTGGCACAACAGACGCGCCATCAGACGCTCGGCCATGGCCCGCTTGCCAATACCCTGCGGCCCATGCAGCAGATACGCGTGGGCATGCCGGCTGCGACCGGCCAGTTGCCGCCACAGCGCCTGCTGCCAAGGGTAAGCCTCAGCCACGGCAACGCTCCAGGATGCCTGGCAGCAGTGCGTCGATATCACGCTGCACCGCCTCCAGGGATTGCGCCGCATCAAGCAGGCTGTAGCGCCGTGGCGCGCCCTGGGCGCGCTGCAGGTACGCCTGGCGCACCGCTTCGAAGAAGGCCTGCCCTTCCTGCTCGAACCGGTCCAGGCGGCCACGGGCGGCGGCTCGCGCAAGGCCCACTTCTACCGGCAGGTCGAAGACCAGCGTCAGGTCCGGGCGCAGGTCGCCCTGGACGAACTGCTCCAGGACAGTGATACGCTCGACAGACAAACCACGTCCGCCTCCCTGATAGGCGTAGGTGGCATCCGTGAACCGATCACACAGCACCACAGCCCCGCGAGCCAGCGCCGGGCGGATAACCTGCGCCAGGTGTTGGGCGCGAGCGGCGAACACCAGCAGCAGCTCGGTGTCGGCCGCCATGCCTTCTTCGCTAGGCGCCAGCAACAGCTCACGCACCTTTTCCGCCAGCGGCGTACCGCCAGGCTCACGGGTCAGCACCACGTCCAGGCCGTGCTCGCGCAGGCGTGCGGCCAGGTAGTCGCGATTAGTGCTCTTGCCCGCGCCTTCGGGGCCTTCCAAAGTAATAAACAAGCCGCTCACAGGCAGTCCTTAATGTTGTTCGTCAGGCGTCGGCCGCTCGGCCGCTTGCGCACCGCCGGCAGGGGCATCCTGCGCGGGCGCTTCATCGGGGGCTGGCTGCTCAGCTGGCTCGTCCGCGGCAGGGGGCTCAGGCTGCTGCGCATCGTCGGCGCCCGACGCCTGTTCGGCATCATCGGCACCCGGCTTTGCCTCTTGCTGCGGCGCGGGGCTGGAGCGGTAGTCCGACCGGCGCTTTAACTGAAACTCGCGCACTGCCGAATTGTGGTCGTCGAGGTCGTCGGAAAACACATGGCTGCCATCGCCACGGGCGACGAAGTAAAGACTGGTGCCATTGGACGGGTTCAGCGCCGCGTGAATCGCCTCGCGGCCGACCATTGCGATCGGGGTCGGCGGCAGGCCAGTCATGGTGTAGGTGTTGTAGGGCGTAGGCTCGCGCAGGTCGGCGCGGGTGATCTTTCCGTTGTAGCGCTCACCCATGCCATAGATGACCGTCGGGTCGGTCTGCAGCATCATGCCCAGGCGCATACGCCGCACGAACACGCCGGCAATCTGCCCGCGTTCCTGCGGAATGCCGGTTTCCTTTTCGACCAGGGAGGCCATGATCAGCGCTTGATACGGGTCGCGATACGGCAGGTCTGTGGAACGCTCGGCCCACTCCTTGGCCAGCACTTCGTCCAGACGCATGTAGGCCTGCTGCAGCAACTCGACATCGCTCATACCGCGCACGAAGCGGTAAGTGTCGGGGAAGAAGCGGCCTTCGGGGAATACACCAGTGTGGCCGAGCTTGTCCATGACCTCGGCATCCGACAAGCCCTCGAGGGTATGCTTGATCTTTTCATGCTTGGCCACGGCCGCGCGCACCTGGCGGAAGGTCCAGCCTTCGACCAGGGTGAGGTTGTACTGCACCACGTCGGCACGGCGCCAGGCGTCGAACAACTGCTCGACAGTCATGCCGGGGGTAAGACGGTACTCGCCGGTGTGCAGGGGGGTGCCGGCCATGTTGAAGCGCCAGTACAAACGCAACCAGACAGCATCGTCGAGCAACCCTTCTCTTTGCATGCTGTAGAACATGCGGTTGGGATTGGTGCCATTGGGCACATCCAGCAGGCGTTCCTGCGTGACGTGCAAGGGCTGCTCCAGGACCGAGTTGACCTTCCAGGCCGACCAGCCAAGCACCAGGCCGGCAAGGATCAAGCCCATTTCCAGCAACAGCAGGAATTTACGTCTCACGAATTCAGGTTTCCAGTAACGTACGGGCAACGGCCTGCAGTTTACGAGTGAGCGGGCCCGGCGACCAGTTTAGCGCGGCTACGCCACACACGGGCCAAATGCCGTAAACGCTATTGCAAACAAATACTTCATCCGCTTGCTCAAGCGCCTCGAACGGCAGGTCGCAGACCTGTACCGCAATCCCCAGCAGCGGGGCCTGTTCCAGCAGTGCGGCACGCATCACGCCCGCCACGCCACAACGACCAAGGTCAGCGGTGAACAGCACGCCATCACGTACCAGAAACAGATTGCTGTATACCCCTTCGATCACCCTGCCCTGCGCGTCACGCATAAGGCCTTCGGCATGGTTACTGTCCTGCCATTCGGCACGGGCCAGCACCTGTTCCAGGCGGTTAAGGTGTTTGAGGCCGGCCAGCAGTGGTTGTTCCCCAAGCCGGGTCTGACAGGGGAACAGACGCACGCCATGCTCGGCATGCTCGGCAGGATAGCGGGGTAATGGGCTGCCTTGAAGGATGCGTCGCGGCGGGGCATCGACAACTGGCGCATAGCCACGTTGGCTATCGCCACGGGTAAGGATGAGTTTGACCACTCCCTCACCCAGCTGGCTGGCATAGTGCAGCAGCTCGTCGCGTACCAGCGCCAGATCGGTGCTGATCGCCAAGCGCTGACAGCCCAGTGCCAGGCGTGCGAGGTGGCCGTCCAGCAAGCTGGGCCGGGCACCTCGCACGGCGATGGTTTCGAACAGGCCATCGCCGTAGGCCAGGCCGCGGTTCTGCAGGTTGAGCGCAGTCGCCGGCTGGCCGTCGATCCAGCTGTGCATCAGTCGGCAAACCGGCGGAATACCAGCGAGCCGTTGGTGCCGCCAAAGCCGAACGAGTTGGACAGCACCACGTCGATTGGCATGCTGCGCGCCTGGTGGGGAACGAAGTCAAGGTCACACCCGTCGTCCGGCTCGTCCAGGTTGATGGTCGGCGGGGCCATCTGGCTATTGATTGCCAGCACGCTGAAGATCGCTTCCACCGCGCCCGCGGCGCCCAGCAAGTGGCCAGTCATCGACTTGGTCGAGCTGACCGCCAGCTTGTAGGCATGTTCGCCGAACACGCGCTTGATCGCCGCCACTTCGGCCACATCGCCCGCTGGGGTAGAAGTGCCGTGGGCGTTGATGTAGCTGACTTCTTCCGGCTGGATACCGGCATCGCGCAAGGCGTTGGCCATGCAGCGGGCAGCGCCTTCGCCAGAGTCGGGCGGCGAGGTCATGTGGTAGGCGTCGCCACTCATGCCAAAGCCAACCAGTTCGGCATAGATAGTCGCCCCGCGGGCCTTGGCGTGCTCCAGCTCCTCGAGCACCAGGGCTCCAGCACCGTCGGACAACACAAAGCCGTCACGGCCCTTGTCCCACGGGCGGCTGGCCCGGCTTGGTTCGTCGTTGCGGGTAGACAGTGCGCGCGAAGCGCCAAAGCCGCCCATCCCCAGACCACAAGCGGCCATTTCGGCGCCACCGGCGATCATCACGTCAGCTTCACCGTAGGCGATATTGCGCGCGGCCATGCCGATGCAATGGGTGCCGGTGGTGCACGCAGTGGCGATGGCATAGTTCGGTCCTTGCAGGCCCAGGTGGATCGACAGGAAACCGGAGATCATGTTGATGATCGAGCCTGGCACGAAGAACGGCGAAATGCGGCGCGGCCCTGAATCGTGCAGGGTACGGCTGGTTTCCTCGATGTTGGTCAGGCCACCGATACCCGAGCCCATGGCCACGCCAATACGCTCGCGGTTGGCATCGGTGACCTCCAGGCCGGCATTACGCACGGCCTGGAAACCAGCCGCCAGGCCGTACTGGATGAACAGGTCGAGCTTGCGGGCCTCTTTGGCCGACAGGTACTGCTCAACCTCGAAGCCTTTCACCGAGCCGCCAAAACGGGTGGAGTAGGCAGACAGGTCCGTGTGTTCGATCAGACCAATGCCACTGCGGCCAGCCAGAATGCCCTGCCAGGTGCTCGGTACATCGGTACCCAGTGGCGACAGCATACCCATACCGGTGACCACGACGCGTCTACGCGACACAGTACTCTCCTTTTCTAATAACAGAGTCTCTTGCCATTGCATTCAAGCGCTGGAATGAAATGGCAACAAGCTCTATTGGTGCGCGGTGAACGAAGCCGCCTGAAAAAGGCGAGGCGCTCGCAAAGAAAAAACCGCACGCCGGCGAAGGCAGTGCGGTTTTCCCCGACAAGAAACGTCGACTGTAGCGTCTTAGGCCTGGTGGGCCTGGACGTAGTCGATGGCAGCTTGAACGGTAGTGATCTTCTCGGCTTCTTCGTCAGGGATTTCGGTCTCGAATTCCTCTTCCAGAGCCATCACCAGTTCAACGGTGTCAAGCGAATCGGCACCCAGGTCATCGACGAAGGACTTGGAGTTAGTCACTTCTTCTTCCTTGACGCCCAGTTGCTCGGCGACGATTTTCTTGACGCGTTCTTCGATGGTGCTCATACCTAGTTTTCACTCCTAATGGATATATGTCAGGCAGCTGGCCGGTGGCTAATTTTATAGAAAGACGTTCGCTTTTCAAGCAAAACGCACCTTCAGGCTAGTCACCACACCCGCTGCCTGGAATCTGGTTGCAGCTTTATAACGGATTTTAGGCTCGCAGTATGACTCTTTTTTTACGAAACCCGTCACATTGAGTTGCAGTATTACATGTACATCCCGCCGTTGACCGGCACGGTAGCCCCGGTCACGTAGGCGGCGCCGTCGGACGCCAGGAACGAAACCACCTTGGCAATTTCGTCAGCCTGGCCCAGGCGGCCCAGCGGAATCTGGGTCTGCAGGGCTTCACGCTGAGCTTCCGGCAGCTCGCGGGTCATGTCGGTATCGATGAAGCCTGGGGTCACCGAGTTGACGGTGATGCCACGCGAACCCACTTCACGCGCCAGGGCGCGACTGAAACCTTCCAGACCGGCCTTGGCAGCCGCGTAGTTGGCCTGACCGGCGTTACCCATGGCACCGACGACCGAGCCGATGCTGATGATACGACCCCAGCGTGCCTTGGTCATGCCACGCAGCACGCCCTTGGACAGACGGTAGAGGCTGTTCAGGTTGGTGTCGATGACATCGAACCACTCGTCGTCTTTCATGCGCAGCATGAGGTTGTCGCGGGTGATACCGGCGTTGTTGACCAGGATGGCCGGCGCACCGAACTGCTCGCCAATGGCGGCCAGTACCGCTTCAACCGATTCGGCGCTGGTGACGTTCAGCTCCATGCCGGTACCGGTGATGCCGTGTTCTTTCAGGGTGGCAGCGATGCGCTCGGCGCCGGACGCCGAAGTGGCGGTACCGATCACGGTCGCGCCCTGGCGGCCCAGCTCCAGGGCGATGGCCTGGCCAATGCCACGGCTGGCGCCGGTAACCAGTGCAACTTTACCTTGCAGGCTCATGCAAGCTTCTCCAAATCAGGCCAGTGCCGCGCGGGTGGCGGCAACGGCTTCAGGGGTGTTGAGGTTGTAGGTGGTCACGCCGTCGGCGCAACGCTTGTTAAGGCCAGCCAGGACCTTGCCCGGGCCACACTCGACCAGGTTGACCGCACCGTTGGCGGCCAGGGTCTGCACACACTCGACCCAGCGTACCGGCTGGTACAGCTGTGCCAGCAGGTCGTGCTTGAGGACATCGAGGTCGGCAGCGACGGCGGCAGTGACGTTCTGCACCACCGGAATCTGCGGAGCCTTCCATTCGATGGCATTGACCGAATCGGCAAAGCGCTCGGCGGCTGGCTTCATCAGGGCGCAGTGCGACGGGACGCTGACCGCCAGTGGCAGGGCGCGCTTGGCACCTTTGGCCTTGCACAGCTCCATGGCGCGATCTACCGCCGCCTTGTTGCCGGCGATGACCACCTGACCAGGCGAGTTGAAGTTCACGGCACTGACAACTTCATCCTCAGCGGCTTCGGCGCAGATTTCCACGACCACAGCATCGTCCAGGCCGAGAATGGCAGCCATGGCGCCGTGGCCGGCCGGTACGGCTTCCTGCATCAGCTGACCGCGGCGCTCGACCAGGCGAACGGCATCTTTCAGGCTGATGCTGCCTGCGGCGACCAGGGCGCTGTATTCGCCCAGGCTGTGACCGGAAACGAAAGCAGGCTTGGCACCGCCCTCCTCCAGCCACAGGCGCCACAGTGCGATGGACGCAGTAAGGATCGCCGGCTGGGTCTTGTCGGTCTGGTTAAGTTGCTCTTCCGGGCCGTCCTGGACCAGCTTCCACAGGTCGTAGCCGAGCGCTTCGGACGCTTCCTTGAAGGTTTCGATGATCACTGGCTTCTCGGCGCCGAGCTCGGCGAGCATGCCCAGCGACTGGGAACCTTGACCGGGAAAGACGAATGCGAGGGATGCAGACATTGAACAAGCCCTTATGATCTTGTCGTCGGATAGTGTGCGCCAGGCCCGAGGCCAGGCGCGGAATCTGAAAACTTGGATGGAAACATAGACCAAGCGGTCACATTTAAGCACTTCATCGGCGAAATGCCTAAGGCAACAGGTCTTCAAGGCGGCCGTGCAGCCGCTGCGGCAGGTTTTCCTGAATTTCGATCAGCGCCCGCTGGATGGCACTCTGAAACCCCTGCACGCCCGCCGAGCCATGGCTCTTGATGACGATACCCTGCAACCCCAGGAAGCTCGCCCCATTGTGCCGCGCCGGCGCCAGGTCGGCTTGCAGACGCTTGAGCAGCGGCATGGCAACAGCCCCGGCAACGCGGGCAAAAGCACCGCCCTTGAACAGTTTTTCGATGCGCGCACCAATCATCGTCGCCAAGCCCTCGCTGGACTTGAGCAGTATGTTGCCGACAAAACCGTCGCACACCACCACGTCCGCCTCACCCCGGTACAGGCCATCCCCTTCGACGAAACCGATATAGTTGAGCCCGCGGGCGTTCTGCAACAGCGTGGCAGCCAGCTTGACCTGCTGGTTACCCTTGATGTCCTCGGTACCGATATTCAGCAGCGCCACGCGCGGCCGATGCACACCCAGCGCCTGAGCGGCCACCGAGCCCATTACAGCGAACTGGTAGAGGTTTTCGGCACTGCAGTCGACATTGGCGCCCAGATCGAGCAGTTGGCAGTAACCCGTCTGGGTCGGGATCGCCGCCACCATGGCCGGCCGGTCGATACCCGGCAGGGTCTTGAGCACGAAGCGCGACAACGCCATCAGTGCCCCGGTATTGCCGGCACTGACGCAGGCCTGGGCTTTTCCGTCGCGCACCAGTTCAAGGGCAATGCGCATCGACGAATCCGGCTTGCCGCGCAACGCCTGGGATGGCCGCTCGTCCATGCCGACCACCTCACTGGCGGCGACAATTTGCAGGCGCGCGCGATCCGCAGCTGGCAGGCCACTGACGAGATCTTCAAGGAGGGAGGGTTGACCGACGAGGGTCAGATGAAGCGAGGGGGTAGCCGAAAGGCAGGCAATGCTAGCCTGGACAATGCTGCGGGGACCGAAGTCCCCGCCCATTGCGTCGATCGCGATGACCTGAGCAGACAAGGATTACTCGTCAGCGCCCTTGTCGACCACTTTACGACCACGGTATACGCCTTCTGGCGAAACGTGGTGACGCAGGTGAACTTCACCGGTGGTTTTCTCTACCGACAGCGCGTTTTCCGACAGAGCGTCGTGCGAACGGCGCATGTCACGGGCAGAGCGGGATTTTTTGTTCTGCTGAACAGCCATAATTGATTAACTCCTAAACGTTTGGGTCACGCTTTAACTGCGCCAAAACACTGAACGGGTTGGACCGCGATAACTCGTCCTTGCTCGATTCGGGCTCGTCTGCGCCCGCCGGCTGCTGGCATTCTTCCGGATGATGAGCAGGCACGATTGGCAAGGCGAGCAGAAGCTCCTCCTCGGCCAATGCCTGCAGATCCAAAGGATCTTCGCCCAGTTCCAGCACGTCATAGCCTTTCGGCAACGACTGGGTATTCGCACCCTCCTTCACCACGGCGTATGTACATTCGCTGTGGATCGGCAGGGTGACCAGCTCAAGACAACGCTGGCAAACCATCTTGACTTCGACGTCCAGCTCGCTGTGGATTACCACCACGTGCTGTTCATCTCGTTCAAAATCGAACTTCGCCTGCACCGTACCGACATTGTCGGAAAGCGGGTCGCAGAGTCTTTCCAAATCAGCGAGCTGCAGCGAACCGTTAAGGGTTACGCCACGATCGGCTAATTTGCGCGGGTCAACGTGAGGTGGAATCGGGTCATTCAACATAGGCGCAGCATTCTAGGGATGCCCCCCGCCCCTGTCAAAGGAAATTAGGCGGCATCGTGCGTGATAGAATTGGTTCAACCGAACCCGGAGTCTACCATGCTTCCTTTGTTACTGGCTTCCAGCTCTGCCTATCGCCGCGAACTGCTCGCTCGCCTGCACCTGCCTTTCACCTGGGCAAGCCCCGATATAGACGAGCAGCGCCGCGAAGACGAGCCAGCCGTTGAACTGGTACGCCGCCTTGCCAGGCAAAAAGCCGAGGCCCTGGCGGGTAGCCATCCCGGGCACCTGATTATCGGGTCGGACCAGGTAGCCGTGCTGGGCGAACAGGTGCTGGGTAAGCCGCACACCTTCGAGCGGGCTTGCGAGCAACTGCTGGAGTGTAGCGGCCAGCAGGTGAGCTTTCTGACCGGGCTGGCACTGCTGAATAGCGCCACCGGGCAATGCCAGGTGGATTGCGTGCCGTTTACCGTCACGATGCGCGAATTGAGCCGCGAGCAAGTGGAGCGCTATGTCGCGGCGGAACAACCGCTGGATTGCGCTGGGAGTTTCAAGGCCGAGGGGCTGGGGGTGAGCCTGTTCCAGAGCACCCACGGGTGCGATGCGACCAGCCTGATCGGGCTGCCGCTGATTCGACTGGTGGACATGCTGACAAAGGAAGGGGTGGTGGTTCCGTAGTCCGACTTGAGGCTTTTGACGCCTGCGAGATCGAGCGCCGCCCGCGCGGCGCATCGCGATGCAAGCTCGCTCCTACATTTGTTTCGGGCCAATTATGCCTGTGGGTTTTGTGCGCGAACGCTTTGGCGCATGGCTCGATATCGCGCCTTACAAACAAGGCGGTCGCGTGCGCCTGACACAGGATGGATTGGCCCGAAACAAATGTAGGAGCGAGCTTGCTCGCGATGCGCCGCGCGGGCGGCGCTCGATCTCACAAACACCACCAAACGCGCGACAGGCACTCAACGCAACTGCGGCCCCTGGAACCCCATCCACATCGCCAGGTGCTCAGCCACGCTGGCACCCACGCGTTTGGAGAAGCGATCGAACGGCGACTCTTGAACAGTGAAGTCCACCAGCTCCTTCTCACCCACGATCTCACGCGCCACATAACTGGCACTGCCCAAGCCATCCACCAGCCCCAGCGCCTTGGCCTGCTCACCCGACCAGACAAGGCCACTGAACAACTCCGGGTGCTCCTTATCCTTCAGGCGCTCGCCCCGCCCCTGCTTGACCATGGCGATGAACTGCTGGTGCGTGGTATCCAGCACGCCCTGCCAGAACCGGGTCTCTTCTGGTTTTTCCGGCGAAAACGGATCAAGGAACGCCTTGTGCTCACCCGATGTATAAGCGCGCCGCTCGACCCCTAGCTTCTCCATGGCTCCAACAAAACCATAACCCGCCGCCGTCACCCCTATGGAACCCACCAGGCTGGCCTTGTCGGCATAGATCTCGTCCGCCGCACTGGCGATGTAATAGGCACCGGAAGCCCCAAGATCAGCGATCACTGCATACAGCTTGATGGCGGGATATTCGGCACGAAGGCGACGGATTTCGTCATACACGTAACCCGCCTGCACCGGGCTGCCACCCGGGCTGTTGATGCGCATCACCACAGCCTTGGTCTTGTCGTCCTTGAACGCCTCTCGCAGGCTCTTGACGATGTTATCGGCGCTGGCAGCCTCCTGATCGGCAATTACCCCGCGCACCTCAACCAGCGCGGTATGACTGACACTGCGCGAAGCGGCCTTGTCCATGTCCATCAGCGGCGAGAACAACGCCAGAATGCCGAACAGGTAGACGAAGGTCAGCAGCTTGAAGAAGATCCCCCAGCGCCGCGACCGTCGCTGCTCCTGCACGCTGGCCAGCAAGGTCTTTTCCAGCAACCTCCAACTGTTGCGCTCTTCGCGCTCCCCGGGCTCGGCCTCAGGGGCCTTCCATTCGTCTGCCATGCTTACCTACCTTGGAAGTGGAATTGCGGAACCATCCAGCCACTCGCGCAACTGGGAAAAGTGATCGATACATACCTGCGGGCCAAACTCGGCCAGCGCCTGCAGCGACATGGCACCATAGCCAACCGCCACCGAATGCATGCCGGCATTGCTGGCCATCTGCAGGTCGAATGCCGAATCTCCGACCATCAGCGCACGCGCCGGTTCGACACCACAATGCCCGAGGATTTCCTCAAGCATCAGCGGGTGTGGCTTGCCACGGGTCTCGTCAGCGGCACGGGTGATGTCGAAGAACCGCTCCCAGCCATTGGCCTTGAGCACGCGATCCAACCCGCGACGGGCCTTGCCGGTGGCCACCGCCAAGCGATACCCCTCGGCGCGAAAGGCATCCAGCGACTCGACCACGCCATCGAACAGTGGCGAAGGTTGCTGATCCAGTGCAACGTAGACATCGGCATAGTGCTGACGGAAGCTGGCAACCTCTGCAGGCACCAGGTGCGGGTACAGGGTATGGATCGCCTCGTCCAGGGCCAGGCCGATGATGCCCTTGACCGCATCGTCGCTGCTCTGCGCCTCGCCGGCACGCTCTGCGGCGACATTCATGGCCTCGACGATACGACCAATGGAATCGGCCAGGGTGCCGTCCCAGTCGAAGATCAGTAGCTCATAGCCTTTCTTCATGGGTCAGGACGCACTCAAACGTTCAACGGTTTTCGCCCAGACCTCATCCACAGGCGCCTCGAGCTTCAACTCGCCACCGTCCGGCAGCGGTACAGTCAACGCGTAGGCATGCAGGAACAGACGCTTGCCGCCCAACTCGCGAATTTCCCGGCTGAAGTCTTCGTCGCCGTATTTGCTGTCACCAGCGATCATGTGCCCGGCATGCAGGGTGTGCACGCGAATCTGATGAGTACGACCGGTGATCGGGCGCGCCTCGACAATGGTGGCAAAGTCGCCAAAGCGACGCAGCACGCGAAACAAGGTCAGCGCCTCCTTGCCTTCCTCGTTCACTTCGACCATGCGCTCGCCGGAACGCAGGTTGCTCTTGAGCAACGGCGCGTTGACCTGCTTTTTCGATGTTGGCCAGTGGCCGCGCACCAGCGCCATGTAGCGCTTGTCGACACCATCGCCGCGCAGCGCGGCATGCAGGTGGCGCAGCATGCTGCGCTTCTTGGCGATCATCAACAGGCCAGAAGTGTCGCGATCCAGGCGGTGTACCAGCTCCAGCTCCTTGGCGTCCGGGCGCAACTGGCGCAGCGCCTCGATCACCCCGAAGCTCAGGCCACTGCCGCCGTGCACGGCGATGCCGGCCGGCTTGTTCATCACGATAAGCGCTTTGTCCTCATAGACAATGGCGGCTTCCAGGCGCTGCAGCAGGCCTTGGGCCACCGGCGCCGGTTCGTCTCGTTCCGGCAAGCGCACGGGCGGGACCCGCACGATGTCCCCGGCCTGGATCTTGTACTCCGGCTTGACGCGGCCCTTGTTGACCCTCACCTCACCCTTGCGCAGGATGCGGTAGACCAGCGTCTTGGGCACGCCCTTGAGGGCCGTGATGAGGAAATTATCGATGCGTTGGCCGGCAAGCTCCGGCGCGACTTCGATCAGCTGAACGCCGGAAGTCGGAGGGGTATTGGTCGTCATTACGGGATCATAACAATTTTTTATGGAATTGAAGCACTTAATCATTGCTGCTATAGTCGCGAACGCCGCCAAAAGCGGCAGGCCAGCGGCACCAGGCTCTTTGCCGGTCCCTGACCTTCGCAATTCTCCAGGACGCGAGGCCGTCCTACGGGGTTTTCGCCAGTTTACCGAAATGCCTGGAATCGCCACCAGCGCCGTGTAGAGAAGACCGAAAAAAAACGACAAGTGCGGTGTTTCACCTGCTTACCCGATTCTTTTCGCCGCACCTCTGCCCGCGGGTCGCTTCCACGCAACGCCCGGCGAATGCTTCGGAAATACCTGCCTTGGACATGAATGGCGCCAGCGCAGAACCAGCGCTGGCGAAAAATGCAACCCGTTGCGGATTCAGCGCGCGGCAGCACCCGAATTATCAGGGATACGTGCAGGGTGGAGATGCACAGCCCTCGGACCGTGTAGCACCGCGTCCGGCCACCAGCCCACTGACGGCTGGTGAGCGGATAAGGTCCTGAACAGATGCCCTCCGGGCGTCCACGGCTGACGGTTGATTCCTCCTCCTGACTGAGTGCACAAGGCCCGCTTGGTTGATTCGGATACCTATTCGAAGCCACCGGGGCCTTGTTGGCACCGCAGCAAACAGGACGCGTCGTCGCGACAACGGCAGGCTGGGCAACCGGCTGGTGCCGAACGTCGCTCGACACGGGGGTGGCCCGGCCACCCTTTGCGCACCTTGGCACCGACCATGAGACGTCGTGTGTGCCGAACGCCGTTTCCGGCAGCCCGGAAACCGACGGTACAACATGAAAAGAATGCTGATTAACGCAACTCAACCCGAAGAGTTGCGTGTAGCCCTGGTGGACGGCCAACGTCTCTACGACCTGGACATCGAGTCCGGCGCGCGCGAGCAGAAAAAGGCCAACATCTACAAAGGCAAGATCACCCGCATCGAACCCAGCCTCGAAGCCGCCTTCGTCGACTTCGGCTCCGAACGTCACGGCTTCCTGCCGCTGAAAGAAATCTCCCGCGAGTACTTCAAGAAGGCCCCAGAAGGTCGGGTCAACATCAAGGAAGTGCTCAGCGAAGGCCAGGAAGTCATCGTTCAGGTCGAGAAGGAAGAGCGCGGCAACAAAGGCGCCGCCCTCACCACCTTCATCAGCCTGGCCGGCCGCTACCTGGTGCTGATGCCCAACAACCCGCGTGCCGGTGGCATCTCGCGCCGCATCGAAGGCGAAGAGCGCAACGAACTGCGCGAAGCCCTGAACGGCCTGACCGTCCCGGGTGACATGGGCCTGATCGTGCGCACTGCCGGCCTTGGCCGCAGCAGCGAAGAAATGCAGTGGGACCTGGACTACCTGCTGCAACTGTGGACCGCCATCAAGGAAGCGTCCCTGGACCGCGCCGCGCCATTCCTGATCTACCAGGAAAGCAACGTCATCATCCGCGCCATCCGCGACTACCTGCGCCAGGACATCGGCGAAGTGCTGATCGACAGCATCGACGCCCAGGAAGAAGCGCTGACCTTCATCCGCCAGGTAATGCCGCAGTACGCCAGCAAGGTCAAGCTGTACGAAGACAGCGTGCCGCTGTTCAACCGCTTCCAGATCGAAAGCCAGATCGAGACTGCCTTCCAGCGCGTGGTTGACCTGCCGTCCGGTGGCTCGATCGTGATCGACCCGACCGAAGCCCTGGTGTCCATCGACATCAACTCGGCGCGCGCCACCAAAGGCAGCGACATCGAAGAAACCGCCCTGCAGACCAACCTGGAAGCGGCCGAGGAAATCGCCCGCCAGCTGCGCCTGCGTGACATTGGCGGCCTGATCGTGATCGACTTCATCGACATGACTCCGGCGAAGAACCAGCGCGCTGTTGAAGAGCGCGTTCGTGAATGCCTGGAAGCCGACCGCGCCCGCGTGCAGGTAGGCCGCATCTCGCGCTTCGGCCTGCTGGAAATGTCCCGTCAGCGCCTGCGCCCATCGCTGGGCGAAAGCAGCGGCATCGTCTGCCCACGCTGCTCTGGCACCGGCATCATCCGTGACGTCGAATCGCTGTCGCTGGCCATCCTGCGCCTGATCGAAGAAGAAGCCCTGAAGGACCGCACCGCCGAAGTACGCGCTCAAGTGCCGATCCCGGTAGCCGCTTTCCTGCTGAACGAAAAGCGTAACTCGATCACCAAGATCGAGCTGCGTACCCGTGCGCGCATCATCATCCTGCCGAACGACCACCTGGAAACCCCGCACTTCGAAGTCCAGCGCCTGCGCGACGACAACCCCGAAGTGCTGAACAACCAGTCCAGCTACGAAATCGCCGCAGCCGAAGCTGAAGAAGCGCCGCAGCCGACCGCCACCCGCACCCTGGTACGCCAGGAAGCCGCAGTGAAGACAGCCCCGGCCCGCGCCAACGCACCGGTACCAGCTGCCGCTGAAGAGCCCCAGCCTGCAGCCCCGGTCGCCCCTGCCCCGAGCGCTCCGGAGCCAAGCCTGTTCAAGGGCCTGGTGAAGTCGCTGGTCAGCCTGTTCGCCGGCAAGGACGAGCCTGCCGCCGCGCCAGTGGTTCCCGCCGCAGAAAAACCGGCTGCCGAGCGCAGCCCGCGTAACGAAGAACGCCGCAACGGCCGCCAGCAAAGCCGCAACCGCAACGGCCGCCGCGACGAAGAACGCAAACCGCGTGAAGAGCGTGCCGAGCGCGCACCGCGTGAAGAGCGTGCACCGCGCGAGGAACGCGCCCCACGCGAAGAGCGTGCACCGCGTGAGGAACGTGCCCCACGCGAAGAGCGTGCATCGCGCGAGGAACGCGCCCCACGCGAAGAGCGTGCACCACGTGAAGAACGTGCTCCGCGCCAGCCACGCGAAGACCGCCGTAGCAACCGCAGCGAAGAGCGCGTTCGCGAACTGCGCGAACCGCTGGACGCTACCCCACCAGCCGAACGCGAAGAGCGCCAGCCGCGTGAAGAACGTGTAGCCCGTGAAGAGCGTGCTCCACGCGAAGAACGCGCACCGCGTGAAGAACGTGCTCCACGCGAAGAGCGCGCCTCTCGCGAAGAACGTACTCCACGTGAAGAGCGCGCCCCTCGCGAGGAACGAGCGCCACGTGAAGAGCGCGCCCCGCGCCCACCACGCGAAGAGCGCCAACCACGCGCTGCCGAAGAAGCAACCGAACAGGCTGCCGAACTTGCCGAAGAGCAACTGCCAGGCGAAGAGCTGCTGCAAGACGAGCAGGAAGGCACCGATGGCGAGCGCCCACGCCGCCGCTCCCGCGGCCAGCGTCGTCGCAGCAACCGTCGTGAGCGTCAGCGCAATGCCAATGGCGAGCTGATCGACGGCAGTGAAGAAGAAGGCAGCGAAGAGCAACCGCAACAGCACCAGGCTACCGAGCTGGGCGCTGAACTGGCTGCCGGTCTTGCCGTGACGGCTGCCGTCGCCAGCAGCAACATCAGCTCCGACGCAGAAGCCCAGGCCAACCAGCAGGCCGAGCGCGCCACCGCCGAAGTCGCTGCCGTTGCAGAAACCGACAACAGCGAAGCCGCCCAGCCGGTTGAGCAGGTCGAAGCGGTCGCCAAAGCTGAAGAAGCAACCGTGGCCCCGGTGGTCGAACAGCCGGTCGCCGAGCCAGTGGCCGCAGCCGAGGCAACTGCCGAACCTGTGATCGAGACTGCCCCGCAGCCCGTCGCTGAGGATGCACCTGCTGTTGAGCCAGCCGTGGTTGCAGAAACCGTAGCGGTTGAAACCCCGGTAGAAGCCCCAGCGGTAGAAGCCGGTGAAATCGAACAGGCCCCGGCCGTGGTCGAAGTCACTCCGGTTGCCGTACAGTCTGCTCCGGTTGTCGAAGCCCAGCCAGAAGTGGCGGCCGAGCCTGCACCTGCAGTGGTAGAACCTGCCACGGTAATGCTGGCCAACGGCCGCGCACCGAACGACCCACGTGAAGTGCGTCGCCGCAAGCGTGAGGCCGAGGCTGCTGCCAAAGCCGCACAGGAAGCTGCTGCAGCTTCCCAGGAACCAGCCCTGGAAGCCGCCGATGAGCAGAAACCTCATCACGGCTGATAGCCACAGCTGAACGAAAAAGCCCCGCCAGTGCGAACTGGCGGGGCTTTTTTTGGTTTGCCTGACTGGCCTCTTCGCGGGTAAACCCGCTCCTACAAT
>NZ_JAJSAW010000026.1:0-43679 GCF_021378985.1 Pseudomonas sp. JR33AA
ACTCGTGCATCAAGCTCTCGCTTCTCCGTCGCCATTTCAGCCCGGACTTTCTCATCGGCCGTTGCCTCCAGCGCAGCGGCTTGGCCTTGTAGGCCTTCAATAATGTGCTTTAAGCCTAGTTGCGGATCGGCCTGCAACTTCAGGACCTCCTCCCACTGGATCTCAGCCGCAGCGGCTTGCAGTATTGATTTCTGACGGGAGTGCAGACACTCCTGCATTGATGAACACGCCGCAGAGAGCTCAGGATCAATTTCCGCAAGCTCCTCAACCAAAGCATCGCGGAACATTACATCCAAGGCGGCGCTCTGAATCGCCCTGTAGGCAGTGGCGGCAGTTTCACGGGCGTCTTTCGCAGTCTTTTCGGCAGCATGCTTAATGAAGGCGTCAAACTTAACTAGTCGCGAGGCACCTTCTTCCCCAAGTCGGTTCTGGCAAAGGGGGCATGCGGCGTCTTCTGGAATCGCCGGGAACTCATGATCCGGATGACTAAGCCCGGCGAAAATTCGAGCCGCCTCAAACAAAGCCTTCCACTCATCGCCACCTGTGCCAACAAGCTGACCTGGCGTCTGCTTGAACTCCGTGGCAGCCAGTTCCGCTGCGGCTTTGGCCGCTTTCGACTTCTTAATTAGCTCTCTGAGTTGGGTGATCTTTTCATCGTTGATCAACGCAATTGCTGCTGCGATTCGATCATTCAACCCTGAGAAGCGCGTCGCCTTCTGACGCAGCGTTTGGGCTTTTTGCTTCGGATCAGCTTCAGCTAGGGTTTGTGTCAATAAGAGCAGCCGATCCTTGTCCGCCTGGCTGAGCATGGCTAAAGCTTCGATATGCTCGGGATTAGTCCTAGTAGGGATACCCAGTAGCGTAGTGGCTACCGCGGTCTGCTCTTTCGCAAGTACGGCGTACGCGGCGTCACTTGGAGCATTCGCTGTCTTTTCTTGCGTTGCACGCAATTTGAGCTTGTTACACGCGCCTACTAACCCCTCCAAGATATCCAGTCCGTATGGGGCGTAAGCGAAATCGCCGTGGTTATCAATGTAAGCACGGGCGCAATGGGTGTCGAAGATGGAAATGTCAGAAAGCGGTTCAGGCGCCGCTATTCCATACCGCCAAGCAAGGTCAGTAGCCGTGCCGTCGATTACAGCCTCGAAAACCGCTTGGGCAACGCCGGCAATCTTGGGATCCAAGTTTGCGTTAGGCAGTATGGGCTCACGACGATCTCTCGCACGGCATGCATGCTTGAATACTCTGGAGTAGCCGGACTTCCCAGCTCCATTCTCCCCGTAAATGACCGTCAGACCTGACACTGCAATCGGAACGCTGCCACCGTTCGCTAGGGCGTTAACATTCTGGAGATCCTTAATCGCTGCTAGCTGAACAACTCGGGTTGGATCGGCCGGCGGAGCTATCTGAGCATCCTCGAGCACCCTGGGCTTCCGGTCATCTGGATCAGCGATCCCCACGTCGGCCTTAGCCAATGCGTAGAGATCATCCAGATCGGCCGCACTAAGCGTACGATCTTGATAGAGCCGAGCGATCGCATCTTGCTGCCAAGCAGGCAGCCCCTTGGACCATGCGTGAATTTCCTGAATGATCGACACCCTGACTCCTCCTTGGCATAGTCCTACGCATCTCTCTTTCTGCCCCCACAGGATGGCAATTCGACACCAGCATGTCTAGGTGGGGTCAGAAAGAGAGCAACTTTTACTACTTGCGCCCAGCCAGCAGCAACCGCCCCGCAAAGTCAGCTATTTGCCGTTAGCTGTCAGTGGTGAAGGGCAGCTTTGGGTCGATTGCTGCCAGTCGTACCTATCAATAGCAGCACCTCGCTCAGAGGTTGAACACCCATGCTTTTTGTAAACGACGGGCGAGCAGCCGCACGGTCAGCAGATAGTAATAACGCGTCGCCTCGCTGCGTCGGTTTAGGCGATGCTCAAGAAACCAATCCACATGTTTTTTCTGCCAAGCCCAAGGCGTCAGTCGATGCCAACGCTCTGAGATTTCTGCTTGGATGAGTTCCGCCTGGTGTATATGGCGTTGGCGAGTCGCGTGCGACCCGGTCAGTATGCCAGCCAAGAACAACTCCATATCGAATGGCTTGCTCATGACCGTCCTCCAATATAGGCCGCGACCACATCGATCCGACCATGCCCCAGCTCGTAGCTGATTTGCCTTCTGGCCTCACGATCTAGGTGCCTATCTACCTGGCAACATTGGCCGCCGCTGATTGGTGCGGGGTGTTGGGTGATCTGCTCGTAGCGCTCACATGCGTACGCCGTTCGTAGCTCATGGAAGCATTTGAGGTTCTGTGCATGCAGGGTGTCCCGTGCCGGGCGAACGACGTTCTGCAGAACGTCAAAGTAGCTTTCGTGTGGCGCAATCAGGTTGCGACTACCGGCAGGCGACACCCATAGTGCAAACTCAAATGCACATCGAACATGGTCGTTCACTGCGATCCAACGTGGCGCTGAGGCGCCGGCGCGGCCGCCTTTGGTGCCGTCTTGGATATTGATCTTGTCGAAGGCTTCAGCCTCCCGACTTAGCCGTGGCAGGTCAGCCAAGATGGCTTCACGCAAGCGCATGCCGGTGGCTCGCGCCAACAGAACGATCGCGGCGGCCCGGAGCAGATTTTGGCTGCAAAGCGCATCGACGATCTGCTTCACCTGTTCGCGGTCCTGGCCCTGCGGCACAGACTGGCGAACCCCGGTGCGCTGCATACCCAACGCCTTGCTCGGACTTGGCAACTTCACGTACTGATCACCGCGAAGCGCCGCCATGGTCCTGTTAACGCTGGATAGCCGGTTTTGTGCGGTGCTGACGGCGAGATCACCGCACCTAACCATGGCGCGCAGATACGCCGCGTAGTCGGTCAACACCTTTCGATCAATCTGCCGCGCATCATTGATACCAGGCCCCTGTTCGGAACGGCACCATTTGACGAATGCCTGCCATCGATCACAGTGCGTCTTGACCGTACCGTAGTGGCCACCGCCGAACATGTCTTTCAGCGCCTGCGGCCCTGCGTAGCTTAATTGCCTGCCGTAGCCGAAATTGCGTCCATCCCGCCTACCTACCAATGCCATGTCAGTCACCTCATCTACCGTTCTCCGATCCTCGCCCCACGTCATCCCGCCAAGAATGCTGAGTGTTATCAGGGATTAAGGCCCCTGCGACCTGTGGGGAATGTCCACTACGCGGGACTGGCGGCTCCTTACAACCGGGAGCAAGGGCATCTCATGATCTGGCCTCCTGAACACCGTTACCGGTGGGCGGGTGGAGGCAGCACTGGCTGACGAGACCAGCACCTGAAGATCCTGAGCCATGTGCAAGCAGCAATGCGATGACCGGGGCATGCCTGACTGTCAGTCAGGTGCAGTCCACTCCTTGGTCTGCGGCACCATCATCTGCATGGCTGTTGCTGGTGACATCGGCGTTTGTCACGCCGATTGTCACGAGGGGGATTGCCGCAAAGCCATGTGCGATCAGGGCTGCAGCAGTGTTAGAAGTGCCCGTCTCTTTCCAGAGAAAGAGACGGGCACAGGTTGGCGCAAGATTCGGCCAAGCGGATAGATTGCTGCAGGGCAGCGAGGTACGGAGTATCTGGCGCACGAGCGCTATATGTGTAAGAGCATTCATCACATGGGTAGTGACCGGGCGAGCTACCGAATGCTAATCGCCCTTGGGTAGAACCACCGCGAGAGCGGCATGGCCTTGAAGGTTCGGGCCACCTGGGGTGCTGTCATCGACAGCGCTTGCACGGCCAGTTCTACGCCTGTGGATAAACCCGGTCAAGGGTCGGAACTCACCGCTGCTTGGGACGTGAAAAGCGGTTATCCACCGGTGGAATTCCGTGGTAAACGCCGGACAAACTCGTGGCTTTTAGCTCTTCAAAATAAGGTCCATCCAAACAGGGCGGCTTTGCAGCCCTGTTTGGATGGACCCGCCTGAAAAAGCAGCCAGCGCCAATCTTGCAGGCTCACCCGCGATTGAATGCGCCATGACCATTTGGCAAGGCGGTGACGTTGTCGCCAGCCGGATGGGCGAACTCATGCGGGGTAACATGGCCCGATCTGTTGGCATCAATGTAGTTACTCCACCACGCCATGATCAACCGACGTTGCTCCAGAAACTGGGCCTTGTGGATGTATGCGGCACGCACGCGGTTCCGCTCCTGATGACTCATCTGCCGCTCAATCGCCGCGTCCGTCCACAGCCCAGATTCGAGTAAAGCACTACAAGCCATGGTCCTGAAACCATGCCCGCACACATCCTTGGTGGTGTCGTACCCCATATTGCGCAGCACCTGGTTAACCGTGTTTTCTGACAAGGGCTTCCAGTACCTGTGATCACCGGGCAACACCAGTTCAGAGAAGCGATTCAAGCTACGCAGCCGTTCAAGGATCTCGATGACTTGAGGCGACAGCGGCACTATCTGAATGTCCCCACTCATCTTGGTCCCGCGCGTGGAATAGCGGACGCCTTCAATCGGCTTGCGGGTATCGGGGATCTCCCACATCGCCCGTTGCAGGTCGAATTCATCCCACCGGGCGAAGCGCAGTTCGCTGGAGCGCACGAACACATGCAGCGTCAGCAGCACTGCGAGCCGAGTCAGCTCGCGACCGGTGTAGTTGTCGATTCGATCCAACAATTCAGGAAGGCGGTTCAGCGAGAGTGCAGGACGGTGCACGGTGCGCGGCGCTTGAATCGAGCCAGCCAGATCGAGCGCCGGATTCTGAGTAATCTGCCGCGCCCGCTTCGCACCCCGCATGATCGTGGATAGATAGTTCTGCACACGCAGCGCTACATCCATGGTGCCGCGATCCTTGATCCGCTGAGTGACCTCAAGGAGATCATGGGTGTCGAGTTCAGCGATAGGCCGCTGGCCAATCAGGGGAAACACATGGGTGCGCAACCTGCTCAGCACCGTCTTGGCATGGCTCTCGGTCCAGCGCCGGGACATTTCGACGTGCCACTCCAGAGCAACGGTTTCAAAGAGAAGGCTAGCTCGCTGGGCTGCGATCTTGGCCTTCTGCTTTTCCTCCATCGGATCAAGGTTGTCGAGCAACAGAGCCTTGGCCTCATCGCGCTTGGTCCTCGCGACGGCCAACGAAACGACGGGGTACTTGCCGATGATCAGCGTGCCTTCCTTGCCGTTGGGTTTGAAATACCGCAGCCGCCAAGTCTTCGAGCCACTGGGCGCGACGTACAGGTACATACCCCCGCCGTCGAACAGTTTGTAGGCGCGATCACGCGCTTTGGCCGTGCGGCATTTGAGGTCGCTGAGCGGAGTGGCTAGGCGTGGCATTGGTGTACGTTCTCCATTCAGGAAAGACGCTGTACCCCAAAAATACCCCCGGTTATTGGGGATTTTGTTGGTTCCCGACGGAGGGTCGTGGAAATAAAAAACCGGCCAGAAGGCCGGTTTAGAGGGCTTCCAAAGCATTCAGTGGAATGCAGTGGAGCTGGATGTGGTGCCGGAGACAGGAATCGAACCTGCGACCTTCGCGTTACGAGTGCGCTGCTCTACCGACTGAGCTACACCGGCGTGTAGCGCAACGTACCACTGCTCACACCCGTAACGCAAACCCCTGTTTCCGCTGGTTTATTGCCCTGCCCTCAAGCCCCCTTGCACCCTTTGGGCGCCAGGTCTTCGTCGATGTCGGTCGTGCACGCCCAGCCGCTGGCCGAACGCGTCAGGGTCAGGGCCTTGCCCAGCACGTTGGCCGGCGCATCCACCAGGGTGCACACAACGCTACCGCTGCCATCTGCGGCCTTGCCGCTGGCCGTGATCGCACAATGCGCGGTCGCCGGCTGGCCACCCAGCGCGGCTACGTCCGCTACATCCTTTCCGTCATTCAGCCGCAGATCCATCGCCGTCTTCAGGGCGCTGATCTCCAGCAACCCGGCCGCGGCCTTGGAGCGCGCCTGGTGGTTGGTGTACATCGGTAAGGCGATGGTCGCCAGAATGCCGATGATCGCGACAACGATCATCAGTTCGATCAGGGTGATACCGCGTTGCCCTTTCATGAACGTAGTTCCTTTTTGATTCGCTTACACATTGAGGTCAGTTGCGCCCCAACCGGCAGCGGCGCAGTAGGCCTGAACAGACACCTTTTGTCACCCCTGCCCGCACGGGCGTCATCTTCGCTGAACTACTCTAGTGAGCATCACGGACGCGTGCCCTTGCATGGACGCGGCAAGCTGTTTCCAGGCTTGTCGCCGGGGCTGAACAAGGACCTTTGCATGACTTCATCTTCACTTCTCTACCGCTGGCACGGCACCGACGCCAACGGCACGCCGGTCAGCGGCCAAACACCCGGGCGCAGCCCGGCTTATGTGCGCGCCGGGCTGATCCGCCAGGGCATCACGGTAGCCAGTTTGCGGCCGGCCAGCGGGCTGGCGTTCAGCTGGCCCAAGCGGCGCCAGAAGGCTGACCCGGCGGGGTTCAGCCGGCAGTTGGCGACGTTGCTCAAGGCCGGCGTGCCGCTGCTGCAGGCGTTCGAGGTGATGGAGCGCAGTGGTTGCGATGCGGCGCAGGCGGCGTTGCTGGAAAGATTGAAACAGGATGTGGCCTCGGGCCTGGGGTTGGCGGATGCGTTGCAGCGTCACCCGGCATGGTTCGATGCGCTGTATTGCAACCTGGTACGGGTGGGCGAGCAGTCCGGTACGCTCGACCGGCAGCTGGAGCAACTGGCGGGCATGCTGGAACAGCGTCGAGTGCTGCACAAGAAGGTGCGCAAGGCGATGATCTACCCGCTGCTGCTGTTGTTGACCGGGCTGGGGGTGTCGGCGATCTTGTTGCTGGAGGTCATTCCGAAATTCGAGAGCATGTTCTCGGGCATGGGCGCGGCGTTGCCGGCATTTACCCAGTGGGTGATCGACTTGTCCATAGGGCTGAGCCGGTTTGCGCCGCTGTTGCTGGTGATGGGAGTGGTGCTGGGTTTGGCCGTGCGCCAGCTTTATCGACAGCATGCGCCAGCGCGCCTGTGGATATCTTGGCGGGTGCTGGGCTTGCCCGTGTTTGGCAAGCTGCTGGGGCAGGCCGCACTGGCGCGGTTTGCGCGCAGCCTGGCCACGTCCTACGGCGCCGGGGTGCCGTTGCTGGATGCGCTGGGTACGGTGGCCCGGGTAACGGGTGGCACCCTGCACGAGCAGGCGGTGTTGCGGCTGCGCCAAGGCATGGCCAATGGGCAAGGGCTGAACCAGGCGATGGCCGGTGAACCGCTGTTCCCCCCCTTGCTGGTGCAGTTGACGGCCATCGGTGAATCCAGCGGCACGCTGGACCAGATGCTGGAAAAAGCCGCCAGCCATTACGAGGAACAGGTCAGCCAGGCGCTGGACCAGTTGACCAGCCTGCTGGAGCCGGCCATCGTGCTGATCCTGGGCTTGCTGGTGGGTGGCCTGGTGGTGGCGATGTACCTGCCGATCTTCCAGTTGGGTAGTTTGATCTGAACATGACTTTATGGGCTTTGCTGGCTGAACAGCCATCGTATTTCCTGACTTTTTCCGCGGTGCTCGGCCTGCTGGTGGGCAGCTTTATCAACGTGCTGGTGTATCGTCTGCCGATCATGCTGGAGCGGCAGTGGCAGCGTGAGGCGCAAGAGGTATTGGGGCTGCCGGCCACGCAGCACGCGCGTTTCGACCTGTGCCTGCCCGCCTCCCGGTGCCCGCACTGCGCCCACCGGATTCGTGCGTGGGAAAACATTCCGGTCATCAGCTACCTGGCCTTGGGCGGGCGCTGCTCGTCCTGCAAAAACCGCATCAGCCTGCGTTACCCGGTAGTGGAAGTGGCCAGCGCGCTGCTGTCGCTGGTAGTGGCCTGGCGCTTTGGCGCTTCGGTAGAGGCGTTGCTGGCGTTGCCACTAACCTGGTGCCTGCTGGCGCTGAGCCTGATCGATGCAGACCACCAGCTGCTGCCGGATGTGCTGGTGCTGCCGACCATGTGGCTAGGGCTGATCGTCAATGCCTTTGGCGTCCATGTGCCCCTGGCCGACGCACTGTGGGGCGCAGTGGCCGGGTACCTCAGCCTGTGGACGGTGTACTGGGTGTTCAGACTGGTCACCGGCAAGGAAGGCATGGGCTATGGCGATTTCAAGCTCATGGCGCTGATCGGGGCGTGGGGGGGTTGGCAGGTGCTGCCGTTGACGCTGCTGCTGTCGTCGGTGGTGGGGGCGCTGGTTGGCCTGTGCCTGCTGCGTTTTCGCCGGCATGCCATGGGCACGGCAATCCCGTTTGGCCCTTATCTGGCAATTGCGGGGTGGATTGCCGTGCTCTGGGGTGATGAAATATACGCCTCATACATGCAACTGCTTGGATACTGATGACCACTGCGGCCTTTACCCCCTGGATTCTCGGCCTGACCGGCGGCATTGGTAGCGGCAAAAGCGCCGCTGCCGAGCGCTTTGTCGAGCTTGGCGTGCACCTGGTCGATGCCGACCAGGCGGCGCGCTGGGTTGTCGAACCTGGTCGCCCAGCCCTGGCCAGCATCGTCGAGCGCTTCGGCCCGGGCGTGCTGCAGGGCGACGGCCAGCTCGATCGCGCGGCCCTGCGCCAGCTGATTTTCGCCGACCCGGCGCAACGCAAATGGCTGGAACAACTGCTGCACCCGCTGATCGGTCAGGAGATTTTCAGCTATCTGGCCAAGGCGCAGTCGCCGTATGCGGTATATGTGTCGCCGCTGCTGATCGAATCGGGCCAACACCACAAGACCCAGCGTGTGCTGGTGATCGATGCCCCGCAGGACCTGCAAATGGCACGTACCCTGACGCGGGACAACACCAGCGCCGAGCAGGTGCAGGCGATTCTTCAGGCCCAACTGGCCCGTGAGGAACGCCTGCGCCATGCCGATGATGTGGTGGTCAACGACCGTGACCTGGCCGCGCTGCATGAGCAGATTGACCGCCTGCACCATTTTTACCTGACATTGAAAGGAGGCCAGCCATGAGCCAGCCATTGACCGTCGATTGCCCGACCTGTGGCGCCCCTGTGGAATGGAACGAAAAAAACGCATTCCGGCCGTTTTGTTCGGACCGTTGCAAGCTGATCGACCTGGGCGCCTGGGCAGCCGAGGAGCACAAGATTGCGGGGTCGCAAGAGTCCGAAGATGAGCTGTATTCGGGGGACCTGGAGCCGCGGCATTGAGCTGATTGCAAGGCGGCTGTGCCGGCCTGTGGGAGCGGCCTTGTGTCGCGAAAGGGCTGCTCCCACAGAGACCGCGTCAGGTTTTAGATATGATGGCACAGCCACCACAGATTCAACGCTCATCGTCCTTCCAGGGCGCCTGCAGATACCGTGTGCGGTTGAAGGTTTCCAGCCACTCCGGGCAAAACACCACCAGCGCACTGATCACCATGCCGTTGATGAACGCCTCGGGGAACATCATCAGCCACAGGTAGCCAACAAAGTCGCTGAGCCACTCCGGCAGGGCAAAACGCCCGTCGAGCCACAACAACCCCAACGCCGCAGGCACGCAAACCAGTACGGTCAGCGCTGCCGGGAAGAACCCCGAACAGAAGATATAAACGAACAGGTTTCGCGGCTGGGCGCGCTCGACCACTATCGCGCACACCTCGGTAATCAGCACCGGCAAGCCAACCAGCAACAAACCATTCAACCCCAGCGCCGCCAGGTCCTGACGCCCCAGTGCCAGCAAGCCGAGCTGGGCCATGAACCCACCCAGCACCGCCAGCGGCCAGTCCAGCAACAGGGTGACCGCCGTCATGCCAATAAAGTGGTATGACACCCCGGTATCAAAATCGCGCCTCACCAGCCACAGCGCGAACAGGCAGAACACCGTGCCAAACAGCAAATGCTGGCGGCGCCGGTCGGTAAACAGTTCCACCCAGCGAACCCGGCTGACCGCCCAGACCAGCAACGGCACATAACCCAGCCAGCCAAGGGTAAGGGTGGTGCCGGATAACACCTGCGCGCTGATCACCTGAACAATACCCTTTGCAGCCATGTGGATAAGACCGAGTCTACACCCATTCTCCCTTTCCTTCGGCTGCGGTAGGCTGACGCTTCCATTCGATGCAGGAAGCATTGGTCATGCTGGAAGGAACCAACCCCGCTCTGCTGCTGGCAGCGGCACTCAACGCCATCATTGGCGTACTTCACCTGGTCATCATCGCCGTGGGGCCGCGTTGGTACCGTTTGTTCGGGGCCGGTGAGCGCATGGCGGTGGCCGCCGAAAAGGGCCGCTTTTACCCGGCGCTGATCACCGCCGCCATCGCCTGCGTGTTGCTGGCCTGGTCTGCCTATGCACTGTCGGCTGCCGGGGCGATCGGGCGGCTGCCGTTGCTGCTGCCAGCCCTCTGCCTGATCACCCTGGTGTATTTGCTACGCGGCCTGCTGGGGCCAGTATTGCTGGCAGGCACTGGGCGTTCGCAGCGTTTTATCGTGGTCAGTTCGCTGATCTGCCTGGGCTTTGGTGTGGTGCATCTGGTGGGGCTGGTGCAGCAGTGGCCGGTGCTGGGGTGATTCTCACGCTTAAACAGCATCTTACCGTCATCGATTAGCGGCTAAGCTTGTCTGCATGGATGACTCAGACTACCTGCGCCTGCTTACTATCCAGGCCGAACAAGCCAATGCCTTTCTCTCCAACGCCCGGAAGTGGGAGCGGGAGCGTTGGGTGTGCCAGCGCCTGTTGCAGGGGCTGAACATTCCCTACCGCAGCGAGGACTTCACCCCGGCGGGGCAGGAACCACCCGACGTGCTGTTCCGCGACGCCGCCTTCGAGGTGTTTTTCGTGCTCGATGAGGGCCGCCGGCTGAACGATGAATGGCGCGAAGAGCTGCAGCGGCGGCGCAGTGCGTTTTCCCTGGCGCAGCTGGTACGCCGCGAAGCACGCCCGCGGCGCATCAGTGCCACCGAACTGCTGGGGCGCCTGGCGCCCACCTTGCGCAAGAAGGCGCACAATTACCGGGAACGCGGGCTGGAGCTGAACGAGCTGGACATCATCGCGTTCTCCAGCCTCAAGCGCGAAGTGCTCGACCTCAACACCCACTTCCCGCCGCCTACCGAATACCTGCGCCAAGGCTGGCGCTCGCTGTCGCTGGTCGGGCCAACCTTTGCCCGGGTACTGTTTGCCCACCCCGATGCGCCGGATTTCCTGCGCAGCAACCTGGGCCGCAGCATCGTCTTCGACGTCGGCATCAGTCTTTGATCCAGTGCAGCGACTGTTTGCGATGGCGTACACTCGGCGCCAGGGATAGAAAGCATTATCATTTGTTTCAAGCGCCTGCGCGAACGCTGTAGCGTTTGCACAGTCACATACGTCTACCTGACGAGGCCCACCATGACCAGCCGCCTGAACCCGGAAGATCAGCGTCGTGTCGATGAGTATCTGCGAGCCCCCCAGCACCAAGTCGAGCGCAGGCCCTTCCGGCCGTGGCTGCTCCTTGTGCTGGTGCTGGCCGTGACCATCGGGTTGGGTCTCATCAGCCGCCTGCTGAGTGGACTGGTGCTATGAGCTGCTTCGCGCTCGCCCTCCCCTCGTGCAGTTTGCGGCCGGCCCCCAGGGCCACGCATTCCGTAAACCTTATGAGATATCCCCATGACTCATCGCATCGTGATTGTCGGCGGCGGCGCCGGCGGCCTGGAACTGGCGACCCGCCTGGGTAAAAGCCTGGGCAAGCGCAAGCAGGCCGAAATCACCCTGGTCGACACCAACCTCACGCACATCTGGAAGCCACTGCTGCACGAAGTGGCTGCCGGCTCGCTGAACTCCTCGGAAGACGAGCTGAACTACGTGGCCCAGGCCAAGTGGAACCACTTCAATTTCCAGCTGGGGCGCATGAGCGGCCTGGACCGTGAAGGCAAGCAGATCCAACTGGCTGCCACCCTCGACGAAGAGGGCCGCGAGCTGCTGCCTGCGCGCACCCTGGGCTACGACACCCTGGTGATCGCCGTGGGCTCCAACACCAACGACTTCGGCACCCTGGGCGCAGCGCAACACTGCCTGTTCCTGGATACCCGCAAGCAAGCCGAGCGTTTCCACCAGCAACTGCTGAACCACTACCTGCGTGCCCACGCCGGCGACGTGGCCAGCGAGAAAATCAGCGTAGCCATTGTCGGCGCCGGTGCCACCGGTGTAGAGCTGGCGGCCGAGCTGCACCACGCGGCCCACGAGCTAGCGGCCTATGGCCTGGACCGCATCCAGCCCAAGGACATGCACATCACCCTTATCGAGGCGGGCCCGCGCGTGCTGCCGGCGCTGCCGGAGCGCATCAGCGTACCGGTTCACAAAACCCTGGAAAAACTCGGGGTGAAGGTGATGACCAACGCCGCAGTCAGTGAAGTGACCGAGGACGGCCTGAAAACCAAGGACGGTGAAGTGATCCAGGCCAGCCTGAAAGTGTGGGCAGCCGGTATCCGTGCGCCAGGTTTTCTCAAGGACATTGATGGCCTGGAAACCAACCGCATCAACCAGCTGGTCGTGCGCCCTACCCTGCAAACCACCCGCGACGACAACATCTTCGCCTTCGGTGACTGCGCCGCCTGCCCGCAACCTGGCAGCGACCGTAACGTGCCGCCGCGCGCACAGGCGGCGCACCAGCAGGCTTCGATGCTGGCGCAAAGCCTGAAGGCGCGCCTGGAGAACAAGGCCCTGCCGACTTACGAGTACAAGGACTATGGCTCGCTGGTGTCGCTGTCGCGCTTCTCGGCGGTGGGCAACCTGATGGGTAACCTGATGGGCAGCGTGAAGCTGGAAGGCTGGCTGGCGCGGATGTTCTACGTGTCGCTGTACCGCATGCACCAGATGGCGCTGTACGGGTTCTTCCGCACGGCGTTGATGATGCTGGGCAGCAAGATTGGCCGGGGCACAGAGCCGCGCCTGAAGCTGCACTAGCAGGCGCCCCCATGCCCTGTAGGCGCGGGTTTGACCGCGGATGCGATGGTGCTGCACTGCCGCATTCGCGGGTGAACCCGCTCCTACACAAGGGGCGGTGTGGCATATAGATGCAGGTGGGATTGCACCGATGGGTGCATTTTTAAATCCAAAAGAAAAAGGGCATCTCATGCGAGATGCCCTTTGTTCATGGTGGGTCGTGTAGGATTCGAACCTACGACCAATTGGTTAAAAGCCAACTGCTCTACCAACTGAGCTAACGACCCAAAAATGGTCGGGGTGAGGGGATTCGAACTCCTGACATCCTGCTCCCAAAGCAGGCGCGCTACCGGACTGCGCTACACCCCGAGTGTTTCAAAAAAAAGGGCATCTCTTTGGAGATGCCCTTTTCTACATGGTGGGTCGTGTAGGATTCGAACCTACGACCAATTGGTTAAAAGCCAACTGCTCTACCAACTGAGCTAACGACCCGGAAAATGGTCGGGGTGAGGGGATTCGAACTCCTGACATCCTGCTCCCAAAGCAGGCGCGCTACCGGACTGCGCTACACCCCGAGATTGGCTCCGCGACCTGGACTCGAACCAGGGACCCAATGATTAACAGTCATTTGCTCTACCGACTGAGCTATCGCGGAACTGAACTTCGGTACAACTCCGAAGACTGTGTTCGCTTCGGACTCTTTGGCTTCTTCGCTTTCGCGTTGTCGCTGCTGAGGCCGGCTATTCTACATTCTTCGTTTTGCTTGTCAACCACTTTTTTTCATTCAACTTACTGATTTGTAAGTTGTTTTGCGATCACTGATGTTGCTGGTGATTCGCTTAGTGCCTGACAACGCGGCGTATATTAGGGGCACTCTAAAATTGATGCAAGCAAAAATTTCAAAAATTTCAGGCGGTTATCCCGGATTGGCGCAAAGGCCCGAAATAGCTGGGCTGTGCCGGCATGGGCAACAGCCAAAAAAAGCCCCGCAAACGCGGGGCTCATGGTGCAACACAATCAGCCAAAGACGATTTCGTCTCCTTCCACCTTGGCGGTGATCGCCGTACCGGGCAGGAACTTGCCGGCCAGAATCAGCTGCGCCAGCGGGTTCTCGATCCAGCGCTGGATCGCCCGCTTCAGCGGCCGTGCGCCGTACACCGGGTCGTAACCCACGGCAATCAGCTTGTCCAACGCCTCTGGGCTCAGGCTCAGCGACAGTTCGCGCTCCAGCAGGCGGCTGCGCAGGCGGCCGAGCTGGATTTCGGTAATACCGGCAATCTGCTCGCGGCCCAACGGCTCGAATACCACCACTTCGTCAATGCGGTTGATGAACTCCGGACGGAAGTGTGCCCCCACCGCATCCATCACTGCCGCACGCTGTGCCTCGCGGTCACCCACCAGTTCCTGAATCTGCGCGGAGCCCAGGTTGGAGGTCATCACGATCACGGTGTTGCGGAAGTCCACGGTGCGCCCGTGGCTGTCGGTCAGGCGGCCGTCTTCCAGCACCTGCAGCAACACGTTGAACACATCCGGGTGGGCTTTTTCCACCTCGTCCAGCAGCACCACCGAGTAAGGCTTGCGCCGTACAGCCTCGGTCAGGTAACCACCCTCTTCATAACCGACATAGCCTGGTGGTGCACCGATCAGGCGAGCCACGGAGTGCTTCTCCATGAACTCGGACATGTCGATGCGCACCATCGCCTCTTCGGTGTCGAACAGGAACTCGGCCAGCGCCTTGCACAACTCGGTCTTGCCCACACCGGTCGGGCCGAGGAACAGGAACGAGCCACTTGGCCGGTTCGGGTCAGACAACCCGGCACGCGAGCGGCGCACGGCGTTGGCTACGGCGGTTACCGCCTCGCCCTGGCCGATCACGCGCTGGTGCAGCAGCGCTTCCATTTTCAGCAGCTTCTCGCGCTCGCCTTCCAGCATCTTGGCAACCGGAATGCCGGTCCACTTCGATACCACTTCGGCAATTTCTTCCTCGGTCACCTTGTTGCGCAGCAACTGGTTTTCGGTCTTGCCGTGCTGGTCGACCATCTGCAGGCTGCGCTCCAGGTCGGGGATGACCCCGTACTGCAGCTCGGCCATGCGGTTCAGGTCGCCTTTGCGACGAGCGGCATCCAGCTCCTGGCGGGCCTGTTCGATCTTTTGCTGGATCTGCGCCGAGCCCTGTACTTCGGCTTTCTCCGACGCCCAGATTTCTTCCAGGTCGGAGTACTCACGCTCCAGCCGCTCGATTTCCTCGGTCAGCTTCTCCAGGCGCTTTTTCGCCGCTTCATCCTCTTCCTTTTTCAGCGCCTGGGATTCCACTTTCAACTGGATCAGGCGGCGATCAAGGCGGTCGAGCACTTCCGGCTTGGAGTCGATCTCCATGCGGATGCGGCTGGCCGCTTCGTCGATCAGGTCGATGGCCTTGTCCGGCAGCTGGCGGTCGGTGATGTAACGGTGGCTGAGCTTGGCCGCAGCGATGATGGCGCCGTCGGTGATGGCCACCTTGTGGTGCACTTCATAGCGCTCTTTCAGGCCACGCAGGATGGCGATGGTGTCTTCCTCGCTCGGCTCCTCGACCAGCACCTTCTGGAAGCGGCGCTCCAGGGCGGCGTCCTTTTCGATGAACTGGCGGTACTCGTTCAGCGTGGTGGCACCTACGCAATGCAGCTCGCCGCGGGCCAGGGCCGGCTTGAGCATGTTGCCGGCGTCCATGGCCCCCTCGCCTTTGCCGGCGCCAACCATGGTGTGCAGTTCGTCGATGAACAGAATGATCTGGCCTTCCTGCTTGGAAAGTTCGTTCAGCAGGCTTTTCAAGCGCTCTTCGAACTCACCGCGGTACTTGGCACCGGCAATCAGCGCGCCCATGTCCAGCGCCAGCAGGCGCTTGCCTTTGAGGCCGTCAGGCACTTCACCATTGATGATGCGCTGGGCCAGGCCCTCGGCGATGGCGGTTTTACCCACGCCAGGCTCACCGATCAGCACCGGGTTGTTCTTGGTACGGCGTTGCAGCACCTGCACGGTACGGCGGATTTCATCGTCACGGCCAATGACCGGGTCCAGCTTGCCCTCTTCGGCACGCTTGGTCAGGTCGACGGTGTACTTATCCAGCGCCTGGCGCGATTCCTCGGCGTTGGCGTCATTCACTGCCGCGCCGCCACGCAGGTTGTTGATGGCATTTTCCAGCGCTTTCTTGCTCACGCCCTGGCTCAGCAGCAGCTTGCCGAGCTTGCTGTTTTCATCCATGGCGGCCAACAGCACCAGCTCGCTGGAAATGAACTGGTCGCCCTTCTGCTGTGCCAGGC
This sequence comes from Pseudomonas sp. JR33AA, assembly GCF_021378985.1. Classification (NCBI taxonomy): domain Bacteria; kingdom Pseudomonadati; phylum Pseudomonadota; class Gammaproteobacteria; order Pseudomonadales; family Pseudomonadaceae; genus Pseudomonas; species Pseudomonas sp. JR33AA. Next base: position 16,123 of record NZ_JAJSAW010000026.1, read on the forward strand.
GGTCTGCCTGGTTAAGCAGGCGTGCCAAGTCCTGCGACATGTTCACGTCGCCGGTAGGGTTCTGTATTTTTGGCAGTTGGTCGAGCTCTTTCACCAGCCCCTGGCGCAGGCCATTGATGTCAAAGCCTACCTGCATCAGCAGCGGTTTGATGGAGCCGCCCTGCTGTTCGAGCAGCGCCTGTAACAGGTGCACGGGCTCGATGGCAGGGTGGTCCATGCCAACGGCCAAAGACTGGGCATCGGATATTGCAAGTTGCAGCTTGCTGGTCAAACGGTCTATTCGCATGGTGTACCTTCCTTTAAAGGGCAGGTCGGAGCGATGGACAGCGCCTGTTTATAAAGAAACCTGCCTGAGATGACCTTATAGATAAGGCTGATTCTGGAAGATTCAAGCGTAGCGGGATTGACCGAAGTCAACCTGTTGGACTAAAGGGGGCCATTCGCGGGCATGCCCACAGGTACACCAACAGCCTTACACTGCGGGAGCAGGCCAGCCCGCGAAGAGGCCGGTGCAGGTTAGCGGGGTTGCAGCCACACCAGGGAAGCGAAGCGCCCACCCTGCGGGGTACGGCGATAGGAGAAGAACCGCGTATCACTGACCGTGCACAAGCCACCGCCATAAACAGCCGTCACTCCACGGGCAGCCAGGCGAATACGCGCCAGCTCATAGATATCCGCCAACAGCTTGCCTGGCCGTTCGCCGTCGACGAATGCCCGAGCTGCTTGCGGGTGCACGGCGGTAAAGGCATCACGCACTTCCAGCCCCACTTCGAACGCTTTCGGGCCGATGGCAGGCCCCAACCACACCAGTACCTCTTCGGGCGGCAGCGCCAGCCGGTCCAGCGTAGCTTCCAGCACACCACCCGCCAGCCCGCGCCAGCCAGCATGCGCCGCCGCCACACGCGTACCGGCCCGGTCGCAGAACAGCGCAGGCAGGCAATCGGCGGTCATCACGGTGCAGGCAATGCCAGGTTGGCGGGTCCAGCTGGCATCGGCCTCGGCCACCACGGCAGGGTCGGCATCCGCCACCACCAGGCCATGCACCTGCTTGAGCCAGGCCGGCTGGATGGCGAACTGTTCGCTCAGGCGGCGGCGGTTCTCGGCGACCGCAGCGGGGTTGTCCCCAACATGGTCGCCGAGGTTGAAGGTTTCGTAAGGCGGCAGGCTGACGCCGCCCTGACGGGTGGTGACACAGGCGCGCACCGAGGCCGGGGCCGGCCAGTCGGGGAACAGCAACGCCTGCGTCAGGCCACTCATCCGATGAAGCTCTCGCGGTCCTGGTTCAGCAGCGACAACAACCAGACGAAGTCATCCGGCAGTGGCGATTCCCACTTCATGACTTCACCGGTAATCGGGTGGACCAAGGCGAGGAAACGCGCATGCAGCGCCTGGCGCGGGAAGGTCTTGACCGCCTCGACCATGGTCGGGCTGGCAGCGGGCGGAATACGGAAGCGCCCGCCGTATGTCTGGTCGCCTACCAGTGGGAACCCCACGTGGGCCATGTGCACGCGAATCTGGTGGGTACGGCCGGTTTCCAGCTTGACCCGCACATGAGTGTGCGAGCGGAAACGCTTGAGTACGCGGTAGTGGCTGACCGCCGGCTTGCCGCCGTCGGTTACAGCCATGCGCTGGCGCATGCCGCCGTGGCGGCCGATGGGCGCGTCGATCTTGCCACCGGCAGTCACCACGCCAATCACGATGCACTCGTAGATGCGGCTAACCTTGCGGGCCTGCATCTGCTCGACCAGCCTGGTCTGCGCCTGCAGGGTCTTGGCCACCACCATCAGGCCGGTGGTGTCCTTGTCCAGGCGGTGCACGATACCGGCACGCGGCACGTTGACGATGTCTGGCACATGGTGCAGCAGCGCGTTGAGCAGTGTACCGCTGGCATGCCCGGCCGCCGGGTGCACAACCAGCCCGGCAGGCTTGTTGATCACCAGGATGTGGTCGTCTTCGTAGACGATATCCAGTTCGATATCTTCTGCGATCCACTCGCCCTGGGCCTCTTGTTCGGCCTCCAGGGCAAGCAAAGAGCCACCATGAACAAGGTCTCGAGGGCGCACGACTGCACCATCGACCGTCAGGCGGCCCTCTTTGATCCACGAAGTTAGCCGCGAACGCGAGTACTCGGCGAACAATTGGGCGGCGACCTGGTCGAGGCGTTGGCCGCCCAGTTCGGACGGTACCTCTGCGCTAAGTTGAATGATCTCGGACATGCTCGATTCGGCGGGCGCACAGCCTTTGGTTTCGGCTGCGAGCTTGTGGTTAAATACGGCTTCTTTTGTCCCGGGGTTGGCCGGGGCGCTCATCATAACAGGACGGCACCGCCCAAGACAGCGGCCGTCAAAGGGACGCAAGCCGCCATGCAAGTGAAACACCTGCTGCTGATCGCCATCCTCGGGCTCACCGCGGCCTGTTCCTCCAATAAAGAGGTCATTGACGAGAACCTCAGCGAGGCCGAACTGTATCAGCAGGCCCAGGCTGATCTGGACAACTCCAGCTACACCAGCGCCGTGAACAAGCTCAAGGCCCTGGAGTCGCGCTACCCGTTCGGCCGCTATGCCGATCAGGCGCAGCTCGAGCTGATCTACGCCAACTACAAGAATTCCGAGCCCGAGGCCGCCAAGTCGGCCGCCGAGCGCTTCATCCGCCTGCACCCGCAGCACCCGAACGTCGATTACGCCTACTACCTCAAGGGCCTGACCTCGTTCGACCAGGACCGCGGCCTGCTGGCGCGCTTCCTGCCGCTGGACATGACCAAACGTGACCCGGGCGCCGCCCGCGACTCGTACAACGAGTTCGCCCAGCTGACCAGCCGCTTCCCCAACAGCCGCTACGCGCCAGACGCCAAGCAGCGCATGATCTACCTGCGCAACCTGCTGGCTTCGTACGAAATCCACGTGGCCGACTACTACCTGGGCCGCCAGGCTTATGTAGCGGCTGCCAACCGTGGCCGCTACGTGGTCGAAAACTTCCAGGAAACCCCGTCCGTGGGTGACGGCCTGGCAGTGATGGTCGAGTCGTATCAGAAGCTTCACCTGGACGAACTGGCCGCCACGAGCCTGGAAACCCTAAAGCTCAACTACCCGGACCACCCGAGCCTGGTCGACGGCGAGTTCCAGCCCAAGCAGACCGAGTCTGACGGCCGCGGCTGGCTGTCCAAGGCCACCTTGGGCCTGATCGAAACCGATACCCCGCTGCCGCCAGGCGAAACCCGCGCCAACCAGGACGTGGTCAAGCAGTTCCAGGACGCACGCGACGAGATGCCGCGAGAGCTGCTGCCTAAAGACGAGAACGGCGACCCGGTCGTGCCGGAAGGCCCGAAAGAAGCCGAGAAAGACCGTTCCTGGTTCAGTTACATGACCTTTGGTCTGTTCGACTGACCCACAGTGGTAAATGAAAGGGAGGCCAGGCCTCCCTTTTTTTATGGCCGCGTCCTAGACTGTCGGCTTCTTCAACCGACAAGCTGGACACCATGGTTCGCCTACTTTTCTGGATCGCCCTGATCGCCGCCGCGTTCTGGCTGTGGCGCAAGTTCAAAGTCAGCCAGCAGTCGCACCCCGAGGCGAAGCTGGATGCGCCGCTGAAGATGGTGCGCTGTGCCCATTGCGGCGTGCACCTGCCCAACGACCGGGCGCTGCAGCAGGGCAATGAGTGGTATTGCAGCCAGGCACACCTGCAGCAGGGCCCTGTGTAGGAGCGGGTTCACCCGCGGATGCGTCAGTAGCCCCACTGCAGCATTCGCGGCCCCCATCCTTACAGCCCCCTCCCCACATATCCCTCCCCGACCCTTTCACACCATTTACGACCCCTCTCCACCGCCAGCATTGACCCATCCGGCCAAAATTCGCTAAATCCTATTTATCCGCATAAATATGAAAAATAGCGAAATGCTCAAACCCAAACGCAAGCGCCAGAAGCTGTCCGATGTGATCGTCGAATCAGTCAAGCGCTCGATCGTCACCGAAGCGCTGCACCCCGGCGACCGCCTGCCTACCGAGCGGGAGCTGATGGAGCATTTCGAATGCTCCAAGGGCACCGCCCGCGAAGCGCTCAAGGCACTGGAGGTAGAAGGCCTGGTCAGCACCCGCACCGGCCCGACCGGGGGCGCCTACCTGAACGAAGTGGGCACCGAGCCCGCCAGCCGCGCGCTGCGCAACTACCTGCACTTCCAGCACCTGGACGGCGAACAGGTGTACCAGCTGCGCAAAGTCATCGAGGTAGAACTGGCGGTGTCGGTGATGGGCAAACTGAGCGAAGCCGACTATGCCGCGCTGCAGGCCAACATCGACTTCTGCAGCGCACCGGAAGACAGCGAAGAAGGCCAGCGTGAGCAGCGCTTGGCAGAGCTTGAATTCCACACCCTGCTGGCCGACCGCTGCCCCAACCCGTTGCTGCGTTTCATGGCGGTGTTCCTTAACGACCTGCTGCGCGACCTGGTGGTGCTGAAAAAGGCCTACCTGCCCAAGCGCCAGCAATTCGCCGCCGCCAACATCGACTACCACAAGCAACTGCTGACCGCCTTGCGCGCCAGCGACGAACCCGCCGTACGCCGGCTGATGCACGAACACATGTGCGACGCCGAGCACCACATGACCGCGCTGGAAGGCGAGGTCGCCCGCAACTTCCTGCTGGAGTTCGATCACCACCACTGATGCGTCTGTAAAGAGGCCTGCACACAGGCCCGGCCGTACCCGCTTTGTCATTGCCACTCCTGCCTAATAACCACAAACAAGGAGTTACTCATGCAAAGACGTACCCTGCTCAAGGCAGGCCTTGCCCTGGGTGCCTTAGGTAGCCTCCCCTTGGGGGCACACCGGGCATTCGCCGACCAACCGCTGACCTTCTATGGGCTCAAGTCCATGTCGGGCGCCTTCGCCAGCTACGGCAAGTACGCCGACATGGGCTCGCGCCTGGCCATCGCCGAGCACCCACAGCTGCTCGGCCATCCGCTCAAGTACAAGGTCATCGACACCGAAGGCAACGCCGGCAAGGCGGTGCGCAAGGTGCAGGAAGCCATCGGCCAGGATGGCGCACGCTTCTTCCAGGGGTGCACCCTGTCGTCTTCGGCACTGGCGGTGTCCAAGGAAATCCACAAGGCTGGCGGCGTGTTCATGACGCCTGTGGGCGCCGATGAAATCACCGGCAAGGACTGCAATGCCTCAACCTTCCGCTGGTCGGTGCCCACCTACGGTGCCATCCGCGAAACCCTGGTGCCGATGAGCCGCCAGCTGCCCCAGGCCAAGCGCTGGTACACCATCACCCCGCAATACGTATTTGGCGATGCCCTGCTGGACAACGCCCGCAAAGTGTTCGCCGAGCTCGGCGTGGAACACATCGGCAACAGCTACCACTCGCTGCAGGAGCAAGAATTTTCCGGCTACCTGACCAACGCGATCGCCGCCAAGCCCGACGTGCTAGTACTGCTCAACTTCGGTAGCCAGGCCTCCAACGCCCTGCGCCAGGCGGTCAACTTCGGCATCAAGGACCGTATGAAAGTGCTGATGGTGTGGTCTGCCGGCCTCGACCAGTTCCAGGAGCTGGGCAGTGACGTGCTCGAGGGCGTGTACCTGGGTGCGCAGTACTGGCACCAGGTCGACACCCCGCTGAACAAACAGTTGGTCGCCGCCACCCGCAAGGCCTATGGCATCAACCCCAACTATCCGCTGGCCGCCGACTACATCGGCACCAAGGTGATGCTCGAGGCCATCGTCAAAGCCGGCAGCCTGGATGGGGCCGCCGTGTCTGCGGCATTGCAGGGCATGCGCTTCCAGGGCCCGACCGGCGAAGAACTGATCCGCCCGGGTGACCACCAGGTGCTCAAGGATTACTACCTGCTGCGCGGCAAGCCCCAGGGGCAGATGCGCGACGAGGACGACCTGGCCGAAGTCATCAGCTCGGGCCGCTCGTTCGTCGAGGTCGATCACACCGGTTGCGCCCTGGCCTGAAGCTGCGGCGTTAGTCACCAACACTTGTACAGGCAGCCGCCCTGCGCGCTGTCGAGGGCACACTCATGCTCGATTTGTACCTGTTCCAACTGCTCAACGGCCTGGGCCTGGGGATGATCTACTTCCTCATCGCCGTGGGCCTGACGATCATTTTCGGCCTGCTCAACTTCGTCAACTTCGCCCACGGCGCGTTTTTCTTGCTGGGCGCCTACCTGTGCTACACCGCCGTGGCCATCACCGGCAACTTCTGGCTGGCGCTGCTGATTGCGCCACTGGTGGTGGCCGCGCTGGCCTGGGCGGTCGAGCGCCTGTTGATCAAGCGCATCTACCACCTGCCGCACACCTTCCAGATTCTCGTCACCCTCGGCATCGCGCTGATCATCCAGGAAGCGTCGGTGCTGATCTGGGGCCCAGTGGGCAAGAACATTGCCGTCCCACCCGAACTGCGCGGGGTGCTGATACTCGGCGACTTCATCTACCCCTACTACCGCTTGTTCCTGATCGGCTTCGCAGCGCTGATCGGTATTGGCCTGTGGCTGCTGCTGGAACGCACCCGTTTCGGCGCACTGGTGCGGGCCGGTAGCGAAAGCACCGAAACCGTGTCGCTGTTGGGCACCAACATTTTCCGCCTGTTCTCCCTGACCTTCGCCCTGGGCGTGGGTCTGGCGGGTGTGGCGGGTGTGCTGTTCGCGCCGCTACGGGGCGCCCAGCCCTTCGTCGGCCCGGAAATCCTTGGCATTGCCTTCGTGGTGGTGGTGATTGGCGGCATGGGGTCGTTCGGCGGGGCGCTGGTTGGTGGCCTGCTGGTGGGTGTGGTGCAGAGCATGATGACCAGTCTCTGGCCGCAAGGCGCCAGCCTGATGATCTATGGCGCCATGGCAGCAGTGATTCTGGTCCGTCCCTACGGCCTGTTCGGGAGAGCCTGAGATGAGCGAGAAAAACCCATTGCCAGTCGCCAAGGGCCGCGCCCCGGCGCTGCTGTCGCTGGTCGTTGCCAGCCTTGTGGCGCTGCCGCTGTTGCTGCCCTCGGCCACCCTGGCCACCGAGATCCTGATCTTTGCCATGGCCGCACTGGCCTGCAACCTGCTGCTCGGCTACACCGGGCTGCTATCGTTCGGCCAGGGCATCTTCTTTGGCGTGGGCGCCTATGGCGCAGCGCTGCTGATGATCCACCTGCAGTGGGGCATGTTCGCCGCGCTGCTTGGCGCAGCTGTGTTCGGCGCCCTCCTCGCGCTGCTGGTGGGCGCACTGGCGATCCGTCGCACGGGCATCTACTTCGTCATGCTGACCCTGGCCTTCAGCCAGATGGCCTACTTCCTGGCCTATACCCTCAGCGGCTGGACCGGCGGTGACAACGGCCTGCTTGATGTGCCACGGCCGAATCTCGAGATCGCCGGCCATGTGCTGGTCGACCTGGCCGATCCGCGGCACTTTTATGTGTTCGTCGCAGTGCTGTTCCTGTTGATCTTCGCCGCAGCCCTGCGGGTGATCCGTTCGCCATTCGGCAGCACCCTGCTGGCTATCCGCGAGAACGAGACCCGCGCCGCCGCCATCGGCTACGACACCCGCCATTTCAAGATTCTGGTGTTCATGCTGTCGGGCGCCATCACCGGCATCGCCGGGGCGCTGTACGCCATGCTGCTGCACTTTGCGCCGCTGTCGAACATCGACCTGATGATGAGCGAGAACATCCTGATCATGACCATCGTCGGCGGCACCGGCTCACTGTTCGGCTCGCTGCTGGGGGCCGGCGCCATCGTACTGCTGGGTGACGTGCTGTCGGAACTTTGGCCACGCTGGCTGATGCTGCTGGGGGTGATCCTGATTCTGGTGGTGGTGTTCATGCGTGGCGGCCTGTGGGGCGGCCTGACCGAACTGGGCAAGCGCCTGCTGGCCTCCCGCAATGCCAATGACAAACCCCAGGCCAAGACCAAGGAGACCCTGTGATGAGCGACTACCTCCTGGAAACCCGCCACCTGGAGCTGGCCTACGGGCCCTTCAAGGCGGTCGCGGGCGTTGACCTCAAAGTGCGAGCCGGCACCATCCACACCATTATCGGCCCCAACGGCGCCGGCAAGACCAGCCTGTTCCACTGCCTGACCGGCGAACGTCAGGCCACTGCCGGCAAGATCCTGTTCAATGGCCAGGACATCATTCGCAAGCCGTCCCACGGGCGGGTGGCGCTTGGCATGGCGCGTTCGTTTCAGCTTACCAGCCTGTTTCAGAACCTTTCAGTGCGCGAGAACCTGCGCCTGGCCGCCCAGGGCCGTGATGGCCTGAGCGCGCTGAACTTTTGGCGCAGCCTCGAGCACAAGCGCAGCCACTGGAACACCGCCGACCAGGTACTGGAGCGCCTGAAACTGAGCGCCCGTGCCGAAACACTGGCTGGCGAGCTGTCGCACGGCCAGCAAAGAGTGCTGGAAGTGGGCATGTCGATCTGCGCCAAGCCCACCCTGCTGATGCTCGACGAACCCACCTCGGGCATGGGCATCGACGACATCCCGGTGATGACTGACCTGATCAGCGACCTTGGCCGCGACCATACCGTGCTACTGATCGAGCACAACATGAGCATTGTCATGTCGATCAGCCAGCGCATCACGGTGATGAGTCACGGCCAGATTCTGGTCGAGGGTACCCCTGAACAGGTGCGTAATGACGAGCGCGTACGCACCGCCTACCTCGGAGAGGCCGCCTGATGCTCAACGTCGATTCGATCCATTCCTACTACGACAAGAGCCATGTGCTCGAAGGTGTCTCGCTCAAGGTCGAGGCAGGCGAACTGGTAACGCTGCTTGGGCGCAACGGTGCAGGCAAGACCACTACCTTGCGCAGCATCCTCGGCATCGTCCGCCCACGACAGGGACAGATCAGCTTCAACGGCCAGCAGTTGGTCGGCCGTGAAATTTTCGATATCGCCCGGCTCGGCATTGCTCTGGTGCCGGAACACCGCGGCATTTTCCGCCAGCTCAGCGTGGAGGAGAACCTGAAGATTGCCGTGCGCAAGGCCAGCCGCTGGCAGCTGGAGGACGTGTACAGCATGTTTCCGCGGCTCAAGGAGCGGCGCCGCAACGGTGGTTTCGCCCTGTCCGGTGGCGAGCAGCAAATGTTGGCCATTGCCCGCGCCCTGCTCAACGGCCCCAGGCTGCTGATCCTCGACGAGCCAACCGAAGGCCTGGCCCCAGTGATTGTCGATGAACTGGTGAAGATCCTGCGAAGGATCAAGGACGAAGGGCTGTCGATCCTGCTGGTAGAGCAGAACCTGATGGTCTGCGATGCCCTTGCTGATCGCCATTATGTCCTGGAGCAGGGCCGCGTCGCTTACCAGGGCAGTGCGGCGCAGTTCCGCGAGGACCCGAGCATCAAGAACCGTTACCTGGCCCTTAGCGCCTGACCCGACCGTGCTTACCTGTACCGGCCCCTGCCAGGCCTTTGTAGGAGCGGGTTCACCCGCGAATAGGCCGGTACAAGCAACCCAGTAATTTCAGGAGAGATGAACCATGAACACCCGCATCGATCCCTCGCAGCACCTGCTTGGCCAAGGCCCGTTGGTCAGCCACGAACGCCTTTGGCAATCGCTGATGGACCTGGCCCGGCTCGGCGCCACTGCCAAGGGCGGTGTATGCCGCCTGGCCCTGACCGACCTCGACCGCCAGGCTCGCGACCTGTTCGTACACTGGTGCAAAGAGGCCGGCTGCACGGTCAGCGTCGACGCCATCGGCAATATCTTCGCACGCCGACCCGGTCGCAACCCTGCCCTGCCACCCATCATGACCGGCAGCCACATCGACACCCAACCCACCGGCGGCAAGTTCGATGGCTGCTACGGCGTCATGGCCGGCCTTGAAGTGATGCGTACGCTCAACGACCTGCACCTGACCACCGAAGCCCCGCTGGAAGTGGTGGTGTGGACCAACGAAGAAGGTTCGCGCTTCCCGCCCTGCATGATGGGCTCGGGCGTGTTTGCCGGTAAGTTCGGCCTGCAGGAAACCCTGGACAAGGTCGATGAACAGGGCCTGTCGGTCGGCGCGGAACTACAGCGCATCGGTTACGCCGGCGTGCGCGTGCCTACCGGGCATGCCGTGGGCGCCTACTTCGAAGCACATATCGAACAAGGCCCGGTGCTGGAAGACCAACGCACCACCATCGGCGTGGTCCAGGGCTGCCTGGGGCAGAAATGGTTCGACCTGGTTCTGACCGGGGTCGAGGCGCATGCCGGTCCCACGCCCATGCACCTGCGCAAGGACGCCTTGGTCGGCGCAGCCGAGGTGGTGGCTGCGGTCAACCGAGTCGCTCACGCGCACCAGCCACATGCCTGCGGCACGGTCGGCTGCCTGACCTTGCACCCAGGCTCGCGCAACGTTATCCCCGGCCAGGTGCACATGACCATCGACCTGCGCCACCTCGACCCTGGGCACCTCGACGCCATGGTCAGCGAAGTGCGCGCAGCCATCGAAACCAGCACGGTGAAACATGGCCTGAGCTATCAGCTGACCCCGACAGCCGACTTCCCGCCGCTGTACTTCGCCGAGTATTGCGTGGAGGCCGTGCGCCAAGGGGCGCGTGCGCTGGGCCTGAGCCACATGGATATCGTCAGCGGCGCCGGTCACGATGCGATCTTCCTCGCTGAACTGGGCCCGGCCGGGATGATCTTCGTGCCATGCGAAGGTGGCATCAGCCACAACGAAATCGAGAATGCCGCGCCCCAGGACCTGGCCGATGGTTGCGACGTCCTGTTGCGCGCCATGTTCCAGGCCGCCAACCCGGGAGCCCGTTGAAATGACCCAGAAAACCGCGATTGGCGAACTCACCGCCGTCGAACTGCTCGAACTGTACCAGCGCCGCCAGTTGTCACCCGTCGAGGTGGTCGACGATGTGCTGGCGCGCATCGACCTGCATAACCCGGCGGTCAACGCCTACTGCCATGTCGACGGCGAAGGTGCCCGCGCCGCCGCCCGTGCCAGCGAACAGCGTTGGCAACGTGGCCAACCCTGTGGTCGACTGGATGGCGTCCCCGCCTCGATCAAGGACCTGACCCTGACCCGCGGCATGCCTACCCGCAAGGGCTCGCGTACTACCTCGGGTACCGGGCCGTGGGAAATCGATGCGCCCTTCAGCGCCTTCATGCGTGAAGCCGGTGCAGTGCTGATAGGCAAGACCACCACGCCGGAGTTCGGCTGGAAAGGCGTGACCGACAACCCGCTTTACGGCATTACCCGCAACCCTTGGGATACCAGGCTGACTGCCGGTGGTTCGTCTGGTGGTGCCGCGGCAGCCGCCGCGCTGAACCTGGGGGTACTGCATCAGGGCAGCGATGCTGGTGGTTCGATTCGCATCCCCTGCGCCTTTACCGGCACCTTCGGCATCAAACCGACCTTCGGCTATGTGCCGCAATGGCCGGCCAGCGCCATGACCGTGCTGTCGCACCTGGGGCCGATGACCCGTACCGTGGACGACTCGGTGCTGATGCTCGACTGCGTCGCGCGCCCCGATGCCCGCGACGGTTTGGCCGGCGCACCCCGGCAGGCGCCGTGGCTCAGCCAGCAGCAAGACCTGAGTGGGCTACGCATCGCCTACAGCGCCAACTTCGGTTACGTGCAGGTCGCCCCACAGATCCAGGCACTGGTGGCACAAGCGGTGCAGCGCCTGGCGCGGCTGGGTGCGCAGGTGGAGGAAGTGGACCCGGGCTTCAGCGACCCGCTGGAAACCTTCAATACCCTGTGGTTTGCCGGTGCGGCGCGGTTGGCAAGTGCCTTGAGCGATGAGCAGAAAGCGGTGCTTGACCCGGGGTTGCGCTGGATTGCCGAACAAGGCGCACAGATCAGCCTTGGCGAATACACCCAGGCGCTAGAGGCACGGGCAGAATTGATTGCGAAGATGAATGCCTTTCATCAGCGATATGACGTGCTGGTATCGCCGATGCTGCCGTTGGTGGCGTTCGAAGCCGGACACAACGTGCCGCCTGGGTCGGGGATGGCGCAATGGATGGAATGGACGCCGTTCAGCTATCCCTTCAACCTGACCCAACAGCCGGCGGCCTCGGTGCCCTGCGGGTTTACCCGCGAGGGGTTGCCGGTGGGCCTGCAGGTGGTGGCCGGGCGCTTTGCCGATGAGCACGTGCTGCGGGTGTGCAAGGTGTATGAGCAGCATTATCCGAACCGGCACTTGCAAGCACCGATTACTGGCTGAAATCTGTGTTGGCTTCTGCGGCCTTTTCGCGGGTGAAACCCGCTCCTACACGCACCGATTACTGGTTGAAATCTGTATTGGCCTCTGCGGCCCTTTCGCGGGTGAACCCGCTCCGTGTAGGAGCGGGTTTACCCGCGAAGAGGCCCTCAGCCCAAACGCCCTTCTGGCGCATACGGCGCCGGGTAGATAATCGGCTCGGCCCCTGTCAGCAAATCGGTAAACAGCTGACACGAAGCCGGCGCCAGCACCAGCCCATTGCGATAATGCCCGCAGTTCAGCCACAACCCTTCATGCCCTGGCACAGGCCCAATGTACGGGATGCCTTCTGGCGACCCCGGCCGCAGCCCCGCCCAGTGCGCCACCACTGTGGCGCCTTCAAGCTCAGGCAACAACTCCACCGCCGATGCCTTCAGGCTTTCCAGCGCATCCCCGGTCGGGGTCTTGTCATACCCGGCGTGTTCCAGCGTGCTGCCCACCAGAATGTGCCCGTCACGTCGCGGGATTGCATAACGTCCCTTGGCCAGCACCATGCTCGGCAAGAAGTCTTCAGCGCACTTGAACAGGATCATCTGGCCCTTCACAGGCTCCACCGGCAGTTCAAGGCCAAGGGTACGCAGCAGGTCGCCACTCCAGGCGCCTGCGCTGAGCACAACCTCATCCGCCGCCAGTACGCCATCAGCTGTCTGTACACCGGCCACGCGCCCCTTTTCCTGCACGAAGCCGGTGATCTGGCAGTGTTCGCGCAAGGTGACGTTTGGCAGCGCCAGCAACGCCGCCTTCAGCGACTTGACCAAGCGTGGGTTGCGCACATTGGCCACGCCAGCCATGTAGATGGCGTGCTTGAAACCGGGGCCCAGCACCGGCACCGCATCGTAGGCCGCCGAAATATCCACGGCACTCAGCGGCCGCTGCTCGCGCGCGGCCCAGGCCAAGGCTTGGGCCTCGTCGTCCAGGTCAAGCCAGTACAGCCCGGTGGTGTGGACTTCGGGGTCGACGCCGGTGCTGGCGAACAGGCGCTCGCCCAGCTGTGGATAAAAGTCCTGCGACCAGTGCGCCAGAGCGGTTACTGCGGGGCTGTAGCGCCACGGGTACAACGGCGAGACAATGCCTCCGCCCGCCCAGGACGACTCTCGGCCCACCTCACCCTGATCGCACACCACCACCTGGCCGACCTTGGCCGCCAGGTTGAATGCCGTCAGCAGGCCGATCACCCCGCCGCCAACCACCACTACTTGCTTGCTCATCTGTCGATCCAACACCTGAAGTAAAACCGCGATGCACCGGGCATCATTGAACCTTCAGCTTCCCCAGCAGTGCGTGCTGTGCTCAACGGCACCCGGATTGCGCTGCACGCCAGCCTGGTCGAGCTGGAAATCGCCACAGCCATCCTGCGCCATAAGCCCATGCGGTAGCCGCCGGGCGCGCAATGTGAAGGTGTCACTGTCGCGCTGGGCCTGCAGGCTGTAGTAGCGGGTACCTTCGGGCAAGGCCAGGTCGCCCTCGGCGTATTGGCCAGTGCGCACGCGGTGGCGCTCCAGGCGCAGGGCAGCATCGTGCAGCAGGCCAACCACTTCGCTGCGCGCGGCTCGCCGAAGCTGGTCGCTGTAACTGGGGTAGGCAATGGCTGCCAGAATGCCGGTCACGGCCAGCACAATCAACAACTCGATCAGGCTCAAGCCTTGCTGCATGTCAGTCTCCTCGCAATCTTTGCCGCCAGGTGATGCGTTGTGTCTGATTGCCGGCCACGGCGTAGACCGCTTCCAGTACATGCCGTGAGCGGCTTCGCTTGCTGACGGCGGTTATCCGGAACAGGCTAACCGGCTGCCCGTCGGGCATGTGCGCGGCACGTTTGCTGACACCCAGGTTCTGTAGCTGGAAAAAGCCGGTCTGGGTACCTTGCCACTGCCCAACCAGATCATGCGGCCTGGGCGGTGGCAGGCACGCGTTACAAGAGTTAGGGGGCGCGCGTTCAAGTTCGCGCACCCCAGCCAGCAAAGTGGCCTCAGCCTCTTCCAGCGCCAGCAGACCATCGCTCAGGTAGCCGGTCATCCGCGTTTCCACCAACGCGTCGCGCAGGGTAGAAGTGGCAAGCAGACCCAGCAGGACGCTGAGCACCAACGCCAACAACAGGACAACACCCCGCTGGCGGTTCATGAAGCCGGCACCGGGTTGCGCAATGCCACGCTCAGCGCATGGTGCTGCTCAAGTTGCAAGGTCGGCTCATACAATGTCAGCTGAAGATCGATCCGCTCTCCAGCCACCTGCACCACACGCAGTTCGCGCACGTGATCGACCAAGGGCTGATTGTGGCCGCGCCGCTCGAAGTAAAGCGTACTTCCAATATGAACATAGCGATGCCGGCTGAAAGGCACGGCCATAAGCGTGTCGCTACCTTGCGCGCGCGCCTTGTGTACCTCCACCGTGTCGATACAGTTTGTCAGCAAGGTCCATTCGGGGTCGCCGGCATACCCTGGCAACTCAGCGACGACCAGACTCAAACTTGACGGGCTGCTCGCCAAGGGCCGGGCAAAGGCCTGCTCCGCACCGAGAACCAGAAAGTCGTCTGGGGTCAGGCGCAGGCAACCGAACATCCCGGCCATGCGGATATCCTGCGCCATGCGCAGCAATGCAAGCCGCGCAGCATCCTGCATGTGCACTGCCGTACTTTGCAGGCGCCAAGTCTGGTGCGCAGACACAAAAAGCTGACTGGCCGCCGCCAGCAGCATCAATCCGATCGCCAGCGCCACCACCATCTCAAGCAATCCAAACCCTGCCTGGCAACGCCTCATCGCCGCCTGCGCTCACGTTCGCTGTGCAGTGCCATCGCCGCCTGTCCATCCCGGCGCGCACTGTCCGCAGCCTGTAACGCCTGCAACTGTATTGCAGCCGTTGCGAACAGGCCTGCAGCCACGACCACGACCGCCAACAACACTTCGAGGAGCGTCATGCCCCATTGTCTTGCGTGCATCCCTGCACCTCCTGCGACTTTTCCCGTCATTGCTTTCAACTTGGGCGACTGGACCGCTTGCCCAACCGCCAGGAAGCTATAGCCAAGCACGTCCAGGGAAGAATGCACGGTGAAGCAACGCGGCGTAACACTGATACAAATGTTGTCGGCCTTGGCCGTGGCGGTCTTGCTGACCCAGCTGGGCATGCCGGCCTACGCCCGAATGAGCGATGACCTGCACAGGGCAGCGGCTGCCCGTGATCTGGCGCAGGCGCTGCGCAGTGCACGCAGCCATGCCGTGCTGCAGGGCCAGCCGGTGCTGGTGCTGGCGCTGGACGGTGATTGGGGGAATGGTTGGCGGGTAGTGCTGGAGCATAACCACCAGATGCTACGCGAACAGCGCCTTTCCAAGCCGCTGAAAATAACCAGCAATCGCGGTGAGCAGTTCAAATTCAGTGCGCTGGGCGTGCCGATGACGTCGGGCAACAGCTGGTTGGGTGCAACACTGGAAATGTGCGAACGCGCCTCTGCTCGCAGCCGATATCAAGTGGCGCTGGCATCAAGCGGCAGAGTCAGGGTGCTTACGGAGGACCGGAGCAATGACCGCTGCTAGCGCGGTCATTGCAGGAACGGTCTTGAGTCGCGCAAGGGCTGCAAAGCAGCCCCTGCATTGGCGGAGGTGCAGCCCGTTAGATCAGCGACCGAACGCGCAGCTCTTTGGGCATTGAAAAGGTGATGTTCTCTTCACGCCCGTCCAGCTCTTCAGCGCCAGTGGCGCCCCAGGCCTTGAGCTGTTCGATCACACCACGCACCAGCACTTCGGGGGCCGAAGCACCGGCGGTGATGCCGATCCGCGCGGCCTGGTCGAACCAGCTGCGTTGCATGTCCTCGGCACCGTCGATCAGGTAGGCCGGGGTGCCCATGCGCTCAGCCAGCTCGCGCAAGCGGTTGGAGTTGGAACTGTTCGGGCTGCCCACCACCAGCACCACGTCGCTCTCGCCGGCCAGTTGCTTGACGGCATCCTGGCGGTTCTGGGTGGCGTAGCAAATGTCATCCTTGCGCGGGCCACCGATGTTCGGGAAGCGCGCACGCAGCCCATCGATGACGCGGCTGGTGTCGTCCATCGACAGGGTTGTCTGGGTGACGAAAGCCAGGTGGTCCGGGTCGCGCACCTGCAGGTTGGCAACATCTTCCTCGTCTTCGACCAGGTAGATGGCGCCGCCGTTGCTGGCATCGTACTGGCCCATGGTGCCTTCGACTTCCGGGTGCCCTTCGTGGCCGATAAGAATGCACTCACGGCCATCGCGGCTGTACTTGGCCACTTCAATGTGAACCTTGGTCACCAGCGGGCAGGTGGCATCGAACACTTTCAGGCCACGGCCAGCAGCTTCCTGGCGCACGGCCTGGGAAACACCGTGGGCACTGAAGATGACGATGACATCGTCCGGCACCTGGTCCAGCTCTTCGACAAAGATGGCGCCACGGTTACGCAAGTCTTCCACCACGAACTTGTTGTGCACCACTTCGTGGCGCACATAGATCGGCGGGCCAAAGACTTCCAGCGCGCGGTTGACGATCTCGATCGCCCGGTCGACCCCGGCGCAAAAGCCGCGAGGGTTGGCGAGTTTGATTTGCATGCTCGGCTCCAGGCTTACAGGGCCTTCACCTCGAGGATCTCCACCTCGAAGGTCAGGGTCTTGCCAGCCAGTGGGTGATTGAAGTCGATGGTGACCTGGTCGTCATCGAACGCTTTGACCACACCCGGCAGCTCGGTGTTGGCGGCGTCGTTGAAGATGATCAGCAGCCCTTCGGACAACTCCATGCCTTCGAAGTTGGACCTCGGCATGACCTGCACGTTCTGCGGGTTAGGCTGGCCGAAGGCGTTCTCCGGGGCAACCACCACGGTGCGCTTGTCACCTGCCTTGAAGCCGAACAGGGCGTTTTCAAAGCCCGGCAGCAGGTTGCCATCACCCACTTTGAAGGTGGCTGGGGCTTTATCGAATGTGCTGTCGACGGTGTCGCCGTTTTCCAGGTGCAGCGCGAAGTGCAGGGTGACTTCGGTGTTCTGGCCGATACGGGTGTCAGTCATGGACCGGATCCTCGGACTTCTTGCTCTTGAACATATCCAGCGCCAGCATCACCGCACCAACGGTGATGGCGCTGTCGGCCACGTTGAAGGCCGGGAAGTAGTGACGGTTCTGCCAGTGCACCAGGATGAAGTCGACCACATGGCCCAGCACGATGCGGTCGTACAGGTTGCCAATCGCCCCACCCAGCACCAGCGCCAGCGCCACGGCCAGCCAGGTCTCGTTGCGCCCCAGGCGCTTGAGCCACACCACCAGCACCGCGCTGACCACCACGGCGATCAGGGCGAACAACCAGCGCTGCCAACCTGCACCATCAGCCAGGAAGCTGAATGCAGCACCGGTGTTGTAGGCCAGGGTCCAGCTGAAGTAGTCGGGAATGACCACAATCTGTTGGTACATGGTCAGGGCGTTGTTGAAGTACAGCTTGGTGGCCTGGTCGATGACCAGGACCAGCAAGCTCAGCCAAAGCCATGCAAGGCGCCCGAAGCGCCCCGCTGCAGGGTTAGGCATAGTGGCGCACCTCACCCTGGCCGCTCAGGTTGTCGACACAACGGCTGCAGATTTCCGGGTGCTCCGGGTGGCTGCCGACATCGGCGCGGAAGTGCCAGCAACGGCCGCACTTGGCGTGGCCGGACTTGACCACTTTCAGCTTGAGGCCTTCGACTTCGGTGGCTACGGCTTCGGCCGGCGCCTGTGCGAACGGCACCACGCTGGCGGCCGAGGTGATCAGCACGAAGCGCAGCTCGTCGCCCAGCTTGCCCAGGTCGGCACTCAGGCCTTCGTCGGCGTACAGGGTCACTTCAGCCTGCAGGTTGCCGCCGATGACCTTGGCGGTGCGCTGGTTTTCCAGCTCCTTGTTCACCGATGCCTTCACTGCCATCACGCGGTCCCAGTAAGCGCGGCCAAGCTCGGTGCCTTCCGGCAGCTCGCTCAGGCCTTGGTACCAGCCGTTGAGCATGACCGACTCGTTGCGCTCGCCCGGCAGGTACTGCCAGATTTCGTCGGCGGTGAATGCCAGGATCGGCGCGATCCAGCGCACCAACGCTTCGCTGATGTGGAACAGCGCGGTCTGGCAGGAACGGCGGGCGACACTGTTGGCGCCGGTGGTGTACTGGCGGTCCTTGATGATGTCGAGGTAGAAGCCGCCCAGCTCCTGTACGCAGAAGTTGTGCACTTTGGAGTAGACGTTCCAGAAACGGTACTCGCTGTAGTGCTCTTCCAGCTCGCGCTGCAGCAGCAGGGTACGGTCAACGGCCCAGCGGTCCAGCGCCAGCATGTCTTCCGAGGCCAGCAGGTCGCGGGCCGGGTCGAAACCGGACAGGTTGGAAAGCAGGAAGCGCGCGGTATTACGGATACGCCGGTAAGCATCGGCGCTGCGCTGCAGGATCTGCTCGGAAACCGCCATTTCACCGGAATAGTCGGTGGCCGAAACCCACAGGCGCAGAATATCGGCACCCAGGGTGTTGTTGACCTTCTCCGGCTCGATGGTGTTACCCAGCGACTTGGACATTTTGCGGCCGTTCTCGTCCACGGTGAAACCGTGGGTCAACAGCTCGCGGTAGGGCGCATGGTTATCGATGGCGCAACCGGTCAGCAACGAAGAGTGGAACCAGCCGCGGTGCTGGTCGGAACCTTCCAGGTACAGATCGGCGCGCGGGCCGGTGGCATGGCCAATGTCGTGCGAGCCACGCAGAACATGCCAGTGGGTGGTGCCCGAGTCGAACCACACGTCGAGGGTGTCGGCGATCTTGTCGTACTGGTCGGCTTCAGCGCCCAGCAGTTCGGCGGCGTCCAGCTTGAACCAGGCCTCGATGCCTTGCTGCTCGACACGTTTGGCCACTTCTTCCATCAGTTCGACAGTGCGCGGATGCAGCTCGCCGGTCTGCTTGTGCAGGAAGAACGGGATCGGCACACCCCAGTTGCGCTGACGCGAGATGCACCAGTCCGGGCGGTTGGCGATCATCGCGTGCAGGCGCGCCTGGCCCCAGGCCGGGACGAACTTGGTGTCTTCGATGGCCTTCAGCGCACGCTCACGCAGCGGCTCGCCGGTGCTCGGCTGCTTGTCCATGCCCACGAACCACTGCGCAGTGGCGCGGTAGATCAGCGGGGTCTTGTGGCGCCAGCAGTGCATGTAGCTGTGGCTGATGGTTTCGGTGTGCATCAGCGCACCGACTTCGCTCAGCTTCTCGACGATGGCCGGATTGGCCTTCCAGATGAACTGGCCGCCGAAGAAGGGCAGCGACTCGACATATACGCCGTTGCTCTGCACCGGGGTAAGGATGTCGTCGTTGACCATGCCGTAGCGCTTGCAGGTGACGAAGTCGTCCTCACCGTAGGCTGGCGAGGAATGCACCACGCCGGTACCGGCGCCCAGCTCGACGTAGTCGGCCAGGTAGATTGGCGACAGGCGATCGTAGAACGGGTGACGGAAGTTGATCAGCTCCAGCGCCGAACCTTGGGCGGTGGCAATGACCGAACCTTCCAGGTTGTAGCGCTTCAGGCACGACTCGACCAGCTCTTCAGCCAGCACCAGCAGGCGCTCGCCGGTGTCGACCAGGGCGTACTTGAATTCCGGGTGGATATTCAGGGCCTGGTTGGCCGGGATGGTCCACGGGGTGGTGGTCCAGATCACGATGGCGGCCGGCTTGGCCAGCGAGGCCAGGCCGAAGGCGGCGGCCAGCTTGGCTTCATCGGCAACCGGGAAGGCCACGTCGATGGTCTGCGACTTCTTGTCGGCGTACTCGACTTCCGCTTCAGCCAGCGCCGAACCGCAATCAAAGCACCAGTTCACCGGCTTCAGGCCCTTGAACACGAAGCCTTGCTTGACCATTTCGGCCAAGGCGCGGATTTCACCGGCCTCGTTGGCAAAGTTCATGGTCTTGTAGGGGTTGTCCCAGTCGCCCAGCACGCCCAGGCGGATGAACTCGGTCTTCTGCCCTTCGATCTGCTCGGCAGCGTACTCGCGGCAGAGCTCGCGGGTACGGTCGGCGGAAAGGTGCTTGCCGTGGGTAACCTCGACCTTGTGCTCGATCGGCAGGCCGTGGCAGTCCCAGCCTGGCACGTACGGCGCATCGAAGCCGGCCAGGGTCTTGGAACGGACGATCATGTCCTTGAGGATCTTGTTCAGCGCATGACCGATGTGAATCTTGCCATTGGCATAGGGCGGGCCGTCGTGCAGGACGAACTTGGGACGATCCTTGCCAATTTCGCGCAGCTTCTGGTACAGGCCAATGCTGTCCCAGCGCTGCAGGATCTGCGGTTCGCGCTGAGGCAGGCCGGCCTTCATGGGGAAGGCGGTGTCCGGAAGGTTAAGCGTGGCTTTGTAGTCGGTCATTTCAGGCTCTTCGTTAGCGGTTGAGCGTGCCAATGTGCACGTGCGGCGGCGATATCCGCATCGATCGCCGACTTCAGCGCCTCCAGGGAGGCGAATCGCTGCTCTTCACGCAGCTTGTGGTGGAACTCCACCGTCAGGCGCCGGCCATAAAGATCGCCGGCAAAGTCCAGAAGATGAATCTCCAGGTGCGGGCGCCCATCACCGGCAACGGTGGGGCGCACGCCGATATTGCCGACACCCGGCCACGCTTTGCCGTCGATCACGATGCTGGCCAGATATACCCCGGACAGCGGCACGCGACGGCGCTTGAGCTGGATGTTGGCGGTTGGTGTGCCGAGCTGGCGGGCCAGCTTCTGGCCGTGCAGCACGCGGCCTGTAATGCGGTACGGGCGGCCCAGCAGGTGTTCGGCCAGCTCGAAGTTGCCCTCGGACAAGGCCTTGCGCACTTCGGTGCTGCTGACTCGCAGGCCGTCCTGGATAACCGTGTTGGCGGCCTCGACGGTAAAACCGTACGCGTCGCCGGCCTCGACCAGGAAAGCAAAGTCGCCAGCGCGGTCGCAGCCGAAGCGGAAGTCATCGCCCACTTCGAGATGACGTACGCCCAGGCCGTCGACCAGGATGGCCTTGACGAAGGCATCGGCACTGAGCTTGCTCAGACGCTGGTTGAACGCCAGGCACAGCACCCGGTCGATGCCTTCGGTCGCCAGCAACTCAATCTTGTCGCGCAGCCGGGCCAGACGCGCCGGCGCGGTATCGGGTGCGAAGTACTCGCGTGGTTGCGGTTCGAAGATCACCACGCAAGTCGGCAGGCCCAAGGCCTGACCGCGCTCGCGCAGGCGCGCCAGGATTGCCTGGTGGCCGCGGTGAACCCCGTCGAAGTTGCCAATGGTGGCGACACAGCCCCGGTGCTCGGGGCGCAGGTTGTGAAGACCTCGAACCAGCTGCATAACGCGCTTCTTGCTCATAAAGTGGCCGATTATAACCACACCCGGGCGCTGGTGACAGGCAGCAGCGCCCAAGGGCGGCGTGGAATGCGAAAAACCGACGCCTGACCCGCCAAAAGCCTCAGTGCAAGGCCTTGCGAGCGAAATGCCGGGGCCTGAAGCCACACAGGTACAGGCAGCCAAAATACGTCACGACGCCCGCCAGGATCAGCGCCCCAAGCCGCAGGAAGCGCTCAAGCATGATGCCCTGCTCCCAGGCCGGCATATAGTGCATGCCCGCCAGCAGTACTGCCGACATCAGCGTCACCGCCAACACGAGCTTGAGCAGGAACACTGCCCAGCCAGGCTGAGGCTCGAACAGCTGCTGACTGCGCAGCTTCCAGAACAGCAAACCGGCATTCAGGCAAGCACCGAGGCTGATCGCCAATGCCAGGCCGGCATGTGCAAGCGGGCCGACCAAGGCAAGGTTGAACAGCTGGGTGCAGACCAGGGTGAAGACGGCGATCTTCACCGGCGTGCGAATATTCTGCTGCGCGTAGAAGCCAGGTGCCAGCACCTTGATCAGAATGATCGCCAGCAAGCCCACGGAATAGGCGATCAACGCCCGCTGGGTCATGGCCGCATCAAACGCGCTGAACTTGCCATATTGAAACAGCGCAACGGTCAGCGGCTCGGCAAGAATGGCCAACGCCAGGGTGCAGGGCAACACCAGCAGGAAGCACAGGCGCAGGCCCCAGTCGAGAATCCGCGAGTACTCCTCGCGGTCCTTGTTGGCGTAGGTCTTGGCCAGGGTCGGCAGCAGGATGGTGCCCAGGGCAACGCCCAGCACACCGGAAGGCAGCTCCATGAGGCGGTCGGCGTAGTACATCCACGACACCGAGCCGGCCACCAGGAAGGAGGCGAAGATAGTGTTGATGATCAGCGAGATCTGGCTCACCGACACCCCCAGGATCGCCGGCAGCATCTGCTTCAGTACCCGCCACACACCCGCGTCCCTGAGGTTCAGGCGCGGCAGCACGAGCATGCCAATCTTCTTCAGCGCTGGCAGCTGATACAGCAACTGCGCCAGGCCACCCGCCAGCACGCCCCAGGCCAACGCCATGATTGGCGGGTTGAAGTACGGCGTCAGCAATACGGCGAAGGCGATCATCGCCACGTTCAGCAACGTGGGCGTGAAGGCCGGCACCGAAAAGCGGTTCCAGGTATTGAGGACCGCCCCGGCCAGGGAAGACAGCGAGATCAGGAATATATAAGGAAACGTCACCCGCAACAGGGCGGTGGTCAGCTCGTATTTTTCGGTGCTGTCGACAAAACCCGGGGCCGTCGCCCACACCACCCACGGTGCAGCGAGGATGCCGATGGCGGTCACCAGGGCCAGCACCAGGGTCAGAAGGCCGCTGACATAGGCAATGAAGGTGCGCGTCGCCTCCTCGCCTTGCTGGGTCTTGTACTCGGCCAGAATCGGTACGAAGGCCTGGGAGAATGCGCCTTCGGCGAAGATGCGCCGCAACAGGTTGGGCAGCTTGAACGCGATGAAGAAGGCATCGGTAGCGACACCGGCACCAAAGATGCGGGCCAGGATGGTGTCGCGAACAAAGCCCAGCACCCGCGAAATCATGGTGATCGAGCTTACTGCAGCCAGGGATTTGAGCAGGTTCATCGAAAAGATTCACGCCAATGACAGAGGACGCTGCCAGACAGCGTCCGAATGTGCGATACTCCCGCGCCTTCGCAGGGGAGCCAAAAATTCCCGAGTGTACAGGTCGCGCAGCAGAAAGGAATCTTTCCCGCTTGTTGGCGCACCGCTCGGCGGAACCTTGCAGGTGGCCTTGACATCCGCTCGACTGATCGGCATGATTCGCGGCCTATTTTGTTTGCTATTTACCTAAAGTCTTTCGAGGAGCTCGACGGTGGCCAACACACCTTCCGCCAAGAAACGTGCAAAACAGGCTGAGAAGCGTCGCAGCCACAACGCCAGCCTGCGTTCCATGGTCCGCACCTACATCAAGAATGTAGTTAAAGCCATTGACGCAAAAGACGCCGAAAAAGCGCAAGCCGCTTACGTTCTGGCTGTACCTGTAATCGACCGTATGGCCGACAAGGGTATCATCCACAAGAACAAGGCTGCTCGTCACAAAGGCCGTCTGAATGGCCACATCAAGGCGCTGAAAGAAGCTGCAGCTGCCTAAGCGACGCGCTAGTCGAAAAACCGACCCTAGGGTCGGTTTTTTGTTGCCTGCGATTTATGCTGGCGGGCACAACTCCATGTGGGTCGCCCCCACAAAAAAGCGGGGCCGCGCGTGGCGGCCCTGCTTTTACATCACTTGGCTATCTGAATCTTCGGCGCCCATTGCAGCCATTCATCCTCGGCCTTTTCGAACAAGGCAAAGGTCTGCTGCGGCCGTGCCGGGTTACCCATCTGCTCGCCATCTGGCGTTGCGAAGGCGATACCGCCATCAATCAGGGTTTCCACCGACTCGGTACGCACTGTAGCGCCCTTGAACAGACCCCAGTCGAAACCGAAACCACTGCTGTTCCAGAAGCGGCTACCGCTGCGCACCAAGGCGGCATAGCGCGGCTCGATGAGGATATGAATCAGCACGCGGTCAGCGCTTTGGCCCAGCTCGAAGCCTGTCACCTTGCCCACCGTAACCTCGCGATAGGTGACCGGCACACCCGGCTTGATCGAGCCGCGGCGTGGCGCACTGAGCGTCAATGGCAGGCCTACCTCTGGCCCTGCTACCTGCGGTGCTTCGGCCAAGGCGATGAAATCGCGCTGTGGACCACGGTTCTTGGTGGCTGGCTGCACTTCCAGGTACTGCCCACCGATCAAGGTGTCCAGGTTTTCAGTGCGCACCAGGCCCAGGGCCGGCTTGACCACCCAGAACTGCGTACCGGCACGGGCAATACGATCCGCCGCTTCGGTAATGCGCGCCCGTAGCAGCACCGCCTGCAGGTCATCGGTCAGGTCGACGCTCTCGATGCTGCCCACATCCAGGCCGCGGAAGCGGATGGCCGTGCCCGGCTTCAGGCCATCGGCACGCTCTACACGGATGGTGATCAACGTACCCGCACGGTTTACCGCTTCCTGGCTGTCATGCAGGCGGAAGCGTGGAATGTGTCGCTTGAGCGGAACATCGAGCCGTGGCGTATCGAACGCAATACCGCCGGCCATCAGCGTTTGCAGCGACTCACTCTTGATCTTGATGCCCGACAGGCCGCCGGTCAGGGTGATCCCACTGACGTTCCAGAAGCGCGACGAACCATTGACCAGCTTCTCGTACTCCTTCTCGATATGCACACCGATCAGGATGCGGTTGCTGTTACGGGCGAACTGATAGCTCTGCACGCTACCCACCTTCACCTGGCGGTACATCACCGGGCTGCCGATTTCCAGCGAACCCAAGGTGTCGGCGAACAACACCATGTGCAGGCCCGGCGCTTTGAGGTCGAGCGGCGGCGCCTTGGCACGCGCCTCGAACTCACGCTCTGGCCGTGCACCCTTCTCACCAGGACGAATGGCGATGTAGTTACCTTTGACCAGTGCTTCCAGGCCAGTGATACCCGCCAGAGAAATCGACGGCTTGACTACCCAGAACTGCGTCCCCTCTACCAGGTAGTCCTCAGTCAGCGGGTCGAGTGTCAGCTCGGCCGAAGCGCTGGCCAGGTTGTCTTCCATCTTCAGGGCTTTTAGCGAGCCCACCTGGATGCCCTTGTACATGACCGGCGTGCGACCCGCCTGCAGGCCTTCATAATCGCTCAGCTTCACTTTTACCCGGATACCGGCCTGGGCTGCATCGAAGTCCTCGTACAGGCGGAACGGCAGGCTCGGATCGGTGGGCGGGCTGTCCTTGCGGTACTCCGGCGTAGCGAAGGCAATACCACCCGCCACAATGCTCGACAACGACTCACTGCGCACCTTCACACCCGAAAGCGAAGCATCGATGCTGACACCGCTGGCGTTCCAGAAACGCGTGTGTTTGCGCACCAGGCTGGCGTACGCCGGCTCGATGAAGACTTTCACCTCGACGGTGTTCTGGTCCTCGGACAGGCGGTAGCTTTTCACCCGGCCAACCTGAATCTGCTTGTAGAACACCGGGCTGTCACGGTTGAGCGAGCCCAGCCTGTCGGCCTTGAGGGTCAAGTGCAGGCCTGGTTCAGAATCCGAGAGCGGTGGCGCCACCTTCAATGCCACAAAGCGCTTGGTACGCTCCCCCTCCCCCGGGCTAACAGCGATGTAGTTACCCGACACCAATGTTTCAAGGCCGGATATACCCGCCAGGCTGACGCTCGGCTTCACCAGCCAGAAACGCGTGCCTTTGTTCAGATGGGGCTCGGCGGCCTTGTTCATCTCGATGGTAGCGATCACCCCCTGCCTGTCGCCCTTGGCATCGAGCACCAGGCTTTTCACCTTGCCAACCGGCATACCTTTGTAGATGACCTCGGTCTTGTTGGCGACGATACCCTCTCCCGACTCGAAGCGGACTTCAATTTCCACGCCAGCGTCGCGGTAGGCCTGCCACGCGAGCCAGCCACCGATCATCAGCGCAATCAAAGGCAGGATCCAGATGGCCGACCAGTTCGAGGCTGGTCGGGTTTTAGCCGTTGGCAGGTCACTCATGGTCGTCATCCGACTCCGTGTTATCCCAAATCAGTCGGGGATCGAAAGTTAAAGCGGCAAGCATTGTCAGGATCACCACAGTTGCGAAGGCGACAGCGCCCAGGTTGGCTTCGACACTGGCTATTCGGCCAAAATTCACCACTGCCACCAGGATGGCAATGACGAAGATATCCAGCATGGACCAGCGCCCAATGAATTCGATGAAGCGGTACATCAATATCCGCTGCCGGGCCGAAAGCGGTTGCCGGCGCTGAACGGAATACAACAGCAAGCCGATGCCCACCAGCTTGAACGTGGGGACCAGGATACTGGCAATGAACACCACAGCCGCAATGGGCACCATGCCATGCTTGAGCAGGGTGATGACACCGGACATGATGGTGTCCGGGCTGCCCTGACCGAGGGTACTCACGGTCATGATCGGCAGTATGTTGGCTGGGATGTAGAGGATCGACGCCGCAATCAGCAACGCCCAGGTGCGCACGATACTGTTCGGCCGGCGTGCATGCACAATAGCGCCGCAGCGTGTGCAGGTTTGCGAAGTGCTGTCTGGCTCTTGCCTGTTCAGCTCGTGACACTCATTGCAGACAACAATGCCTGCGTCAATCGCCCGCATGCAGGTCCTCCCCCGATAGCGCACTCCAGATCTGGTGGGGCGACATCACCACCTCGAGCCACACCTGGATCAATAACAGACTGATGAAACAGAACAGCCCAAGGCCCACAGTCAGTTCGGCCAGGTCCACCAGTTTGACGATGGCCACCAGCACCCCCATGAAATAGACCTCGAGCATGCCCCAGTCACGCAGGTGGTGATAGATGCGGTAGAAGACCAGGCCGTAGTCACGCCCGAAGTTCAAGCGGATGCTCAACAGCACGGCCAGCTGACAGAGCAGCTTCGCCAGCGGAATGACCATGCTACAGAGCAACACCACTACGGCAACACCGCGCATTCCCGAGTTGTACAGGCCTAGCACACCACTCCAGACCGTATCGTCCGAAGTCTGACCCAGCAGGTGCAACTGCATGATCGGCAGGAAATTGGCCGGCACGAACAGCAAAAGGGCCGTCAGTACCAAGGCCAGGCTGCGATTGACCACATTGTGCCGGTGAGCATAGAGCTCGTAGCCGCAGCGCGGGCATTGGGCTTTCTCATCATGCTGCAGCACGGGCTTGCGCAGCAGCAGGTCACATTCATGGCAGGCGACAAGCTCGTCCAACGGCAACTGGGCCAAGGTTTCAGGTTCGACAGAATTGGACATAGGGCGCTTCTGAATAGGTGCGTGATGGCTATTCTAGTGTTCTGGCTCGAATTGTGGGAGGCGGCATTTGCCTGGAGGGTGCGCGCCCCTGCCTGGCGTTGCACCCTTCCTTGTAGGAGCGGGTTTACCCGCGAACACCGGCAAAGCCGGTGCCATCTGCGCTCACAGAGATTCAAACAAGCCCAGGCTTTTTTGCCCACAAAGACAAAACCCCTACCTGCATGT
>NZ_JAJSAW010000027.1:0-37436 GCF_021378985.1 Pseudomonas sp. JR33AA
CGGGGCGGGGGGGGGGGGGGGGGGGGGGGGGGGGGGCGGGCCGCCCCCCCCCCACCGCCCGCTACAAGCGAACAGCAATGACGTTTTTCAATCGCCTCCATGCCGTTTCCTGCATTGCCGTGCAGAGCGCCGTACCGGATGCTTTAGTTACTCCGAGACAGTGCTTTCTTTCACCCGCAGAGGCCCGTATGAAGACCGTCGAACAAATCCTCAAGACCAAGTCCCAGCACCAGACCGTCTACACCATCGGCCCGGATGACTCGGTGCTCGACGCCCTGAAACTGCTGGCGGAGAAAAACGTCGGTGCGCTGCCTGTGGTCGAGGGCAACCAGGTGGTGGGTATCGTCAGTGAGCGGGACTATGCGCGCAAACTGGTCCTCAAGGGCCGCTCTTCCGCTGCCACGCCGGTACGCGAAATCATGAGCGCACCGGTGGTCACCGTGGAGCCCAAGCAAAAACTCGATTACTGCATGAACCTGATGACCGACCGGCACCTGCGCCACCTGCCGGTGGTCGACAACGGCAGGTTGCTCGGCCTGCTGTCGATCGGCGACCTGGTCAAGGAAACCATTGACGAACAGGCGAACCTGATCAAGCAAATGGAGCAGTACATCCGCGGCGAATGAAGCGCCTCAATGGTAGGCGCGCTCCAGTTCGTCCAGCTGATGGTCGAAGCTACGCAAGCGCGCCGACCAGGTGTACACCAGCACTTCCAGGTCACGGTTGAGCACTGCCGTATTGCCGTGGCCGCTGTGCGTGGGCTCGCCGAGGTCCAGCTGGTAGCGTTCACGAGCCATCGCCTGGGCCACGCTGGACAGGTCGCGAGCGTTGGCCAGCCAGTGGTGATGGCGGTCATGGATTTCGCGGTCGAGCACCCGGCACTGACGCTTCAGCGCATCCAGGCTCTGCTCCAGCGGAGTGCCCCTGAGCTCGCCCATGACCTCTTCGAAGGTACGCCCCGAATGCCAGTAGCTGCCCCAGAAATAACGGTCGAAAACCGTCTCGACGCGGCGTAGCGCAACCTTGGTGTTCCAGATGGTCAGCAACGTTCGCCCCTGCACCACTTCGCGCTTGTTCAGGTGCAACTGCTGCCAGGCGATCCATGTCAGCGCCACCAGTGCAACCGCAACCGTGACTGCGGCAGCGGCATACAGGAAATTCACGGCCTGGTTCATCTGTTGCGTCTGTCTGATGCCATAGAAGTAACTGGCCGTCAGGGTGCCCAGGATCGTCACGGAACACCAGAAACCTGGTGCGTAGGGATCTTTCATCGCGCTATCCCCTTATTGTTTTTCCTGAGCATAGCAACGGCCGATCACTCGTCAGGTGCCGCTCGGCGCTTTATTTTCGGGGGCGGCGCAATGCTTCGTTGAGTTGATCGAAGGGCACGGCCCAATCGGAATCTTCAATGATGCTGTCCTTGAGAAATGCACGCTGGGAGTCGGTCCAGAACGGCGCATCCACCAGCTTTATTTCGTTCTTCAGCGGGGAATGGCTGGTGATGAACTGATCGATACTCGTGGGATCGTCGGGCAAGCCCAACTGCTTGAACAGGTCGGCAAAGGGATGGATCGGCGCTTCCATGGTTCCTCCTGGGCGCCAGGCAAGCCGTCCACGACGCCCGCCTGGCATTGGTTTGAAAACATCAGCACAGCTCGCGCACTTCGGCGTGCGGCACCAGCTTCATGTACTGCTCCATGCTCATGTGAATCAGGTGATCGTGGTCACCCGCTTCCAGGTAGACATCGCCTTGGCGGGTAAGACTCGGGTCGAGCAGCATTTTTATCTGGTAAGCATCGCCAAGGGCCGGCACGGCTCCGCGTTCGCAGTCATTGAACAGGCTCGGCAGACCACTTTCACGGGTCAGATGCCAGGCCCCGGACATACGCACCTTGGTCATGTCCAGGTGCCGGTTGGCCGGTAGCACGGCCATGATGTAGTTGCCATGACGGTCATCGAGCATCACCGACTTGGCGACCCGCTCGGCGGGCACGCCGGCCGTTCGTGCCGACTCCAGGCTGGTGGCCGAATGTGGGTGGGGAATGATGTCGTAGTCGCAGTTGGCCTTGTCCAGGCGGGCCTGCAGGGTCTTTGCCATACGCATGATGCACCTCCGGTTTCGCCCCCCAATCTCCAATTTTAGGCCGGGTACGGGCGGGCGGGGCTAAACTTGTGTAATACGCGCAAATGAGGTGACGACAGGTGATCGCCCGCTGCTGGCGCTGGCTGTTGCTGCTGTTGCTGCTTGGCCTCACGCCAGGTGGCCAGGCAGCGCCCGGCGCGGTGTGGGTGCTGGGCATCGACGACGCCATCGGCCCGGCCAGCGCCGACTACCTGGTGCGCAGCCTCGGCCAGGCCCAGGCGCAAGGC
The DNA here is from genome assembly GCF_021378985.1 of Pseudomonas sp. JR33AA. NCBI lineage: Bacteria > Pseudomonadati > Pseudomonadota > Gammaproteobacteria > Pseudomonadales > Pseudomonadaceae > Pseudomonas > Pseudomonas sp. JR33AA. The sequence continues at coordinate 2,371 of NZ_JAJSAW010000027.1, forward strand.
GCGCAACTGGTGGTTATCCGCATGGATACCCCGGGCGGGCTGGACAGCGCCATGCGCCAGATGATCAAGGCGATTCTCGCCAGCCCCGTACCAGTCGCAAGCTACGTTGCCCCCAGCGGCGCCCGCGCCGCCAGCGCCGGCACCTATATGCTCTACGCCAGCCATGTCGCAGCGATGGCGCCCGGGACCAATCTGGGCGCTGCCACGCCGGTGCAGATCGGCGGCCCGCCTGGCACGCCCAATGATGACAAGGCCAAAGGCGGCGATGATGAAACCCTTGCACGCAAACAGGTCAACGACGCCGCCGCCTACATCCGTGGCCTGGCGCAGCTGCGTGGCCGCAACGCCGACTGGGCGGAAAAGGCCGTGCGCGAGGCGGTCAGCCTGTCCGCCAGCGAGGCCTTGCGGTTGAACGTGATCGATCAGGTGGCCGATGACCTGCCCGACCTGCTGCGCAAGCTCGACGGCAAAACGCTCCAGGTGGCTGGCCAGCCACACCAGCTGCAGACCGCAGGCGCCAGCGTGGTCGAACACCTGCCGGACTGGCGCACACGGTTTCTGGCGGTCATCACCAACCCCAGCGTAGCGCTGATCCTGATCATGATCGGCGTCTACGGCCTGTTGTTCGAATTCATGAACCCCGGTTCTGCGGTGGGCGGCGTGGTCGGTGGTATCTGCCTGCTGCTGGCGCTGTATGCGCTGCAGCTGTTGCCGGTGAGTTTCGCCGGGGTGGCGCTGATCCTGCTTGGCATCACCTTCATGATCGCCGAAGCCTTCCTGCCCAGTTTCGGCGTGGTCGGCTTCGGCGGCATTGCTGCCTTTGTGGTCGGCGCGTTGATCCTGATCGACACCGACGCCCCCGGTTTCGGCATCCCGCTGGCCTTGATCGGCGCCTTGGCGCTGCTCTCGGCACTGCTGATTGGTGGCGTGCTGGGCATGGCCCTGAAGGCCCGCCGACGAGCACTGGTCAGCGGCGACGCTGACCTGGTCGGCAGCCTGGTCACCATCACCCAGGTGATGGCAAGCAACCCCTTCTGTGGTGTCGTGCTGGCGCAGGGCGAGCAATGGCAAGTGCAGTGCGCAACGCCGCTGCAAACTGGCCAGAACGTACGGGTGACCGCGCGCCATGGCGTGATGCTGGAAGTGAGCGCCGCCGCCCCAGCGACGCAAGGAGAATGACCATGTTCATGCAAGTCGGTTTCGGCGCCGTTCTGATCGTGCTGGCCATGCTGGTGCTGTCGGCGTTTCGCATCCTGCGCGAATACGAGCGCGGCGTGGTGTTCCAGCTGGGGCGCTTCTGGCAGGTCAAAGGGCCGGGGCTGATCCTGTTGATCCCGGTGATCCAGCAAATGGTACGGGTCGATCTGCGTACAGTGGTACTGGATGTGCCGCCGCAGGATGTGATCACTCGAGACAACGTTTCGGTCAAGGTCAACGCGGTGTTGTACTTTCGCGTGCTCGACCCGCAGAAAGCGATCATTCAGGTTGAGGATTTTCTGGTGGCGACCAGCCAGCTGGCCCAGACTACCCTGCGTGCAGTGCTGGGCAAGCACGAGCTGGATGAGCTATTGGCAGAACGCGAGCAACTGAATCTGGACATCCGTCAGGTGCTGGATGCGCAGACGGATGCCTGGGGCATCAAGGTGGCCAACGTCGAGATCAAGCACGTTGACCTGAACGAGTCGATGGTACGCGCCATCGCCCGCCAGGCTGAGGCCGAGCGCGAACGTCGGGCCAAGGTGATTCACGCCGAAGGTGAACTGCAGGCGTCGGAGAAACTGATGCAAGCTGCGCAAATGCTGAGCAAGGAGCCAGGGGCGATGCAGTTGCGCTATATGCAGACACTGGGGACGATTGCCGGGGACAAGAGCTCGACCATCGTCTTCCCGCTGCCGATAGACCTGTTGAAGGGGTTGGTAGACAAGGAAAAAGAGTGATGGGCCAATCGCGGGCTTGCCCGCGAAAGGCCTGTATGCGGTCTGTCAGACCGGCGCGCGGCGCAAGGTCGCGAGGAAGGTGGCGGCACCAAGGAACAACCCGGCAAAGGTGCGGTTCAAACGCTTCTGCTGTTTGGGCGTGCGCAACATGCGCAACACATGCGAAGCCAACCCGGTGTACCCCGCCATCACCAGCAGGTCGACAGTGACCATGGTCACGGTGATCGCCACATATTGCGGCAGCAGCGGCGCATGGGGATTGAGGAACTGCGGCAGCACCGCCAGCATGAACACCAGCGCCTTGGGGTTGCTGATGTTGACCAGGAAACCACGAAACACCAGACTCAGCGGCTTGCCGATCGGGCGCACGCCTGATTCATCGCTCATGTCCATCGGCAGGGCACGCCACTGCTTGTAGGCCAAGTACACAAGGTAGGCGACGCCAAACCACTTGATGACCTGGAACGCCGTGGCCGAGGCGGCCAGGACGGCACCGACGCCGGCAGCGATGATGGCAATCTGCATGATCAGGCCCAACTGCAGGCCCAGGGCGTTCCAGTAACCACGCCAGAAGCCGTATTGCAGGCCGCTGGACATTGACGCAATAGCCCCGGCACCGGGTGAAAGGCTGATCACCCAGCAGGCGGCAAAGAAGCCTAACCATACTTCCATCGACATCACACACCTCGCTCGAGCATTTGTTGCAAAACGTTAAGCTAAGGTTTTGGCGAAAAAATAACCAGCGATTTCTAATGGATTTGTGGTGCCTGACCTGGCCTCTTCGCGGGCGCGTACAGGTTCAGTCAGCTTCGGCAGCCGGGTCTTTGTGCAGAGCCTGTACCTCGGCCCCGCGCCAGCGCCGCACCGACTTCTGGAAGAACTGGCTATTGGGCACCTGCACCAGCGCCCCGCCCGCTTCGGGCATTTCCAGCAGGGTGGTAAACAGCAGGTTGATAGCAATCACCCGGCCTTTCACGCCTGGCTTGTCCAGCGTATCGACCAGTTCGACTACATCACCGATGCGAAACGGCCCGACCGTGAAGATCAATACCGCGCACAGCAGGTTTGACAGCACGCTCCACATGGCGAAGAAAGCCACTGCCGCCACCGCGACAAAGCCGGACAAGGCCGTCCACAGCACGGTCGCCGAAACACCCAGCCGCTCCAGCACGAACAGCAGCGCGCTGCCCATGATCAGCCAGCGCAGGCCACCGCGCACCGGCACCAGCAGCTCCGGCGGCAACGGGTAACGCTGGCCCAGGCGGCTCAACCCGCGCGCAATGATGCGCTGCAGGACGAACGCCGCGGCCAGGATCAAGAGGATCTGCAAACCCAGCCATAAGGTGTCCATCCATTGCCCTGGCAGCAGCGAACGCAGTTCCTCCATCAGGACAACGCCTCGAGTTCGGCCTGCATGCTTTCAAGGGTTTCCAGCGCCTCCATCCAGGCCTCCTCCAGCTCGCCTTCGCGTTGCTTGAGCCGGGTCTGGCGCGCCAGCAGGTCGCGTAACTCGTCCTTGCGCGCCGCGTCGTAAAGGCCACCATCACCCAGCGCGGTCTCGATCTCGGCCAATTGCGCGTGCACCTGGTTGAGCTCGGTTTCCAGCTTGTCGGCAGCCTTCTTGTGCGGTGCCAACTGCTGACGCAAGGCTGCGGCAGCCTGGCGCTGGGCTTTCTTGTCGGTCTTGTCCGGGTTAGCCGGTGCAGTACTGGCCGGCGCGCTGCGCTGGCGGTACTCGACCAGCCAGCGGCTGTAGTCTTCCAGGTCGCCGTCGAAGGTGTCGACCTTGCCGTCGGCCACCAGCAGGAAGTCATCAGTGGTGCTCTTGAGCAAGTGACGGTCGTGGGATACCACCACCACTGCACCGGCAAACTCCTGCAAGGCCATGGTCAGTGCCAGGCGCATTTCCAGGTCCAGGTGGTTGGTCGGTTCGTCAAGCAGCAGCAGGTTTGGCCGCTCCCAGGCAATCAGCGCAAGTGCCAGGCGGGCCTTTTCGCCACCGGAGAAGTTAACCACCGGCTCGTCGCAGCGGGCACCGTGGAAGTCGAAGCCGCCAAGGAAGTCGCGCAGCGTCTGCTCACGCTCGGCAGGGGCGATGCGCTGCAGGTGCAGCAGCGGGCTGGCCTTGTCGTCCAGCGAGTCCAGCTGGTGCTGGGCAAAATAGCCTACAGCCAGGTTCTCACCACGAACCAGACGGCCCGACAACGGCTCCAGCTCACCTGCAAGGTTCTTGATCAGGGTCGACTTGCCGGCGCCGTTGGGCCCGAGCAGGCCAATACGGGCACCCGGAGTGAGCTGCAGCTTGACCTTGTCGAGGATGGCCTTGTCGCCGTAACCCAGGTAGCCTTCGGACATGCTCAGCAACGGGCTGGAAATTTTCTGCGATTCACGGAAGACAAAGTCGAACGGCGAATCGACATGCGCCGCCGACAGCTCTTCCATGCGCTCCAGGGCCTTGATCCGGCTTTGCGCCTGGCGGGCCTTGGTGGCTTGCGCCTTGAAGCGGGCAATGTACTTTTCCATATGCGCGCGCTGCGCCTGCTGCTTCTCGTAGGCCTGCTGCTGCTGCGCCAGGCGCTCGGCACGGGTGCGCTCAAAGGCGGTGTAGCCGCCTTTGTACAAGTTGAGCTTGCGCTGCTCGACGTGCAGCACATGGTCGACCACGGCATCGAGGAAGTCACGGTCGTGGGAAATCAGCAACAACGTGCCGGGGTAGCCCTTGAGCCAGTCTTCCAGCCACAGGATCGCGTCGAGGTCGAGGTGGTTGGTGGGCTCGTCGAGCAGCAACAGGTCGGACGGGCACATCAGTGCCTGGGCCAGGTTCAGGCGCATCCGCCAGCCACCAGAGAAATCGCCGACACGGCGGTCCATCTGTTCGTTGGTGAAGCCCAGCCCAGCCAGCAACTTGCGCGCACGGGCGTCGGCGGTATAGCCGTCAGCGCTTTCCAGCTCACTGTGCAGGCGCGCCAGGGCGGTGCCGTCGTGGGCCTGCTCAGCCGCGGCCAGTTCGGCCTGGACCTTGCGCAGGCGCACGTCGCCATCAAGCACATAGTCCACAGCCAGGCGGTCGAGGGTGTCGACCTCTTGGCGCATGTGGGCGATGCGCCAGTCGCCGGGCAGTTGGCAGTCACCGGCATCGGGCGACAGCTCACCGCGCAGCAAGGCGAACAGGCTGGATTTTCCGGCGCCGTTGGCGCCGATCAGGCCGGCCTTGTGACCGGCGTGCAGGGTCATCTCGGCGCCTTCTAGCAAGCGCTGCGGACCACGCTGTAAAGTGAGGTTGGATAGTCTGATCATGATGGTCGCGGAGTCTACCAGCTTCCTCGGCCCATAGCGCGAGTGGAACCATGCACACCGACCTGTGGAATTACGCCCTGACCCTGTATGCAAGGCCCGGCGTAGAAGCCGCCTGCCTTGAACTGCAGGCACTGGGTGGCGATGTCTGCCTGCTGCTGTGCGCGACCTGGCTGCAAGCACGTGGAGTGGCCGCACTGGGCGAACGCGCGCAAGCACTGCAAGAACTTGCCGAGCCCTGGCAGCGTGACGTGGTCGCCCCGCTACGCAGCCTGCGCCAGCAATGGCGAGCCACAGCGTCAGGTGATACCCAACTGGCGGCATTGCGTGAACAGGTGAAGGGGTTGGAGCTGCAGGCTGAAAAAGCCTTGCTGGAGCGCTTGCAGGAACGCTCGCGACAGTGGCCCGTGGGCTCCCATGAGCCCGCGGACGACTGGCTGGCCCGACTGGCACCGGACCAGGCTCTGCATCATGACGCGCTCGTTCGGTTGCGCGTCGCAGCGGCTGCGCTTCAGGACGCCGAAGGGGCCTGAGCCGGAGCACTCGCAGATGCCGACGGTGCTGCAGCAGCCGGGCTCACCGAGTTGGTTGCGGCGGCCGGTGTAGCGGGTGTGGCTTCAGCAGGCTTGGCGGCGGGTTTGGCGGCAGCTGGTTTTGCGGCCGGCTTGGCAGCTGGTTTGGCTGCAGGCTTGGCGGCAGCGCTCGCCTTGGCAGCCGGTTTGGCCGCAGGCTTGGCGGCAGCAGTCGCCTTGGCAGCCGGTTTGGCCGCAGGCTTGGCGGCAGCAGTCGCCTTGGCAGCCGGTTTGGCCGCAGGCTTGGCGGCAGCAGTCGCTTTGGCAGCCGGTTTGGCCACAGGCTTGGCGGCAGCAGTCGCCTTGGCAGCCGGTTTGGCCGCAGGCTTGGCGGCAGCGGTCGCCCTGGCGGCTGGTTTGGCCGCAGGCTTGGCGGCAGCGCTCGCCCTGGCGGCTGGTTTGGCCGCAGGCTTGGCGGCAGCGCTCGCCTTGGCGGCTGGCTTGGCCGCAGCGGTCGCCCTGGCAGCTGGTTTGGCCGCAGCGGGTTTGGTGGGTTTAGCCGCACGCAGTTCAAGGGCCTTGGCTGCAGCTTCGCGTACCTTGCCTACACCCTGAGCCAGCTTGAGGCTGTCCTGAGCATCGCGTTTGAGTTGCTGAATGTAGGAGCGAGTCTGGGTTTGACGCTCCTTGAGAGACTCGAGCAGTTCTTCAAGTTCACCGATGGCTTTTTGCGCCTTGGTTTGCGCCTTGGCTTTACCTGCCTTGGCCGCGTCTTGCAGTTTCAGGCGACCGTTGTGCAGTTTTTCCTGCGCCTTGCCACGCTGCTTTTCCAACTTTGCCAGCAGTTTTTCCGCATCAGCCAGCGCTTGCGAGCAGGCCTCTTCCAAGTGCTCGAGCAGACTGCCCGAAAGTTGCTGGAGCAGGTGTAACGGCGTACTTACTGGCTTCTTTTTGGCCGACATGGTTTACCTCCTGGCTGACGAGATTGCGGCTCATACTATGCTTCTGCTGCTACCGCCGCTAGGGCATGTTGACCGTAACATTTACACCGCGTTGCATGCCTGGGCAAAGTTGTTATCTTGCAGCTGCGTGAAAGTGTAGTTGCTGAATTAATCATTGCTGGTATTTGGGAGTCAGGCGTTGCCTCGATATCTTGTTTTAGGTTTATGCCTGCTGGTGCCAGTTGCAATGGCCGACAGCAACGACCATGACCTCGCCTACAGCCTGGGCGCCAGCCTGGGTGAACGCCTGCGCCAGGACATGCCTGGCCTGCAACTGGACGCACTGGTCGAAGGCCTGAAGCAGTCCTATCAGGGGCAACCCTTGAAGCTCGACAAGGCCCGTATGCAGGCGGTGCTGCAGCAACACGAGGCGCAGGAAGGTGACGCAGCCACACAAAAGTTGCAGGCGGCCGAAATACGTTTCATGGCCAACGAGCGTGGGCGTTATGGGGTACGCGAACTGCCGGAAGGTGTGCTCTACAGTGAGCTGCAGCCCGGCACAGGCGCGCAGCCCAAAGCAGGCGGCAAAGTGCAAGTGCGCTATGTGGGCAGGCTGCCGGATGGCTCGGTGTTCGACCAGACCGAGGCACCCCAGTGGTTCAGCCTGGAGTCGGTGATCGAAGGGTGGCAGGTGGCCTTGCCAAGGATGCACGCCGGTGCCAAATGGCGCCTGGTAATCCCTTCAGCGCAAGCCTATGGCGCCGAGGGGGCGGGAGACCTGATTGCACCCTTCACCCCCTTGGTATTCGAGATCGAACTGCTGGCGGTTGGCGACTGACGCCAACCGTCAGGCCTCGACTGCGCCCTCTTCCTTGTGCGCGTTGTGCAGCACTTCGATCAGGCAGTCTTCAAGCTCGAAGCGCTCATGCAGCAACCCGCCCAACTTGGCCAGCTTCTCGGCAAAGCGTTCGGTGTCCTTGCACTCCCCCTTGGCGCAATGGTCGTTGAAGGCCAGTGCGATCTGAGTACTGTCGTTGATCCGTGGGTTGATCTCTTCGGCCAGCTTCAAAGCCTTCTCGTCTCCGAACGCCTTGGCCTCGCTGACCAGTTGCTCGCAAACTTCGAAGTGCCACGCCGAAACGTAGTCGACCAGAAGTGCGCAAAAGTCCCCGTTGGTGTCCTTGTCGGCGAAGGCTGGCCTCACATCGCGCAGGGCGCGGAAAGCCTGCACCAGTTCCTGGCGCTCCTCCAGCCAACGGTCGATCAGCTGGTGAACCCCACCCCAGCGTTCCTGGGCGTTCTGACAACTATCGAGCATGGCGATCACTTCCCTTCTGGGTAGATGCCGCTGCACCTCGCACCACGACCGCGCAGCACAAAGGTGACATCAGCAGGACGGCATCGAGCAGTTGTTTTTCCGGTATGCGTGCTGGGAGATTATTCCCGCGCGTGCTGCCCTTCAAGGTACGCAGCACACAAAGTTCATACAAGTGTTTAATACCCTGTCATATCACCATTGGTCGCGCTAATGGCACAACCTTGCGCCAGATCATGTTCTTGCCAGGGTGCGGAAACGATACGCCAGCAGGCAACTCAAGGGCAGCACCGCCAACAGCAGGAAAGCCAACAGGCTCCATTCCGGCAGTGTCAGATCGAGAAAACTCCAGGCAAGCGAACGGCAATCCGGGCCACCCAGCAGCAGTTGCCGTGCCGCTTCACCCCAGGATTGCTCGAACACTCGCCCGATCGGCACCGGGCATACATCATTGCCCCCCTCTGTCCCCTGCAACCAGACATGCCGCGCTGCCAGCGATGCGCCGGCCAGCGAGCAGCCCAGCATCAGGCGAGCATAACGAAGGACGCCCAGCGTGCCCGGCGCCTGCAGCACGGCTGCGAAGCACAGCAGCGCGTACACGCCAAGCAGCAACCGTTGGCTGAGGCACAATGGGCACGGCATCAGCCCTACGATGTTTTCCAGTCGCAAAGATGCAACCATTACCGCCAGTGCGACCAGGCAGGCAGGAAGGAAAAAGGTGCGCAAACGGGCCGGCAGCATGGGCGGTTAAGGTCCCGTGGAAAAAGTAGTGGCTTGAAACGGTAGAGGAAAGACACGCTTTGTTTCAAGGCACGACAGCAACGACAAGTCCCTGAATCGCGTAGGAAATTTCCAACGATGCGGTAGGAAGCGCCGGAAGAAATGGACTGCAGAACTAACTGGCAGCAATAGATAAATTACCTTCCCCCAAAGCCCGCGCCTTGGCGCGGGCCTTGGGGTGGGTCAGGCGCGAACGCCTTCTGGCAAGGGCAGCGCCAGCAGGCGTTCGTCCAGCAGGCCAAGACCCTCCTGGAATAGCTGGTTGCTGCGCTCGGTCTCGCCCAGCCCCGCGAGCAGGCGGGCCAGCTCAGCACAGGCCTCGGGGTTGCGCTCCATGCGCAGGCTGCTTTCCAGGTAGTCACGCGCCTTGCCCCACAGGCGGTTCTGTAGGCTAAGGCGACCTAGGGTCAGCAGCAGGCTGGCATCTTGCGGATGAGCCTTGAGCCAACCTTCAGCGGTTTGCAACTGAAGTGCCGGGTCATCACCACGCACCAGCCCGTAAAGGCGGGCCAGATGGCTTTCGTAGTCGCGCTTGAGGGCCGTGCGCAGTACCTGTTCGGCCTCGTTCTGGGCACCCACCTGGCGCAATTGTTCGGCGTACGCCAGCACCAGTTGCGGCTCCTGGCGCTGGGCTGCGGTCAACTGCTGCCATGCGCGCTCCAAGGATTGGCGTGCACTGAGCGCGTCGTCGCCACGGGTAGTAGCCAGGCTCAGGTTCTGGCCCCAGGCACGTTGCTCCAGAGCAGCCAGCTCGGCGGCAGGCAGCACTTTACCTTTGCGCAGGTCGGGCAACAGGCGGATCAGTGCAGACCAGTCGCCGCGCTCCAGGTGCAGGCGTTGCAGCAAGCGCAGCACCTGGCCGTTGTGCGGGTGGCGCTCCTGCATGGCCAGCAGGGTTTCCAGGGCCCCATCGCTTTCGCCACGGTCCATTTGCAACTGGGCATGGGTCAGGGCGATGGCCAGCTCCGCTTGCGGCTGGCGCTCCAGGGCACGCTCCAGCAGGTTGTCGCTGTCCTGGGTACGGCCTTGCTCGTTGGCAGCACGCGCGGCACCAAGGTAGTACAGCAACGGCTGGCGCTCAGCCTCGGCGGCACGGTGCAAGTGCCGTTGGGCACTGGCCCAGCGGCCCTCGGCAAGATCGAGCTGGCCCTGTTCGATCGCCAGGCGGATACGTCGGCTGCGGTTACGCCGTGACCACGGGTTGACCACACCACTGGAAGTCAGCACCAGGCCCACCAGATAGCGCAGCAACCAAAGCAGCAGGACGACCGCCAAAATACCCGCCAAGGCTGCCCACAGCCCCGACTGATAACGGAAGCCACCATAGGAAATCAGTACATAGCCGCTATGCTTGGCGACCGCTATGCCCAGTGCCGCAGCAACCACGATCGCAAGCACGGCCAACAGGTAGACACGCTTCATGGCTTGCCCCCTACAGCCTCGGCCGGCAGGTGACGGCGCTGGATATAAGCCTGCACTGCCGCCAGGCTTTCACTCAGGTCAGGGGTAACCACCGACACCGGCTGCTCGGCCAAGGCATTGAGGCTGTCGAGCATGGCCTTGCTTTGCGGGTTGTCGGCGTTGAAGTTGGCCAGCAGTACGCTGCGGGCGTCGTCCAGCGCCTGCGTGTAAACCTTGGCATCACCATTGAGCGCCGCCCACTGGGCCTGCTCGATAGTCAGGCTCAGGGCCAGGCGCAGCTGGTTCAGTTGCTGCCCGGCCAGCAACGGCCGCACGTTTTCATCGGCATTGAAGTCGATCTGGAAGTATTTGGATATTTCTGCCCACCACTGCGACAGCCTGCTGGCACCATCACCGTCGGCGGTCAGAGCGCCAAGCGCATCGGCGTTACTGTCGAACTCGGGTGACTGGGCGCTCAGCTGCTGTACCAGCTCACGCTGTGCAGCCAGTTTCAGGAACAGGCCAGTACGGTCCGGTTGCTGAGTGCTGTTGAGCGTGGCCAGGCTGCGTGCCAGTTGCTCGCGAGCGGCGAAGGCACCCGGGTCGCTCTGCTCGCGTAGGATCTCGTCGGCGCCTTCGACCAGGGCTTTGGCACTGGTGATGTCCTGCAACGCCGAAAGGCGCAGGGTAGCCAAGCGCAGGAGGTGCTCGGCTTCGGCAAGGCGCCACTCTTTGCGGCTTTCACCCAGCACGGTTTCCAGGCGCTGACTGAGACGCTGCTGGTCGCCCTGCAGCTGGGCAACCAAACGCCGGCGGTCTTCCAGCTCACTGGCGGCGGGCAAACTGGCCAGTTGCGCACTGATCTGCTGTTCACGTTGCTGCAGCGCCTCGGCGCGCTGGTTCAGCGCCTCGATGTGCTGGCCTTGGTCGAACTCACTGCCCTGCAGTTGACGCACCTGCCAGACACCCCAGCCACCTACCGCCACCCCGGCTGCGCCAAGCAGCAAGGCCAGTGCTGCCAGGCCACTGCCGGAGCGCTTGGCAGGTGGGGTGGTAACGGGTTCCGTAGGCGCCTGAGCCGACGGTTGATCGTTATTGGACAAGACAGTCTCGCTCACGTATCCATCCTTTGCATGGGGGCGCACCGCATTCAGCTTAGCGCCTTAAGAGGCAGGTGCAGCGCTACGCTGCACGGCTGCCAGCAAGGCCGTGGCACTGGCGCCACGGCAATCCACAACCTGTTGGGCCCCGGCGGCCTTGGCCTGCTCGGCGACCCGCGGGCTGGGCACGAACAGCGGCATCTGGGCCAGCCGCAGCCAATCGCCACCGGCCATCTGCTGCAAATGTTCAAAACCCTGCCCACTGCTGACCACCAGGCCATTGAGGCGTTCCGCTTCAATGCGGCGCATCAGCGTACCCGCCGGGTAGGCCGGCAGGCAGCGACGATACAGTTCCAGATATTCGACACTAGCACCTTGCTCTGCAAGACGCTCTGCCAGCAGTTCGCGACCTCCGACGCCGCGAACGATCAACACACGCGGTGCCGGCTCGGTAAGTGCCTGGCGCAGGGCCGGCAATGCCAGCAAGGCTTCGCTGTCATCGCCACGCGGCGGAAAGCTTACCTCCAGCCCAGCACCCTGCAGCACCCCGGCGGTTGCCTCACCCACGGTGAACCAGCCTCGCTGCGGAGGCCGGATGCGGGCCTCGGCCAGATGCTCAAGCAACAGCCGGGCGGCCGGCTTGCTGACCACAATGATCGCCTGGAAGTCATGCAAGCCTTCCAGCAACAGTCGCTGTGGGGCTTGCACGGTAATAGGTTCAATTGCCAGCAGCGGCAGGCAACTGCTGCCCACGCCCGCTGCCGCCAGGCTTTGCGCCAGCGCCGCGCAGTCCTCGGCAGGCCGGGTCAGCAACAGGCGCCATTGGCTCACGGGTGACCGGCCTCGCCGTAGACTTCCTTCAGAATGGCCTCGGCGCCCTGCCCCAGCAGGTCTTCGGCCACCTGTACACCCAAGGCCTCGGCGGCGGCACGGGGTGCACGGGCATCGGCCACCAGCAAGGTCCCGCCGCTAGGCTGGCCGACCAGGCCACGCAGCCACAACTGGTCACCTTCAAGTACCGCGTAGCAGGCAATCGGCACTTGGCAGCCACCATTCAGGCGTTTGTTCAGCGCGCGCTCCGCCATGACCCGGTCAGCGGTGTCGACATGGTGCAGTGGCGCCAGCAGTGCATGGATCTCAACGTCGGCACTGCGGCACTCAATGCCCACCGCGCCCTGACCTCCTGCCGGCAGGCTGTCATCGACGCTGATGGTGGAGGTGATGCGGTCTTCGAAGCCCAGACGGATCAGGCCCGCTGCGGCGAGGATGATGGCGTCGTACTCGCCGGCATCCAGCTTCGCCAGGCGGGTGTTGACGTTGCCGCGCAGAAAACGGATTTGCAGGTCCGGGCGGCGCGCCAGTAACTGGGCCTGACGGCGCAGGCTTGAGGTACCGACGATACTGCCGGCCGGCAGTGCTTCGAGGCTGTCAAAGGTATTGGAAACGAAGGCATCACGCGGGTCTTCACGCTCGCAGATGCAGTACAGGCCCAGGCCCTCGGGGAAGTCCATGGGCACGTCTTTCATCGAGTGCACGGCGATGTCAGCTTCGTTGTCCAACAGCGCGGTTTCCAGCTCCTTGACGAACAGCCCTTTGCCGCCGATTTTTGCCAGCGGTGCGTCGAGCAACTTGTCACCGCGGCTGACCATGGGCACCAGGGTCACCTGCAGACCGGCGTGGGCCTGCTCGAGGCGGGCCTTGACGTATTCGGCCTGCCACAGGGCCAAAGCACTTTTACGGGTGGCAATGCGGATTTCGCGAGTGGACATGAAACGCCCCGATCCAGAGAAATACCGTCGATCATAACAGCATCCCCGGTATCGCTTGCAGATACGGATCAACAGGTCACACGCAGTCAGGTACAGAAGCGGCCCAAGTCCAGGGGCGTCAGAGGGTCTGCATCATCTTGCGCACACCGGCCACATGGCGACGGCTGACAGTCAGGGCATCGCCGTCCAGGCCTTTCAGATACAGCTGAAAATGCCCCAGTGGGGTGCGCTGCAAGCGTTCGATACGCTCGCGGGCGACCAACGCATTGCGGTGGATGCGCACGAAGCGTTCGCCAAATTCGTCTTCCAGGGCTTTGAGTGGCTCGTCAAGCAGCACCTCCCCGGCTTCGTGACGCAAGGTCACATACTTGTGGTCGGCTATGAAATAGATCACCTGGGGTAACGGAATCAGTTCGATGCCTTTACGCGTGCGGGCGCTTATATGGCTGCGAGGTCCGCCGCCTTCATTGGCCGGCCGGGTAAGCGCCGCCAATTGGGCGCGGTTGGGTTTTTCGGCCTTGCGCAAGGCATCGCGCAAGGCCTGGGCCTGGAAGGGCTTGGTCACATGGCTGAGGGTACTGTCCTTGAATGCCTCTGCACCGTATTCATCATCCCCGGAGCAAAACACCACCGCGGGTGGTGCCTCGCGTTCGCACAGACGGGCGGCAACCTGCAGACCATCCAGGCCTGGCATGCCGATGTCCAGCAGGACCACATCGGGCTTGAGGCTTTCAATCAGCGCCAAGGCCTCATCGCCGTTGGTGGCGCTAGGCTCCAGCACAGTGTAACCCTCCAGTTCGCCGAGCAGCCGGCTGAGGCGTTCACGGCCTTGGGGTTCATCATCAACGATCAGGACATTCATAATTGCGCTGGATTCCTGAATGAGTCTCGCACAGGTATAGCGTAGACAGGTGTGGTTCGAGCGACACTGCGGTCACGCTCTAGACCGGTGCGATGGCCAAAGATTCACTCGGCCCGGCAGATTCACTGCCAGTCCTTTGTCCAACTGTAGACGGTCCGTGGAACACTGCCGTTCATTCCTTGAAATCCTTCTCTGCGATTTTCCGGGTATTTCTCTCGACCGGCGCCCTGCGGCAACCAGCCCAACCCTGCTATCATCGGCGCCACTTTTTCGTTCACGCCTGCAATGAGTGAATCCATGAGCACCGACAAGACCAATCAGTCCTGGGGCGGCCGCTTCAGTGAGCCCGTCGACGCCTTCGTCGCCCGTTTCACCGCCTCGGTAGATTTCGACAAGCGCCTGTACCGTCACGACATCATGGGTTCGATTGCCCATGCCACCATGCTGGCGCAGGTCGGCGTGCTCAGTGATGCCGAGCGCGACACCATCATCGATGGCCTGAAAACCATCCAGGGCGAGATTGAAGCCGGCAACTTCGACTGGCGTGTCGACCTCGAAGACGTGCACATGAACATCGAAGCACGCCTGACCGACCGCATCGGCATCACCGGCAAGAAGCTGCACACCGGGCGTAGCCGCAACGACCAGGTGGCCACCGACATCCGCCTTTGGCTGCGCGACGAAATCGACCTGATCCTGGGCGAAATCACCCGCCTGCAGCAGGGCCTGCTGGAGCAGGCAGAGCGTGAAGCCGAAACCATCATGCCTGGTTTCACCCACCTGCAGACGGCGCAGCCGGTCACCTTTGGCCACCACCTGCTGGCGTGGTTCGAAATGCTCAGCCGCGACTACGAGCGCCTGGTCGACTGCCGCAAGCGCACCAACCGCATGCCTCTGGGCAGCGCCGCACTGGCCGGCACCACCTACCCCATCGACCGTGAACTGACCTGCAAGCTGCTGGGCTTCGAAGCCGTGGCCGGCAACTCGCTGGATGGCGTGTCGGACCGTGATTTCGCCATCGAATTCTGCGCCGCTGCCAGCGTAGCGATGATGCACCTTTCGCGCTTCTCCGAAGAATTGGTGCTGTGGACCAGCGCGCAGTTCCAGTTCATCGACCTTCCGGACCGCTTCTGCACCGGCAGCTCGATCATGCCGCAGAAGAAGAACCCGGACGTGCCAGAGCTGGTACGTGGCAAGAGCGGCCGCGTATTTGGCGCCCTGACCGGCCTGCTGACCCTGATGAAAGGCCAACCGCTGGCCTACAACAAGGACAACCAGGAGGACAAGGAACCGCTGTTCGACGCCGCCGATACCCTGCGCGACTCGCTGCGTGCCTTTGCTGACATGATCCCGGCGATCAAGCCCAAGCACGCCATCATGCGTGAAGCGGCCCTGCGCGGTTTCTCCACCGCTACCGACCTGGCCGACTACCTGGTTCGCCGTGGCCTGCCATTCCGTGACTGTCACGAGATCGTTGGCCACGCGGTGAAGTATGGTGTGGACACTGGCAAGGACCTGGCCGAGATGAGCCTGGACGAACTGCGCCAATTCAGCGACCAGATCGAGCAGGACGTGTTTGCCGTGCTGACTCTGGAAGGTTCGGTGAATGCGCGTGACCACATTGGTGGTACGGCGCCGGCGCAGGTGCGTGCTGCCGTCGTTCGTGGCAAGGACCTGCTGGCTTCGCGTTGAGGCCTGTTTGCGAGGGCTTCGCCCTCGTTCGCGGGTAAACCCGCTCCTACAAAGGGTTGAGCTGTACCTGTAGGAGCGGGTTTACCCGCGAATGACCAACACAAATCTTAGCGTTTACCGCTGCGGATCATCTCCATGAAGGCCGGCATCGACGCTTCCTTGTCCGCCAAGATCCGCGCCATGTGCGGGTTCTCCCCCATCAGCTGCAGCAACGCCTTGGCCTGCGGGAAGTCCGCCAGGAAGTCGATGTTCAGCACCTTCTTGCCCACCGCGTTGGCCAGGTCGACCGAGAAGCAGAACATCAGGTCTGCCAGCGTCAACTGCTCGCCCGCAACATAGGGCGCAAAGCGCCCGTTGCGCTTGAGCGTGGCAAACCCGGCCAGCAGGTCCGCACGCGCTTTCTCTTTGATCAGCGGTTCGACCGACATGCCAAAGAACGACTCGGCGTAGCAGGTACGCGCCGGCAGCTCGATGTACAGCTCAATTTCCTTGAGCAGCTCACGCACCTTGGCTTGCCCGAACGGGTCGGTCGGCAGCAATGCCTTGCCGCTTTGGGTCTGTTCGATGTAGTCGAGGATCACACTGGTTTCGCTGAGGAAGCCATGTTCGGTTTCAAGCACCGGTACCTTGCCCCGGGGGCTCACTTCCAGCGCCTGTGGCGCCTGGCCGCCATAGAAGGTGACTTCCTCGAAAGGCAGGCCTTTTTCGAGCAAGGCCAGCTTGACCATGTTGTAGTAGTTGCTGACCGAGAATCCATAAAGCTTGAGCATGACGAAACAGCCTCCAGGCCGTAAGGGGTGGGCGTGGCCTTTATAGACTGAACACCTGCTACTGACCAGCGTCATGCACCCCGTCAATGCCCGGGCATTGCCGCCATAGGCATGGCACACTGTTGCATCCCATCCTAGGAGTACCGCGATGAGCGAGCCCACCGACATCGACAATGACGACGACGAAGCCTTCGCCGAGGCAACGCTGACCCAGGCCATCGAAAACCAGATCGAAAGCGGCGAGCCGCCTGCAGCCAAGGCCACTTTCAACAAACTGACGCTGGTCGGCTATGAGCGTGAAGACATTCTGAACCTGATGGCCCATGTGCTGGCCTTCGAGATCGACAACATGCTGGTAGAGGACCGTGCGTTCAACGGCCAGTGGTATGAGAACGCGCTGCGGGCACTGCCGGAGCTGCCGCCTGAGATGGATCAAGGCGACGACGAATAACCCGGCTACACTCGAAGATCAGGCACCGTAGAAAGTGCCGCAATCCTTGTCTGGAAGTCAGGAGTCGCCATGCCTTTTACCCCCGATTTGATCGACGAACTGGAAGTACTCGCGCTGTTCAAACACGACAGCAGCCAGGAAGGCATCAAGATTCACAAGAACGCCTCCCCCGCTCTGGTTGCCGCTGCGCAACGCTTGCATGAAAAGGGGCTGACCGATCAACCTGATGGCGGTTACCTGACCAGCCTGGGTCATGACGCTGTCGAAAGTGTCCAGTTGCTGCAGAACATTCTCAAAGCACCACAACCGGCCTGATCCAGGATCGCAAGGGGCTGCGCTGCAGCCCATCGCCGGCAAGCCAGCTCCCACAGGTACTGCACACGGCTTGAAAACGATGCGTTCGGGGTGGGAGCTGGCTTGCCGGCGATGGGCCGCAGCGCGGCCCCAATCAGTTGGCCGCTACCCTGCGCTTTTCCACCAGCCGTGAGCGCCCGTACAGGAACACGATGGCCAGCAACGCCACCGCTTGCGCCGAAAGCGAATAGGCATCAGCGTGAATCCCCAGCCAGTCGAACTCGAAGAACGCCACCGGCCGCGTGCCTAGCGCCCCGGCCTCCTGCAGGGCCTTCACGCCATGCCCGGCGAACACCACCGACAAGGCACACAGCAGCGCGGCGTTGATGCTGAAGAACAGCGACAGCGGCAGCTTGGCCGAGCCACGCAGGATCACCCAGGCCAATCCCACCAACAGCACCAGCGCCGTGGCACCACCCGCCAGCACCGCCTGGTGCCCCGCTGGGCCGGCCTGCAGCCACAGGGTTTCGTAGAACAGGATCACTTCGAACAGTTCGCGGTAAACCGAGAAGAACGCCAGCACGGCAAAGCCGAAGCGCCCGCCACCACTGACCAGGCTGCTCTTGATGTAGTCCTTCCATGCCGCGGCATGGCGGCGATCGTGCATCCACACGCCAAGCCACAGCACCATCACCGCGGCGAAAAGCGCCGTGCAGCCTTCCAGCAGTTCGCGCTGGGCGCCACCGACGTCGATCACGTAGGCTGCCAGCGCCCAGGTTGCGAAACCAGCCACCAGCGCCAGGCCCCAGCCAATGTTGACGCTGCGCACCGCCGACTGCTGGCCGGTATTGCGCAGGAAGGCCAGGATCGCCGCCAGCACCAGAATGGCCTCCAGGCCTTCGCGCAGCAGGATCAGCAAACCGGATACAAAACTCAACGACCAGCTCAGGCCATCGCTGCCCAGCAGCCTGGAAGCCTGCTCCAGCTTGGCCTTGGCTTCACTCAGGCGTTGTTCGGCCTGGGCCACGGGCAGGCCGTCCTGCAGCGATTGGCGGTAGGCCATCAGCGATTTCTCGGTGTCCTTGCGCGCTTGGGTGTCGATGTTGTCCAGCGAGCTTTCCACCAGTTCGAAGCCTTCCAGGTAGGCTGCCACCGACAGGTCATAGGCCTGGTCGTGGTCACCTGCCCGGTAGGCGGCCAGGCTCTTGTCCAAGGTGCTGGCGGTATATTCGAGCAATTGCGCTGGGCCACGCTTTACCTGCGGCGGCTGGGCGCGCTGGGCGCGGAAGGCCTCCACGGCCGTGGGGCCTTCGCTGGCGGCGACTTCGGCTGGGGTCTGGCGCGCCAGGTCGGCGATATTCCAGGTCTTGTCGCCTTTGCCGGCGTCCGGCTTGGCGGTGAAGCTGGCGATGTAGGCGGCTACGTCCCAGCGCTGGCGATCGTCCAACTGATCGGCAAACGAAGGCATCTCGGTGCCGTCGATGCCCAGCGCCAAGGTGTTGTAAAGATCGAACAGGCTCAACTGGTCGAGGCGCGTGACATCGCGCAGGTTGGCCGGGGCGGGCTGCAGGCCGACGCCTGCCGGGCCATCACCTGCACCGGTTTCGCCGTGGCAGATCGAGCAGTTCTGCGCATACAGCGAAGCACCACGGGTTGGGTCAGGCGTGATGACCGGGGCTTGGCTGACCTCATAGGCCACTGCCAGGCGCGCCCCCAGCTGACGGGCCTGTTTGGCCACCGTTGGGCCGTCCTGACGCTGGTCGATGGCCTGACGCAGTGCCTGAACACCTTGCTCCAGCGCTGCTTGCTCGACATTGGCAGGCAGGCCTTTGACCAACTCGGCCAGTACCGTGCTGAATTCTTGCTGCTCGCGGTATTCGCCATCATCGATCACCTTGCCGGCCTGCACGGTAGGCGGGTAGTCGGCGCCAATGTAGTCGAGCAGGTGCAGGGCCTTGGTGGCCTCGGCAGGGGCTTCGGCCAGGGCCAAAGTGCTACACAGCGCCAGCACCGGGCCGAGCAATATGGCCGGCAGCCAGGCAAGCAGACGGGAACGGGTTTTCATGGCCAGTCTCGAAGGAAATGCGAAAGCGAACATTGTTCACTTCCACTTTGCTTCGCTCAAGGGCGCCGGGCGGATTTCATGAAAAATCTTGCTACAAATCAGATGAAGCGGGAGAGGCTGTCTTGTGTTGCCTGTCAGGGCCTCATCGCCGGCAAGCCAGCTCCCACAGAGTTACTCATCAGCTTTGCAGCAGGGGTCGACCTGCCAGGGCCTCTTCGCTGGCAAGCCAGCACACAGGTAATCACAGAGCTCCAAGGCAGTGGAGTACCTGTGGGAGCTGGCTTGCCGGCGATGGGCCGCACAGCGGAAGCGTCATGTATGCCCACCCACTTGGCGAATGTTTGCCAGCTTGCCCTCGATGGTGAATGTGACACGCTCACTTTTACTCAGGCGAATCTGGTAGAGGCTGGTTTTCTTGTCCAGTTGCTTGTAGTCAGCCGCACCCACCAAACTCGCAGCACTCTTTGGGGACAGGCCAAAGTTGTGAATGGCATTCTGAAAAGTATCGAAAGATCGTTGCTCAGCCTCGGTAAGCCCCGAAGGCTTGAACTGGGCATTCGACTTATCCAGCGTCCATCTGCGATCGCTTCCCGAGGATGCGCTGGAGAATAAAGAGCTTTGCGAACTGTACCAATCGCTTCGTGGCGAACTCCCCGTTGAAGGAGTAGAAGGCGTCAGAGATGCCGAAGAACTGGACGCCCTCGAACTTGATCGAGATTTCGGCGATGTCAGTGCAACTGAAGAGCTTTGGCTCTGGGGAGACAAGGTTAACGAATCAGGCCGTTTTGCCGGCTGCTTCAGCGCTTTTTGAGGGGACCTTACATGCCCGGTAGGATCGCAGTAATTCACCGGGTCACACGACACATAGGCATAGCAATTCCACCCGCCTTCGCCGAACGGGCTCCAACTGTCCGGGCTGCTGAAGCGCATCAGTGCCGTGCTGAACGTGCGGTAGCCAGCGCCCAGCAGATAATATCCTGCCAGCCGGTCGCGGGGCTGACCATTGAAGCCCAGCACCAGGGTTGGCTGGGTGGCATCAAAGCCGTAGGGCGTATAGCTGGACTTCGAACAAGCGTAACCAGCCTGCCTTGCCGTGATGCCATTGAGTAAATTGCATTTAACTTTTGTCATGTTCCACCTGATTGGTTAAGTCAGGCAGAGCATGACGGGCGCTCAAAGGGGCACGTAACTAGTAGAGCTATGGGCTGGTAGGTACCTGTTTTGACGTTTTCAGCCCCACCAACCTCAAGGCTTGGCGGTATCCTTCCACCCGCCACCCAACGCCAGGAACACGCCAATCTGCCCCAACGCCACCTGGCTATTGGCCGCCGCCAACTGCGCACGCATATCGGTATAAGTCCGAGTCGCCTGCAAATCCGCCAGGAACGACTCACGCCCCGCCTGGTAATACCGGTGCGTCTGATCCGCCGCTTCTTTCGCCGACTTCTCCGCCTCGGCCAGCGCATCGCGCCGATCGAGCAAGGCGCTGTATTGCGCCAGGCGGGTCTGGGTCTCGCGAATGGCGTTCAGCACAACCCCATCGAAATGCGCCAAGGCCGCTTGGGTCGAGGCCTCGGCCATACGAATGCGGGCACGGGTGCCGTTGGTGGGGATGGTCCAGCTGATCTGCGGGCCAAAGCCCCAGCGGTTGGTCGCAGGCTCGCCAAGGTTCTCCAGGATACCGATGGTGCCAACCTGGGCGCCAATGCTGATGTCCGGGTACAACGCGCCGGTAGCCACGCCAATATAGGCGGTGGCGGCAGCCAGCTGGCGTTCGGCCTGGCGCACGTCCGGGCGGCGCTTGAGCAGGGCCGCACCATCGCCCACAGGAACCAGCTGGTTCAGGTGCGGCAACTCGGCACAATCGGCGGTACCGGCAGGCAATTGGTCGACCGGCTTGGCCAGCAGCGCGGCCAGGGTGTACATGCCCATCTCGCGTTCGGCCTTGAAGCGTGGCAGTTCGGCACGCAGGGATTTGAACTGGGTCTGCGAGCGGGTGACCTGGGTTTCATCGCCACGCCCAGCATCGCGCAGGCGCTGGTTGAGTTTCACGCTTTGCTCCTGCAAATCGAGGGACTCACGGGCAATGTGGTATTCCTCGTTGGCCGAGCACACCTGGGTATAAGCCTTGACCACGTCCGCCACAAGCGTGATGCGGGCAGTGTCGGCAGCGGCCTGCACCGCGTCGGCATTTGCCTTGGCAGCCTCGGTACCTCGCTTGAAGGTGCCCCACAGGTCGAACTGGTACGAGGCACTGATGATCGCCTCACCGATGTTGGCTACCGGCACCTTCTCAGGCTGCAGGAAGGCTTCGCCCGACTCCTGCAACCGCTGAGCGCCGAGCTTGACGCCACCGTTGAAGCCGCCTTGCGATTCAGCCACCTCCACCTGGGCGCGAGCTTTGGCGATGTTGGCCGCCGCCACGCGCAATTCGGTGTTGGCACTCAGCGCCTGGCGCACCAGTTCATTCAGCCGCTGATCCTGATACAGCTGCCACCAGTCCTCGGGGACCGGCGCCGACACGACGCTATCGGCATCCTGGCGCAGCGGGCCGTTCAGGTCATTGCGTTGCACGGCCGCATCCCCAGGCACCTCATAGTCGGGGCCCACCATCATGCAGGCCCCCAGCGACAGGCACAGGCCAGCCAGGATCAGCTGTTTCATGGGCGCTGGCCCTCGATGATCGACACCGTGGCAGTACGACCGGCGATCATGCGGAAATCTTGCGGCACTTCGTCAAAGGCGATGCGCACCGGAATGCGCTGGGCCAGGCGCACCCAACTGAACGCCGGGTTGACGTTAGGCAGCAGGTTGGCGCCACTGCTGCGGTCGCGGTCTTCGATGCCAGCGGCAAAGCTCTGCACATGGCCGCGCAGGCGGGTATTGTCGCCCATCACACGGATGTCCACGGCATCGCCGATGTGTATACCGCCAAGCTTGGTTTCCTCGAAGTAGCCATCGACATGGTACGAGGCGCTATCGACCACGGACAGCACCGGGCGGCCGGCGGTGACGAACTCGTGGTTACGCGGCGCGCGGTCGTTGAGGTAGCCGTCTACCGGGCTGCGCACCACCGAGCGGTCAAGGTTGAGCTGGGCAGTATCGACAGCCACTTGCGCCTCGCTGACAGCCGAACGGGCGCGGGCCTCGCGGGACTGGCTTTCTTCCAATTGCTCGGCGGCCACCAGGTTGCCCAACTTGCGGTTACGCTGCGCTTCGCGGGAAGCCTGGGCGAGGGTTTCCTGGCGCTCGCCCAGGGTTGCCTTGGCTTGACGCAGGGCCAGAGTGAAGCGGTCCTGGTCGATGGTGAACAGCACGTCGCCGCGTTTGACGGTCTGGTTGTCGCGCACCTCGACCTTCTGGATCAAACCCGACACATCGGGGGCGATCTGGATCACGTCGGCGCGTATGTGGCCGTCACGGGTCCAGGGGGCAAACATGTAGTAGACCACCATCTGCCACACGAGCACGGCGGCGAAGGTCACTACCAGCAAGGTCAGGACCACACGGCCCAAGGTCAGCATCGGTTTTTTCATGGCAGCATCAGGTTTCGGCAAAAGTGGTCCACCGCACCAAGCAGCACGGCATACAGAGCAACGTTGAACAACGCCCGGTGCCAGACCAGGCGGTAGAAATGCAGGCGCACCAGCACCGCGTGCACCCCAAGAAACAGCAGGTAGGTGCCAAACATCATCACCAGCAGCGTGGGCAGGAACACCCCGCTGATATCCAGTTCACCAATCACAGGGGTGCTCCGTCGAGGCCGGGGGGCAGTTGCGGTTGTTCAGCTGGCTCGAGCATCACCTCCACACCCGGCAACAGCGCCAGGCGCAGGCCGCTCAGGGCATGCAGCAGGTGGGTGCGGGCATCGCCGCGCTCGTTCAGCTCGTCCAGGTTCAGCGCCAGGCGAGCGCGTTCCATGTTGCGCAACAGTGCGGCCGGGGCATGCAGGCGTTCGCCAGCACGCAGGCAGGCGGCGTAATGCGCGCCGACTTCCTCGACCACCGTGTTCAGGCGCACGCGAGCCTGCTGGCCGGCGCGGGGCATGTACGCCAGCAGGTCGAGCAGGTTCAACCCCACGCGCAGGTCGCGCAGCGCTACACCACTGTCCTGTCCGGTTTGCGACAGACGTGGTAGGTGCTGCATCAGGCGGTCGAGCATCTGTACGCCAACCTGGCGGTGTTCGGCCAAGGTCGCAGGCTCAGTCATTTCGACGATGTCGCGCCAGGCGAAGCGGGTCATGCGCTTGGCCGCCAATTCCACGCCGAACGGGCGCATCACCAGTGTCCAGATAAAGGCGAACAGAAGGCCCGCAGGGCCGGCAAGGTTGGAGTTGAGGAAGGTGAAGAAGTCGGCGTCGTAGGTGCCCTGGATGCTGATGAAGGTCGACGTGTTGACGATGGTCAGCAAGGTGCCCAGGTAGAAGCGCGGCTGTACGGTTAGGGTGCCTATGCAGATGAACGGAACAGCAAAGGCCAGCACCAGCATCGGGAAGTCGTGCAGGTTGGGCAGTACCAAAAACAGGTACAGACTGGAGAAGATGACCGACATCAGCGTCCAGAAAAAGAACCGGTAGATCTGCGGTGCCGGGTCGTCCATGGCGGCGAAGAAGCTACACGCAACTGCCGCGAGGATTACCGCACTGGCGCCGTCGTTCCAGCCCAGGCCGATCCACAGGCCGCAGGCGACCACAATCGCCATGACCGTGGAGGCTACCGAGTACAGCATCAGGCCACGATCGAAAAACGCTGTCAGGCGGCCCAGCCGCCAGTGGCGATACACCGCACGCCAGGGCTTGGCATCATCGGTACGCAGGGCGTGCTGCAGGGTGCAGCAGTCCTGCCACAGGTCGGCCCATTCGGTCAGGCGGTACAGGGCGTTGGACAACAGCAGCTCGGCGCGCTGGTCGAGGGCGGCTGTAGCGGGCTGCAAGCGGGCGATCTGCTCGTGCAACGTTGCCCAGTGCGCTACCGAAGCGCTGTCGGCAGTGCCTTTGAGCCATTCACGAGCGGCTTCAAGCACGGGTTGAAGCTGGGCGAACTGGGCCGGGGCGCGGCCTTCCAGGGCTACCAGTGCATCGTCGAGGGCGTCGATCACCGGCAGCAGGTGGATCATCCGCCCGCGCAATTCGCGGGCGTTCTTCAGGGTATGCGGGCCTGCACCTTCGTGGGCGAGCTGACCGATCATCAGCTCCAGCGAGTTGAAGGTGGTGACCATCACCCCGCGCATACCGCCGAGCTTGTCGGCACTGGCATCGCGGGCCAGGTAGGTGTCGCTGTAGCGAATCGCCTCGGTGAACCAGTTTCCGGTGGCACCGACTACCACCGGCGCCAGCCGGCGTGGCCAGAAGATCGCCCCGACGACTGCCGCGCAGACAATGCCCAAACAGATTTCCTGCGCGCGAGAAGAGGCCACATCGAACACTGCCAGCGGATTATCTACCACGGCCAGGGCAATCATCGGCAGGGTATAACCGGCCAGCATCAGCACGTAGTTGTTGGCCGTGCGCAAGTTCAGCGAAAGGAACAGCAAGGTGCCGGTCCACAGGGCGATGGCGATGCTCAGCAGCAACGGTGACTGCACCAGCGGCGGCACCAGGAAGATTGCCCCGCCAGCGCCGAGCAAGGTGCCGAGGGCACGGTACAACGCCTTGGAGCTGGTCGGGCCGACGAACGGGCTGGAGACGATGTACACCGTAGCCATGGCCCAGTAGGGACGCGGCAGTTGCAGGAGCAACGCAATGTACAGGGCAATCATGGACGCGCCGAAGGTGCGCACACCGTAGAACCAGTCACGGGCCGGAGGGACGGAGCTGAAGAAGCCGTTCATGCCACCCCGCCTGTGCTGCCCAGACCCGCAGCCTCGAAGGCACGAAGCACACGCAACGCAGCTTCCAGGTCGGCCTGATCGATAGCGCCGAGCACATCGCCGCGCAAGCGCACCAGTTCGGCTTCGATGGCTTCGGCCAGGGCGCGGCCTTCGGCAGTCAGGCTCAATGCCTTGGCGCGGCGATCCAATGGATCCTCGCTGCGGCACACCAAGCCAGCTTTGCACAGTTGGTCAAGCAGGCGTACCAACGACGGGCTTTCCAGGCCGGCGGCCTGGGCCACAGCCACCTGGTGCACGCCGTCGCCCAAGCGCACGATCATCAGCAGCGGCGCAGCGCAGGCTTCTGAAATGCCGTAACCGGTCAAAGCGGTATGACAGATGCGCCGCCAGTGGCGGGCGGCAACTACCAGGCCACTGCTGACTTGCAGGCGCAGGAAATCAAGGGACATTAAGAGAACCAAGTATATTCATAGTTTGCTAACTATCAATATACGCCCCAACATCCCCCTGTCGTCAACAGGGGCGACGGATAGCCTGGGTTAAATGTTGTTCATTTTTCAGCCAATGCTGGCATGCTTCGCGGGTACTCCCTACAGGTGCTGCACCGGGTTTCGGGATCTACGCGATCCCTTTGCAGCACTGGAGAGAAATACTCACGGCTGGATCTGGTCTTCCAGCTTCATGGTCAAGGCCAATGTGCTGCCCATCTGCACCGCCCGGTCCCGCCACTCCTGATACCGCGCCGCATCGCGGCTGCTGAAATGCACCGCCAGCTCCTCTGCCGCTTGCACCACCCCCGCCGCTGCCGCCAGCTCAAGCCAGTACAGCGCTGCCTTGAGGTTGGCCTCTACGTGCAGCCCATGCATCAACCGGTAGCCCACTTCAAAACGACAACGTGCCTCGCCTTGTTCGGCTCCGCGCATGAACCACTGGTAGGCCTGCACCAGGTCAACCTGCCACTCCAGGTCACCGTCGCACACCTCCTCCTCATACAGGTCACCCAGTGCGGCGGCGGCATGCAGCATGCCGCGGTCGAAGGCCTGCCGGTAACACTCCGCCGCCTGCACATAGGAAGGGTCGATGCCTTTGCCGAAATAGTGCTGCTGGCCAAGGTTGAACCAGGCAGCAGCATTGCCCAGCAGTGCAGCCATGCGCAACAGGTGCCCGGCCAGCACGGTATCGGCCCGCCAGTACTTGCCGTTGAGCCAGATCCAACCGAGGTCGTTCAATGCTGACACGCTGCCTTGCAATGCCTGGCGGCGCAGGTCGGCATACACCGCCTGCAGGTCGTTGGCCTCATCCAGGCGGTTGACCAGCAGCGACCGCTGGCTGGGCAAGCCCACACCGGAGAACAGCCGCTGTCGCCTTCCTGCAGGAGCCGGAGGGGCGATGACCCGCTCGGGCAGAAGGCGGGCAAGTAGCGAATGGATATTGCTGGCAACAGACATGTTCATCCTCATTGAACGACGCACAACCCCAACCTTCGGCTGTGATGAGGCGTGATTCTGCGCGATGTCACGTCAAAACCTGTCGCGAACGAACCGGCTCGAGGCAACCAAATGCGACTTCCTTGATCTGAGCAGGCTGTGGCCAATTGCCATGCCCCTCGCATGCCGCCATCCTATTGCGGCAAGCCTAGACAAGGACGTTATCTTTTGCCGTTCGCCACCACTCGCGCCACCCTTAGCCGACAGTGGGCGCTGCTGCGCCAGTTGCCCAGCCGTTCCCCAGGCATAACCAGCGCCGAGCTGGTCTGGCGCCTGCGCGACGTGGGCTTCACGGTCAGCAAACGCACTGTCGAGCGTGACCTTAACGAGCTTTCGCTGATATTCCCGCTGGAGCGCAATGACAAGAGCATTCCGTTCGGTTGGCACTGGTCGGCCAGTGCCGTGGGCGAATTGCGCGGCAATTTCGACTTGCTGACACACCTGCGAGGGGATGCGTTGCAGCCATCGCAGGGTGAGGGCGTGGAGTTGGTAGCGCGAATCAGCGATGCACTGGCGCGGCAGCTGCGGGAGGCGCCGTTGAGCAGCGACATGCAGCTGACGGCACTGGAGCATGGGCATCGGTTACGCAGCACGGTAAGTGACGGCTGGCCATTACGCTGGTGGCTGTTGAGCCATGGGGACGGGGTGGTGGTAGAGCAGCCTGCCGGCTTGCGAGAAGAGATTGGCAGAATTCTGAGCAATGCGGCAGCTCAGTACCAGAATGTGTAGCCAGTACGGGAGCTTTCGCGCCTCTTTCAAGGACGAAGACCCGCAGCCGCGGGTTCTAGCGTCAATCTGCCGCGAAAAGGCCGGTACTGGCTAATCTGCTAGCGCTGCATCCCCCATCGCCGCACAGTCAACCGCTCCAGCGTATTGAACACCAGCCCTTCCACCAGCAGGCCGATCAGGATCACCACCGCCAACCCGGCAAAGACCTTGTCGGTATACAGTTCGTTGCGGTTCTGGAAGATGTACCAACCCAACCCGCCTTTGCCACTGCTGGCACCAAACACCAATTCAGCGGCGATCAGGGTACGCCAGGCAAACGCCCAGCCGATCTTCAACCCCGACAAGATCGAAGGCAGGGCCGCAGGCACGAGGATGTGCAATACCAGGCGCAGGCCCTTCAGACCATAGTTGCGGCCAGCCATGCGCAGCGTCTCCGACACACCGAGGAAGCCGGCATAAGTATTCAGCGCCAACGCCCACAGCACCGAATGCACCAGCACGAAGATCAGGCTGTTGTCACCCAGCCCGAACCACAGCAAGGCCAGCGGCAGCAGGGCAATGGCGGGCAACGGGTTGAACATTGAGGTCAGCGTGCCGAGTAAGTCTCGACCCAATTGGGTCGACACCGCCAGACTGGTCAGGCCGAAGGCCAGGACGATACCCAGCACATAGCCTTTGAGCAGTATTACCAGGGAAACCCCCACCTTGGCGGGCAGTTCGCCACTGATCATGCCGTCCCATAGCGCCGCGGCGGTTTGCAGAAAGCTTGGCAGCAGCAGGTCATTGTCCTGGTAGCGGGCAACGGCTTCCCATAGCACAGCGATCACCAGCAATATGACCGCCTTTCTCAACCAGCCTTGCTGCCACAGACGTTGGGCCAAGGGGAGTTGTCGTTCTACAGGCACACTGAGCAGGGGCTCCAGCTGCACCTCGTATTCCTGGCGTACAGGTGTAGTGGTCATGGCTGAGGCTCCTGTCAGTAGGCGATACGAATATCGTTGAACCCAAGGTTGTCAGGCTGTTCCGGGATATCGGCTTCATCGAACAGCAAACGGTGGATACGCCGGGCACTGGCCTGGAAGTCGCTGCCACCCAGGCTGCCCAAGCCGTATTGATGGCTGTGTACTTCGGCGCGCACCCGCCCCGGGTGGGGCGACAACAACAGGATGCGGTTGCCAACCACCAGCGCTTCTTCGATGGAATGGGTGACGAACAACAGGGTGAACCGCACTTCCTCCCACAGCAGCAACAGCTCTTCCTGCATCTTGCGCCGGGTCAGCGCATCCAGGGCGGCGAACGGCTCATCCATCAACAGGATCTTGGGCTGGGTGGCCAAGGCCCGGGCAATTGCCACACGTGCCTTCATACCACCGGACAACGTGTGTGGATAAGCATCGGCAAAGGCGGCCAGACCGACCTTCTCCAGATAATGCAGCGCCCGTTCCTCCGCGTCCGCACGTTTGAGTTGGCCAGACACCAGCAGCGGAAATATGACGTTCTGCTTCACCGTTTTCCACGGCGGCAACTGGTCAAACTCCTGGAACACCACGATGCGGTCGGAGCCTGGGCCGCGGACCGCCTTGCCCTGCAGCAGAATCTGGCCTTCTTGCGGCGGGATAAAACCGGCCACGGCTTTGAGCAGGGTGGACTTGCCACAGCCGGAGGGGCCGAGCAGTACAAAACGATCCGAGCGATCGACTTCGAAGCTGACCTGATGGGTGGCCCGCACCACGCGTTGCGCGGTGCGGTATTCGAGGCTGAGGTTATCCACCTTGAGCAAAGGCGGCGTTGCAACACGGCTCAGGTTGCTGGCCGTGTGGCCTGGCAATGGGGCGGTCATGATCGGTCAGCTCCCCTGCAGCGGGCGTTCATCCTGGAAGAAATAGTCCTTCCACGATTCCGGCTTGTGCTTGATGGCGCCTACCCGATAGAGGAAATCGGCCAGCTTGTAGGTGTTCTTGGGCGTGACGGTGAATTCGTACTGCGGGTTGTCGATCAGCTTGATCAGCGCGTCGCGGTCGATCTTGGCCTTGGTTACGCGGATATAGGTGTCGGCGGCAGCTGCCTTGTCTTTCTGAGCGAAATCTGCGGCTTCGCTCAGGGCGTCGACGAAGGCCTTGTAGGTCTTGGGGTTGTCCTTGCGGAACTTCTCGGTGGCAAACAGCAAGGTCGGCGAGTTGGGGCCGAGCAGGTCGTAGCTGTTAAGCACAACGTGCACGTCCTTGTTGGCCAGCACCTGGTCCTGGAACGGCGGGTTGGAGAAATGCCCGTTCAGCTCGGTGCCGCCCGCCAACAGTGCGGCGGTGGCGTCCGGGTGCGGCACGGCCAAGGTGTATTTGTCGAGGCGGTTGTATTCCTTGTCGCCCCACTGCTGGGCAGCGGCGTACTGCAGGAAACGCGACTGCACCGAAACACCCACCGCCGGAACGGCGATACGGTCTTTGTCGGAGATGTCGGCGATGGTCTTCACGTTGGGGTTACTGCTGACCAGGTAGTACGGGAAGTTGCCCAGCGAAGCCACGGCCTTCACGTTCTGCCGACCCTTGGTGCGGTCCCAGACGGTCAACAGCGGCCCGACACCCGCGCCGGCGATGTCCACCGAACCGGACAACAGTGCGTCGTTGATGGCCGAGCCACCCGACAGCTGCGCCCAATCGACTTCGATGTCGATGCCCTGCTCCTTGCCGTGTTTCTCAATCAGGTGCTGGTCACGCACCACATTCAACAGCAGGTAGACGATGCCGAATTGTTCTGCAATACGGATCTTGCCTTCGGCCTGGGCCACGGCCGGGGCAGCCAGGCTGCCGACGACCAGGCTTGCGCCCAGGCCGATGCTTGCCGCCAGGCGGCTGATGGATTTGCGCATGATGGTTTCCTCAGTCGTCAGAACGGGGCATCGCCCTGGATGGTGGTGCGGTATAGCTTGCGCCGCAGGTGCGCGGGGCAGCCGGTGGCCAGGTGGATCAGCGAGCGGTTGTCCCAGAACACCAGGTCATGGGGCTGCCAATGGTGGCGGTAGATGTTCTGCTCCAGCACGCTCAGGGCATACAGCTGTTGCAGCACGTCGCGGCTTTCATCATCAGGCAGGCCGACAATGCGGGTGGTGAAGCCTTCACTGACGAACAGGGCCTTGCGGCCGTTTTCCGGGTGGGTGCGGACTACCGGGTGAATGACCTCCTTTACCTGCGCCAGTTGCTCGGCAGTCAGGGTCGGGCGCCAGTTGCCTTCGAATCTGGTTTCAGCGTAACGGGCGGTATAGGAGTGAGCGGCACTGCGGCCCTCGACCACTTTGCGCAGGGTGTCAGGTACAGCGTCCCAGGCTTTATGCATGTCGGCGAACAGGGTGTCACCGCCTTCACTGGGCAGTTCCTGGGCATGCAGCATGGAACCGAGGCTTGGCAGCGCTTTGTACGACAGATCCGAATGCCAGAACTTGCCGGCATCACCCAGGCCGATGTTCTGGCCATTTTCGATGATGTTGGAAACGATCAGGATTTCGGGGTGGTCTGGCAGCAGGAATTGCTTGAGCACATGGATCTGTAACTCACCGAAGCGGCGGCTGAAGGCGATCTGCTGTTCCGGGCTGATACGCTGGTCGCGGAACACCAGCACATGGTGGTCGAGGTGGGCGCGATGGATACGGGTGAAATCCTCGGCGCTGACCGGTTTGGCCAGGTCCAGGCCGATGACCTCGGCGCCGACGGCGCCCGAGAAGGGGCGAACTTCAAAAACTTGCGGCTGGCCGCTGTCGATAGACGACAAGGCGTTCAAGGCGGCTGACATTTTTCACTCCCACGCAATGCGCGACTTCAATGGCGCGCAACGATCAGAAACGCACGGGGATTTCCCGTGTGGGTTCAAGTCGTGCGGCGCATCGATTGGTCGACGGGTACGCAGTGAAAGCGACTATAAAGTCATAAGGCCAATATTTTAAATACCTTTAAGGAATAACAATATCACTGTCGCGGGAGCGTCCTGCTGTCAGATCAGCCCGCCCTGCTCTTCTTCGTCAATCAGGTTGTTAAGGCTGCTGAGCGCCTTGCGCGCCGTGGAACGGTTGAGCAGCTTGGCCTGCGCGCCGGCGGGCAGGTCGGTGATCTTGAACACGCCCTTGGCGGTCAGCACGTCGATCAGGTCCTCGAGCACACGGATCATGTCCAGGTCGCTTTGCTTCAGCTGGTTGAGGCTGTTTTCCACGACGTCATCGGCAAACCATTCCTGGATATCGGCATGGTCTGAAGGGAGCATTTCAGTGAACTGATCAAACGCGGCTGCTTCCACCCGCACCAACTGGCCGGCGGCGTTGCGTTGCACGTAGAACATGGCGATGTCCCTCGTCACGTTGGTTCCTTGTTGGTAGACAGCAGCATAGGCAAAGATCGTCGGGCGCGTAGGCCCGGCGCCAGAGTATGCGCTGTTGGCAGGTGGCAGGAAAGAGCCGGGGCCGCTATGCGGCCCCGGTGGTCTGTCAGCTGTCCTTGTTATGGATGATGATGGTTGGGTCGGCACCGCTGATCAACGAGTTGATCGTGGTGTTGGACCAGTTCACCCCTTCCAGCTTGATGGTCACGTCGGCGTTGGCGATACCACCTTCGGCGTTGAGCTTGCCTTCGCTGCTGACTTGCAACGTGGTCGTACCCTCCACCGTGGTGAGCTTCAGGTAGTTGTCGATGGTGCTGCCCTTCTCGCCCTGCAGCAGATCCTTCAGGTCGATACGGTCACCCTCGGCCTTGTTGAAGTCCTTGATCACGTCGTTACCGATGTCGCCAGCCTTCCATACGAAGGTGTCGGCACCGCTGCCACCGATCAGGATATCGTTGCCCTGGCCACCGATCAGGGTGTCATTGCCGGTACCGCCCAGCAGGATGTCGTTACCTTTGCCACCATCGAGCGTGTCGCTGCCACCTTGGCCGAAGAGGATGTCATTGCCATTGCCGCCCGACAGGATGTCGTTGCCGTCTTTGGCACCAGAGATATCGAACTCGGTGTAGTGCTCGGTGATGTACTGGTGAACATTGCTGGTTGTGACAGCACTGACTTCAACACCGCTCTTCTGTGCAACGTACGTCTGCAGGGCCTGGTAGCCCTCGCTGACGACACCGTTGAGGGTGATCAGGTCACCGAAGATGATGTCGTTGCCGTTACCACTATCGATGGTGTCGGCACCTGGCACCGTGGCTTCGGAGTGACCGAGAATCGCCTTGGCCAAATCGGACGGGTCGATATCGGTCTGTGGCTTGCCGGCACTGTCGTAAGGTTTCAGATCGTTCAGCGTGACGTCGCTGTTCAGGCCGATAGCCTGGACTTTGCTCAAGCCATTGGTGCCGCCCAATACGGCGAAACTCTCGGTGGAACCTGCGGCCGAGTAGACGTAGTTCCAGTAATCCGCGTAGCCGGTACCGTCCAGGCTGGAGAGTTCATAGGTACCATCACCTTGTGCGTGAAGGGTGCCGACCGTCTTGGTGGTGTCAAGCACCAACTCACCTCGGCGGTTTTCGGTATAGGTGAGCAACTTGACCACACCATTGCTGCTGATCTCGACCTTGTGGGTCGCGTCGGCCCAGGCGCTGAACGTGTCACCCATCTTGTAATTGTTGACGTTGACTACATCATCCAGGCTCTTGCCATTCTTCCACAGGCTAGGGTTGGTGGACTCACCGCTCTGATAATAGGTTGGCTTACCGTCGGTAATGAAGTAAGTCAGGTTCTCCGCACCTTTGTTGCTGGTGGCCATGGTGCTGTTGAAGAAGTTGGACGTGGTCTTGAACGCGTCTTCATAGTTGGTACCGCCACCGTAGTAGCCGCCCACCATCGAATTCAATACCGCTTGCAACTTGCTCAACGCATCCGGGTCGGCAAGGTTCACTGCGACGTTCTTGTTTACCTGGGTATCGAAGTCGACCAGGAATATGTTCACGGTACCCGAGGTGTCCGAGCCCAGGCTGGCCTTGAGCGTGTTGAATACCGAGGCCAACTGCGTCTTGGCGTCGGCGATCGACTTGTCGCTCATACTGCCCGAGCTGTCGACCATGAAGGCGATGTTGTAGTTCTTGCCCTGAACCACGTTCAGCCCGGATACGTCAGCGACGATGATGTCGTTGCCTTCACCACCGGTCATCGTGTCATTGCCCGAGGTACCCACACTGGCCTTGTAGGTCGCAGCGTACACCGTCACCGGGATATTGCCGGTGGTGATGGCCGAGCCGCCCAGGCTTTCGGTGGCAGTCGAGGTAACCGTGATGTCGAACGACCCTTTGTAATAGGCCGGCGGGGTCAGCGTTAGGCTGCTGAGTTTCCAGCCTGTCACATCGACCGGGGCAGTACCCACCGTGACCGTATGGCCTGCACCATCGCTCAACACGGTACCTTTCGGAATACCGCTGAGTGTCACGTTCAGGCTTTCGGAGCCATCGGTGTCGGTCAGGGCGGTGGAAATACCGACCAGTTTCACCGAGCCACCCTCAGGCCCTTCGTTGAGCTTGTAGCCGTCGTAGTAGCTCTGACCATTCACGGTGTGCAGGTCGGACACGCCCAGACCAGCGTTCGCCATCTCGGTGACGTTCTGGTACATCTTGACGTTCGAGCTGCTCAGGTCGGTAACGGCACCGGAGCCTACCTGGATGTTCAGGTCATAGCTGCCTGGACCGGACTGGTTGGCATGGTAGACCTCAATTGGGTAGTAGCCGCTGGTATTCGGGGTAAAGGTACCCGAAACCCCGCCACCGGCTCCCCAGGTGGCCGTGACTACAGTCTTGCCACCGATGGTGACCACAAAGCTGTCGTCGGCCGAACCACTGAAGGTATAGACCTTGCCGGCTTCCAGGTAGATCAGGCCCGACGTTTTCGAACCCGTGCCAGCGGTGACGCTGCCATCGGACTGCACGTTGGTAGTGGTGCTGCTGGAGTTGGCGCTGCCGGAGTTGGCAAAGACCGTCTTCAGGTCCTCGCCGGTAATGCCGTTGCCGCCAGTACCCAGGCCTTTGAGGCTGGTCCAGACTTCCTTGGTCAGCCCTTTGGACTCGATATCGGCGCTGCCGAAGCTCAGGGTCGGTTTGTCGGCAACCGGGCTGATGTCGACCTTCATGGTCACTTCGCTGCCCAGGTTGGCGCCATCGTTCGGCTTGAACTTGAACTGGGCGTAGTCAGCCTTCTGGTTACCCACGCCATTACCACCGTAGTTGTCCGCACCCGACTGGTTGAGGGCTGGGACGAACTTCAGGTTCTTGGCAGTGATATCAGCCTGGCTGACCACCTGGCCAACGGCCACATTCACCCACGCAGTACCGTTGAAGAACTGCAAGTTGCCGGCGACCGGGAGCGAGGTAATGGTCACGGACAGGTCAGTGTTGCCATCGGCATCAGTGACTTTGAAATCACCCCAGGCAAACACGTAATCGGTGTCTTCCACGCCAAATACCGCGCCGCCAGGCGAAACCGGCAGGTGGTCATTGTCGAGAATGGTGGTCGTTACGCTCGATTTGCTGCTATCGACCTGCAGGTTCTCGAAGTTACCACCCGTGGCGGTTTCGATCTTCACGACGAAGTTCTCGGTACCTTCAACCAGCTTGTCATCGATGGTAGCGATGTTGAACGTCGTGCCTGTGCTGTTGGCCGGAATCTTCACGGTTGCAACACCGGTGAAGTCTTCACCGTTTTTGGCGGTGCCGCTGTAGCTGAGGGTGATAGTGACTTCGGACTTGGACGCGTTGCTCAGGGACAGCGTGTACTGGCCGGTTGCACCCTCGGTCAGCGAAGTCGTGCCTGTAATACCGACGGTGGTGACGTCGCCCTGGTTGCCGGTGCCCGGAATCCCGGTACCTGGCTCGTCGGTGACGGTA
>NZ_JAJSAW010000028.1:0-31819 GCF_021378985.1 Pseudomonas sp. JR33AA
CCCCCCCCCCCCCCCCCCCCCCCCCCCCCCCCCCCCCCCGCTCCAAATCCCTTGTGTCTCAAGTCGCCCCGCGCGCTGCCGTTATACTGGCAACCACGGGCGCTCGGCATTATTACATGCGCCGCCGCGCTGCCAAGAGGCCGGGCTCGACAGGTTGTATACAATCATGACTGAAATCAATAGTCTCGGCGCACAAACCGCGATCAACAGCCAAGCCATGAAGGCGGGCACGACCGGCGAACTGCTGCGCCTTATCCAGGCGCAGCCTGGGCTGCTGGCCCCCGGCGAAACCGCGCAAGCCGAAGTTTTATCGTTGCGCCAGACGGGCCAGGACTTTCAGCTGGTGCTACGGCTGATGCAGGCCAACGGCGTGCAGACCCAGCTACAGGCCAACGCCAGCCAGCCGCTGCCTCAAGGCAGCCAGATCACCGTCAGCCAGACCGAAAGCAATCGCCTGGCGATCATGCTGCAACAGGCCAGCGCCAGCCAGGTCGCCACCCTCACCCAGCTGCCCACCAGCAAGGTGCCGGTCGGCACCTTGCTGCAAGGCAAGGTCCTGACCAACCAGCCGCTGGCCCAGGCACCCGGCCAACCGGCCGTGTACCGGGCGCTGGTCAGCTTGCTCAACAGCAGCCAGGCCGGTGCCACACTGAGCATCGACAGCCCACGTCCGCTGGCCGTTGGCAGCCTGCTCAGCGCCCTGGTGCAGGGTGATCAGTCATTGCGCTTCGTGCCGCTCAGCGGCAGGCAGGACCAACTCAGCATTGCCCAACAGCTGCTGACACAGCAAAACCGCCAAGCCTCCCTGCCCGGCCTGCTCAACGCCCTGCAACAGCTTACCCGCGACCCAGGCGTTGATGGCGACCTGCGCGCCAGCGCCGAACGCCTGCTGGCCGGCCTGCCGGACGCCCGTCAACTGGGCGACGCCAAGGCAGTGGCCCAGGCCCTGAACAACAGCGGCAGCTTTCTCGAGGCAAAGCTGCTGAGCGGGTCCCCCGCCAGCGTCGACACCGATCTCAAAGCGCATTTGCTGCGGCTGATGGCCCAGGCCCCTGCCTTTCCGACAGGGGCCACCACTCTCAACCCCGCCAGCCTGGCACTGACCATGCCGATACTGGCGCGCAGCGCACTGGGCATGCTCGAGCGGGTCAGCCCCAAGCCGCAGCCGGGCGCGTTTCCATTACCGTCGCGCCTGCTCAAGGCCCTGGAAGAGGAAGGCGACCTGCAACAGCTGCTGCGTCTGGCTGCCGCTGCCGTTTCACGTTTGCAGAGCCACGCAATGAGCAGCCTGCAACAAACCGGCACGCTGGAAAACGGCAACCTGCAGACCACCTGGCAATCCGAAGTGCCGATCCGCCACGGCCAGGACTTCATCCCGCTGCAAGTCAAACTGCAGCGTGAAGAAACCCCACAACAACAGGCCGACCGCCAACATGAAGCCCGAGACCCTCGGCAAGCCCTGTGGCGCATCGAGCTGGCCTTTGACCTGTCCCCGCTCGGCCCACTACAAGTGCAGGCGCAACTGAGCGAGGGCCGCCTGAGCGGGCAGCTATGGGCGGAGCGCGAGCAGACCGCGCGGTTGATCGACACCCAGCTTGGCGCGCTGCGCGCACGCCTTGTGGCCCGGGGCCTGGACGTCGGCGACCTGGAGTGCCACCCGGGCATCCCGCCGCAGGGGCCACGCACACGAATGGAACAACGCTGGGTGGACGAAACCGCATGAACGATAGGACACCACGCCAAGCCATAGCGCTGAACTACGACGGCCATCAGGCACCGACCCTCACCGCCAAGGGCGACGAGGAACTGGCCGAGGCCATCCTTGCGCTCGCCCGCGAACACGAAGTGCCGATCTACGAAAACGCTGAGCTGGTGCGCCTGCTGGCGCGGCTGGAGCTGGGCGATCAAATACCCGAGGCGCTGTACCTGACCATTGCCGAAATCATCGCCTTCGCCTGGCAACTGCGCGGCAAGGTGCCCGCCGGCTTCGATGATCCGCCACAGACAGAGCGCGATATCACCCCACCATTGCCCCTGCTGCCCGGCACTGGCCAGTAAATATCTACCACCGCCTCACCCACCGTGCGCGCAACCTTGTAGACCTCACACGTACAAGGTGACCGTCATGACCGACAGCAGAATCAACGCCCAGGGCGTGCAGTTCGTAGTAGACCATCTGGCCAACATCCCACGCCCGGACCGCGAAGCCAATCGCTTGATCCGGCAGTGGCTTGTCGGGCAAGGTGTGCATATCGACCCCGATCGCGTCGATGTGGTCACCCTGCACTACCGGCCGGATGACCAAGGGTATGTGGCAGCGGTCCAGCAGACCCAGAGCATGACCCAGGCGCTGCTGGGCAACT
The DNA here is from genome assembly GCF_021378985.1 of Pseudomonas sp. JR33AA. Lineage (NCBI taxonomy): Bacteria > Pseudomonadati > Pseudomonadota > Gammaproteobacteria > Pseudomonadales > Pseudomonadaceae > Pseudomonas > Pseudomonas sp. JR33AA. The sequence goes on from NZ_JAJSAW010000028.1 coordinate 2,364, forward strand.
GGCAAGGTGAGTCCGATAACAACCTCATCGGCGCGCTGTTCGCCACCCCTTGGGCAGGCACCTTTCCCCAAGGGCCCTTGAAGCTGGTCGATCGCCTGCCAGCGCTGGGCTTTGGCCATCAAGGCGCCGACTTTGAAGTGTACAACGGCCTGTTCAAGCGATCCTCCCCTGCCCGTTACGATGCTTCGACCCACGTTCAGGTTCCGGCTGAAGCCTTCCAGCGCTTCATAGAAGAGCTGGATTTTCATGGCCCGTTCAAAGCCATGCTCGACACTTACTGGCAGCAACACCTGGACAGTCACCGTTTAGCCAGCAAGCTCAACTTCATCGCCGCCTGCAACGCCCAGGTCAGCCACGGTCGCCTGAGCGATGCCGCCAGGAAGCTGGCATGGCGAGCCGCTGGCATGATGCCGCGGCGTCGCAAGGTACGGGTGAGCACGCTGAGCGTCTATGGCTACGCGGCCACCGACCTGCTGTACATCAATGACCCCCGCAGCGATCTGACCGTGCTGTACATGCCGGGCAACAGCTCACCCTTGCTCGAATTCGAAAGCGAGAACCTGCTCAAGGACTGGGTGGGCGAGCAGTGCAAGGACCCCGCCCGGCGCGAAGCACTCAAGCAGCACTTCAGGCTCGCCGACCGTCCCCAGGGCCTCGACTTCAGTGGTCTGGATACCGCGCTCGAGGGCCTTGGCGATTATCCAAACCGGCACCGGCTGCCGCCTGAACATGGTTTTTTCAACGATGATGGCGTCTGGGCACCCAGAACCTACGTGAACTACAAACCTGGCAAATACAACCCCAAACTGACCGGGGATATGTTCGCGGCCTTGACCGAGCGCCAGCGCCAGCGCAGTTACGATGATGCCGATTTTGTCATCACCACCGACAGCCAGGTTACCAGAGGTAAATGGCGAGGTTACCTCACCAACACGCTCAACATGCTGGCGCCGCTGTGCCTGGTAGTACCGGGGCTGGCGCCGCTGCTGGCGGTCGGCGGCATTGCCCAGTTGGGCCTGGGCCTGGACCAGGTGATCAATGGCCACACCCTGCAAGCCAAGCAGGACGGTATTGGCGACATTGCCTGGGGGCTGTTCAACGCCGCACCGCTGGCGGCGGAGGGCACGGCAGGCATCAAGGCCCTGTTCGAATTCAAAAGCGACGGTTTTGTCATGCCGCGCGAGGTCAACGGGCAGTTCGGCTATCCATTAAGCCCGACTAGCCCACCGCGCTTGCCAGAGCCAGAGGGCGCGGTCTATTTCCACAACCACGACCCCATTGCACCGCTTGCCGAAGGCGACCCAGCAATTGCCGGCGCGGTGATACGGGTACCGCGCTACGATGGCGAATTCGATACCCTCGACGCCAGCATCGAGACCTACAACGCGCACGTGGCCTACGACCTGGAGCGCGATGCATTCATTCGCAAGGACGACCTGAACGAAGTCGACCCACCAGCATTCATCGCAGTCTCCAACAGCCGCGACCTCGTCAAGCTCGATATGCCCCGCCCAGTGACCAACGCCATGCGCACCCGCAGCCTGCGTGCCTTGGGTGTCGATTTGCCGCTGCCGGTGCAAATCCCGACGCTGGCGCCAGACAGCGCGCCAATTCCCAAACGGATATCCAGCCTGTGGGTTGGCGACAAAGTCATCAGCGAGCCATTGCTGGCCAACCTTGCCGCCAACGTCACGCGCCTGGCCGACAGCGAATACAGCTTGCGCCTGTTCCTGTCTAAGGCTTCTGCCACCGCCTATGAACAAAACGCAAGCCTGCTGGCAGCCCGCGCGCCCGGCCTGCAGGTGCTTCCACTTGAGGAGCAAGCCTTCTTCCGGGCGTTTCGCCAGAGCCGTTACCACGCGCAATACGAGGCAGCGCTGGACGGCAACGGTGGCATTGCGACCAACTACGCCTCGGCATCCGATGTTCTGCGCTACCCGATGCTGCACCACGAAGGCGGTTTATACATGGATATCGACGACTCGTTGCTGGCAGCCGGCGAGCACCGCGAGATCATCGATGGACAGCCGGTAGGGGCACCCGGCGAGTCGATTGATCAGGTTGAGCTGAAAACTCCACCCGATGGGCTGCTGCTGGCGCCGCCCATGTCCAACGAGAAAATGAGCATGAACTGCCTCTACAACACCAGCCTCATCGCCAGTCACCCAGGCAACCCCGTGCTGGAGGCAATTTCCGAGGAAATGCTCGCACGCTATCAGACCGCCGCGGACTTCTACGAGAGCCGACCGAGCCTGGCGCAGGACCCGGCTGGTTTCTACCGCTATGCCAGCAAGCTCAGCTACCTCACCGGCCCGGCACTGGTCACTGAGGTGGTCGACCGTCACCTGCCAGGTCTGCGTACCCTGCGCCAAATCATCAATCTGCACACCATGCCGCGCATCAACGCCCACCGCTTCATCGATATTTCAGAGGCCAACACGGCAATGAGGAAGCTGCTGCCCCTGAACCGTTTTGCCAAGGTCGGCGGCAATCACTCCTGGGTGCGCAACTGAGATGCCGCCCGTGAAGCTTTCCCCCACCCTCTCGCCGGTGATTGGCCAAGCAGGGAAACGTCATGTCACCTCCCTGCTCAGCCGTCTACCCCGCCCCGATCGTCAAGCCAGCGCTGCGATAAGCGCGTGGGCACGACAACAGAATCTCGATCTGGACCCCGATCAGGTCCTGGCCGTCACCTTGCATTACACCGTCGACAAGGAGCGCGGCTGGCTGGCAAAGGTTGCCGAACAGATGACCATGACCCAGGCGCTGCTGACCAACTGGCAGGACCGCAGCGAAGCGCTGACCTTGCAGCAGCTCGCGATGCAGGCCCTGAGCCCTGCACGCACCTTGGATCTGCTTGGCCTGCTGCCCGCATTGATCCTGCCGCACGGTCGCCAGCCCTGGCCTGCAGCCCTGGCCACCGGCCAATTCACACTGGTGGAGGCATTGCCCAAGGGCGGGCTGTTCGAGGACATCGATGACTACAGCGTCTACCATGGGCTGTTCCGACGCAACGAACCCATGCGCTATGACGCCAGCACCTGCGTCCCAGTGAAAGCAGAGGCATTCCAGTCGTTCATATGGCAGTTCGAGTTCCAAGACGTATTCAAGCGCCAGCTGGAGGATTTCTGGCAACATTCGCTGGAACACTATGCGCAATGTTCACGTGCAGCCTTTCTGGCCGCATGTAACAAGCAGACCCGCCATAGCAGCCTCAGCGAACGAGCGCGCAGCCTGGCCTGGCGCGCCGCAGGCGTAGAGCGGACCTCCACTCAGCGGCAGCTGTCAGCCAACGGTGTCGAAGCCAGGCTCCTGAACATCAACGGGTGCATGTCCAGCGATATTCTTTGCCTGCGAGATACCAGCAGTGGCGTGACGTTGCTGTATATGCCAGGGAATGCTTCGCCTATCCATGAGTTCGTCAACCTTCGCCATTTGAATTTCTGGTTGGCGCACCAGTGCACCGACCCAGCCAAACGTGCTGCCCTGCTTGGCCATTTTCAATACCGCGATATCCCCGACCGGCTCACCCGCTCTGGTTTAGCCACGGTGCTGACAGGTTTTGCCGACTACCCACCCAAGCACTGGATCCTGCCCGCCACTCGCGTAGTGCGGCTGGTACGGTACTGGAACCCGCACAGCGTGATCAATTACCGGCCCGACACCTACAGCCCCCGTATCGACGGCGATCTGTTCATGGCCTGTGCACTGCAACAGCAACGACGCAGCCAGGCCGACGCCGAGTTCCTGATCACCCGCGACAGCGAAGTCAGCCAAGCCACCTGGCGCGGCTACTTCTACCTGTGCATGAATCTGCTCACGCCATTCCTGCTGGTGGTTCCCGAGCTGATTCCGCTGGTGATGGTTGCAGGCGCCACGCAATTCGGCGTCGGGTTGGACGAGGCGCTCAACGGCAAGAGCCAGCAGCAACAGGAAGAAGGTACCTGGCAGACCGTGTTCGGCCTTCTCAACGCCGCGCCCGGTCTGGCACAGGGCGTGAAGGCTAGCAAGGCGCTACTCGGCAGCCGTCCGCTGGGCTGGGTCAAACCCGTCAGGATCAACGCACGGGTGGGTTACCCGCTCAGCCCGGTGATGCCCCCGCATCTGCCCGAGGCGGTCATGCCGCTGTTCAATGAACTGGCCGAAGCCGGTGAAGACATTGCCGTGGCCAGGCCAGGCGGCGACCCGCTCGTCGCCAACAGTGTCGTGCGCCGCAGAGGCTTCAACGGCGACGATGTCTTGTCCGGCAAGATCGCCGACAGGCCTCACCGACTTTACTACGATGCCGGTTCCGACAGTTTCGTGATCCGCTACCCGAACGGGGCCCGTGGCACCCAACATTTCATCGCAGATCCTGCCACGCCAGGCAGCTTGATAGCAGATACCGACCCGGCCCGTGAGATCAGCAATGCATCGCGTACCCGCACCCTGCGAGCACTGGGCCTTGACCTGACATTGCCGGTCGATCTGGAGGCACTCGGCCGCACCGCAGGCCTGCCATTGCCCAAACAGATCTTCAGCCTCTGGGTAGGTGACCAGGTGATCGCGGGGGATTACATGCAGGCCTTGGACAACAACCTCAGAGTACTGCAGGGCAGCGAATACCGCCTCACGCTCTACCTTTCCGATGCCAGCCCACATGCCTACGCGCAAAACCGCGACCAGCTCGCCTCCCGGATGCAGGCCGGCCTGCAGGTGAGTACGCTGGAAACGCAAAGCTTCTATCGACAGTTCAGCCAAAGTCCTTACTTCGGGCAGTACCAGGCCGCCATCGAAGGCAATGGTGGGGTAGCCAGCAACTTCTCGTCGGCTTCGGACATCTTGCGCTATCGAATCCTGCGCAGCGAAGGCGGTATTTACCTGGACATGGATGACCACCTGCTGAGCGAGGGCGCGCAGGCGAAGATTGACAGCGTCGCGCTGAACACACAGCTCGACGGCTTGTTGCTCAGAAGCCCGGTATGCAACGCCCAGTTGGGCATGCACACCAGCTACAACACCAGCATGATCGGCAGCCGGGCGCTGAACCCGCTGCTCGACGAGATCTCCGATGAGATCCTGAGCCGCTATCTTACCGCCGAAGGCAGGGCATTCTATACCGAGCCAAAACCCTCACGGTTGGACAGCGCTGCCTACCTGACCTACACACGCAAACTGCACCAGCTTACCGGCCCGGCAGTGCTCAACCATGTGATCGACCAATATCTGCCTGATCTGTACACCTACCGGCAAGTGGCTGATCTGGTCAGCCTGCAACCGCTCTCACACGAGGCCTTGTTCGACGAAGCCGCCCTGCTGCGCGCAGAACAGCGTCTGCTACCGCTTGAACATGTGGCCCAGGCGGGCAATGCGCAGGGGTACTGAACAGGCCAGGGAGCGCTTTGCAGATCGAGCGCCGCGCAGGCGTCGCTAGATTTCCCAGACGACGAACCTGCTGCCGCGGGTACCTGCAAACCCCTGTCAAGGAGCCCGGTACACCTTGCTCATCAGCTCCGCCTCGGCCTGGGTCAGGCCGCAGCTCTGGGTCAGCTCATCGACGCTGGCCCCCATGCCCACCAGCTTGGCCGCCTGGCTGAAGGTAACGTTGCTGGGGTCGCGCTGCTCGAGGCGCTCCAACCGGTCTGGCAGCGTGGCCACCGCCGCACGCAGCTCATGGATGGCCTCCCCCATGCGCACGGTGCCGTTCTGGTAGTCATCCAGACGCTTGGCCAAGTCCTTGATGCGCTGGTCACGCAGCGCATCGCCCTCGGCCTGCTGGGCCGCCAGCTCGCGCTGGCGCTTGCTGTAGTTGAGGAAAAACCACAGGCTCAGCGCCCAGGCCAGCGCCAGGAAGATGACAGCAACCTCTAGGATCAACTCAGATGTTCTCAAGCTCGGACCACTCTTCCTCGGTCATCATCTTGTCCAGTTCGACCAGGATCAGCAGTTCGCCGTTCTTGTTGCACACACCCTGAATGAACTTGGCCGACTCTTCGTTACCGACGTTCGGCGCCGTCTCGATTTCGGACTGGCGCAGGTAAACCACTTCGGCCACGCTGTCGACCAGAATGCCGACCACCTGCTTGTCGGCTTCGATGATGACGATACGGGTGTTGTCGGTCACTTCGGTCGGCATCAGGCCAAAACGCTGACGCGTGTCGATCACCGTCACCACGTTACCGCGCAGGTTGATGATGCCCAGCACGTAGCTCGGCGCGCCCGGTACCGGGGCGATCTCGGTGTAGCGCAGTACTTCCTGCACCTGCATCACATTGATGCCGTAGGACTCGTTGTCCAGACGGAAGGTAACCCACTGCAGGATCGGATCTTCGGAACCTTGTGCAGACGACTTTTTCATTCCCCTACCCTCAAAATCCGCCGTTGGCGGTATGTTCTGTGTCATTTCTGTTTGGCATGCATCTGCTTGACCGCACCGCTGGCGATCAGCTCGGCCAGTGCGGCGACGTCGAGCAGTGCGCACATGTGTTCGATTACGGTGCCGGCCAGCCACGGGCGCTGGCCACGCTGGCTGCGCCACTTGATCTCCGACGGGTCCAGGCGCAGCGAGCGGCTGACCTGATGCACCGCCAGGCCCCATTCGTAGCCCTGCACCGAAATCACGTACTGCAGGCCCTGGCGAAAATCATCGCGGTAGCGATCGGGCATTACCCAACGCGCAGTGTCCAGCACCTTCAGGTTGCCGGCCTGGCAGGTCAGGATGCCGAGGAACCAGTCGGGCTGGCCGAACAGTGGCGTCAGCTCCTGGCCAGCCAGGGTGTAGATCGAGCCCAGGCACACCAACGGCACCGCCAGGGTCAGGCCGGCAACGTCGAACAGCAGGCATTCGAATGGCTCGGCTGCCCATGCCGGACGACCGTCGACAGTGGCCGGGGGTACGGGCAGGTTGGGCGCTGGCAGATGCACATCGACCAGCGGCACAGCCGGTTCCACGGTGTGTTCTTCGACCAGTACCGGAATGCTGGCTTGGGCAACGATCTCCTGTTCGAGCACCGTTACCACCGGGGCATCCACCGGCATCACGCTGGGCAGTACTGCCAGCCGGGGCTCGGCGAACGGCCGCGGGGCAAAGCTGGCGGCAGCGGCTTCGGCAGGCGCTGGCCGGGCTTGCTGCCGGGCATCGCGTGCCTGCTCCTCGCGCACCGCCTCGGCGAATTCATCCACCGCTGCCGGCTGCTCGCTCAGGTCTTCGGCCTCGGTGGCCTCCTGCAGCAGGCCGTCCAGGTACGATTGCAGGGCCATCTGGGGCCGGGTGCTGGTTTGCCGGGTTTGAGTCATCAGGCCACCTGCACTGCGTTCTTGTAGGTGAGCAGGTGCTTGAGCAGCGCCCTGTAGGCGATCAACCCGCGGCTCTTGCTGTCGAACTGCGAAGGTGTGACGCCCTTGCGGCTGGCATCGCGCAGTCGCGTGTCCACCGGAATGTAGCCCTGCCACACCTGCTGCCCGTAGGTGTCACGCAGCAACTTGAGGGTGCCCAGCGACGCCTGGGTACGACGGTCGAACAGGGTCGGTACAATCTGGTACGGCAACGCCTGCTTGCGCGAACGATTGACCATGGCCAGGGTGCCGACCATGCGCTCCAGGCCCTTCACGGCGAGGAATTCGGTTTGCACCGGGATCACGAGCTGCTGGCTGGCGGCCAGGGCATTGACCATCAGCACACCCAGCAAGGGTGGGCTGTCGATCAGGGCATAGTCGAAATCCTGCCACAGCTGCGCCAGACTCTTGGCGATTACCAGGCCCAGGCCATTCTGCCCTGGGGACTGGCGCTCCAGCACCGCCAGCGCGGTACTCGACGGCAACAGCGAAATGCGCTCATCGCTGGTGGGCAGCAGCAGTTGCCCGGGCAAGCCTTCGGGCACCGCGCCCTTGTGCAGGAACAGGTCGTAGCAGCTGTGCTCCAGGGCATCCGGGTTGTGCCCGAAGTAGCTGGTCATCGAGCCGTGCGGGTCGAGGTCGACGACGACCACGCGCTTGCCGGCCTCGGCCAGCAGGCCGGCCAGGGCAATGGTAGTGGTGGTCTTGCCGACACCACCTTTTTGATTGGCTACTGCCCAGACTCTCATCAAGCAAACTCTATCTATTGATTTGGCAGGGACACTGCCTTGCTCAAAATTCGAAAGCTCGCGCAATCAATGTAGGAGCGGGTTTACCCGCGAACACCGGTGCAACCGGTGCAACACACCGCGTCGCCCGACTGGCGGGTAAACCCGCGCCTGCAGGGGACAGCGGCGACGGGGAATTGACGTATCACGGCCTCGCTACCGTTGCTTGTATTGCTGGTGCACTTTGTGTGCCAGCACGGCGCAATGCGGCATCTGGTGTGGCATTGGCGCTGCCCGAGCCTGTCAGGCTGCGGCGCACTTCCAGGTTCCGGGAAACCACCAGCACCACCCGGCGGTTGCGTGCGCGCCCTTCGGCGGTATCGTTGCTGGCCACCGGCTGGTACTCGCCGTAGCCCACCGAGGCCATGCGTGCCGGGTTGACGCCCTCCATGGCCAGCAGGCGCACGATGCTGGCCGCGCGCGCCGAGGACAACTCCCAGTTGGTTGGGTACTGCGCAGTACGGATCGGCAGGTTGTCGGTGAAGCCTTCGACGTGCACCGGGTTGGCGAACGGCTTGAGGATGTTGGCCACCTTCTCGATGATCGCAAACGCCTTGTCACTGGGCATCGCATCACCACTGCCAAACAGCAGCGATGAGTTGAGCTCGATCTCGATCCACAGCTCGTTGCCGCGCACAGTCATCTGGTCGCTGTTGATCAGGTCGCCGAAGGCATCGCGCACGTCATCGCTGATGGTTTTCAACGGGTCGACATGGGTCGCCGCCAGGCCCGCTTCGGTCTGCTCGCTGTCTTTGACCAGCGGTTCGGCCGGGCGCACGCTCAGCGGCTGCTCATCGCCAATCGGGATCGGCTTCATACTGCGCTCGGGGTCGTTGAATACCCCGAGCAAGGCCTGGGAAATAACCTTGTACTTACCCTCGTTGATCGAGGAAATCGAATACATCACCACGAAAAAGGCGAACAGCAGCGTGATGAAGTCGGCGTACGACACCAGCCAGCGCTCGTGGTTTACGTGTTCCTCGGTAGGACGACGGCGACGCATGGTCTACTCCATGAAGCCTTGCAGCTTCAGCTCGATCGAGCGCGGGTTTTCACCTTCGGCAATCGACAGCAGGCCTTCAAGCAGCATTTCGCGGTAGCGCGACTGGCGCATGACGATGGCCCTGAGCTTGCTGGCGATCGGCAATAGCACAAGGTTGGCACTGGCCACACCGTAAATGGTGGCGACAAAGGCCACGGCAATGCCGTTGCCCAGCTGCGACGGGTCGGCCAGATTGCCCATCACATGGATAAGGCCCATGACCGCACCGATGATGCCGATGGTCGGCGCATAGCCGCCCATGCTTTCGAATACCTTGGCTGCCTGGATGTCACGGCCTTCCTGAGTCAGGAAGTCGACCTCAAGGATGCTGCGGATGGCTTCCGGCTCGGCGCCGTCCACCAGCAGTTGCAGGCCCTTGCGCGCATAGGGGTCGGGCTCGCTGTCAGCTACCCCTTCCAGGCCCAGCAGGCCTTCCTTGCGAGCGGTCAGGCTCCAGTTCACCACGCGGTCGATGCCGCCTGCCAGGTCAACCCGCGGTGGAAACAGGATCCAACGCAAGATCTGCAAGGCACGCTTGAACGACGACAGCGGCGACTGCAACAACGCCGCTGCCAGGGTGCCACCCAGCACGATCAGCGCCGCCGGGCCATTGACCAGAGCACCGACATGACCGCCTTCAAGGAAGTTGCCACCGACGATGGCAACGAAAGCCAGGATCAAACCGATCAGGCTGAGGACGTCCATCAGACGCACGCCTCCACCAGGTGCTTGCCGATTTCATCCAGGCTGTACACGGCATCAGCCAGGTTGGCCTTGACGATGGCCATGGGCATGCCATAAATCACGCAGCTGGCTTCATCCTGGGCCCACACCGTGCTGCCACCCTGCTTGAGCAGGCGCGCGCCCTCGCGGCCATCGGCGCCCATACCGGTGAGCACTACCGACAGAACCTTGTCACCATACGACTTGGCCGCCGAACCGAAGGTGATGTCCACGCACGGTTTGTAGTTCAGGCGCTCGTCGCCGGGCAGGATCTTCACCGTGCCACGGCCATCGATCATCATCTGCTTGCCACCGGGGGCCAGCAGGGCCAGGCCCGGGCGCAGCATGTCGCCGTCTTCGGCTTCCTTGACGCTGATGCGGCACAGCTTGTCCAGGCGTTCGGCAAACGCTTTGGTAAAGGCCGCCGGCATGTGCTGGATCAACACGATCGGCGCCGGGAAATTGGCCGGCAACTGGGTCAGTACCCGCTGCAGCGCCACCGGCCCCCCCGTGGAGGTCCCGATGGCCACCAGTTTGTAGGGCTTGCGCTTGGGTGCCGACGACTGCGAGGCCGCCGGTGCCGGGGCCACTGCACGGGCAGGCGCTGCAGGTCGTGTCTGCGTCTGGCTGGTGAAGGTGTTGGCGGGCGCTGGCGCGGCGACAGGCGCCGTTCTGGCATAGCTGCCGATCCTGCGGTTGCTGCGCGAAATGGTGTGCACCTTCTCGCACAGCAACTGCTTGACCTTGTCTGGGTTGCGCGAGATATCCTCGAAGTTTTTCGGCAGGTAGTCCACTGCGCCGGCATCCAGCGCATCGAGGGTGACGCGGGCGCCTTCATGGGTCAGCGACGAGAACATCAACACGGGCGTCGGGCAGCGCTGCATGATGTGCCGCACTGCGGTAATGCCATCCATCATGGGCATTTCGTAGTCCATGGTGATGACATCGGGCTTGAGCGCCAGCGCCTGGTCAATTGCTTCCTTGCCGTTGGTCGCGGTACCCACTACCTGGATCGTTGGATCCGCCGAGAGGATTTCCGAGACACGGCGGCGGAAGAAACCAGAATCATCCACCACCAGGACCTTGACTGCCATAAACACTCCATTAGGCGGCGCAACCCGCCAGGGCGCGCCACCGAAATCAAATACGCCGCGCGGCGTAACGCTTTAGCATGCTCGGGACGTCGAGAATCAACGCGATGCGACCGTCGCCGGTAATGGTGGCCCCGGACATGCCGGGGGTGCCTTGCAGCATCTTGCCCAGCGGCTTGATGACCACTTCTTCCTGGCCCACCAGTTGGTCAACGACAAAACCGATGCGCTGGGTGCCAACCGACAGAATCACCACGTGGCCCTCGTGCTGCTCTTCGTGCACCTGGCCCTGGACCAGCCAGCGCTTGAGGTAGAACAGCGGTAGCGCCTTGTCGCGCACGATCACCACTTCCTGGCCGTCGACCACATTGGTGCGCGACAGGTCGAGGTGGAAGATCTCGTTGACGTTGACCAACGGGAAGGCGAACGCCTGGTTGCCCAGCATCACCATCAGGGTGGGCATGATCGCGAGGGTCAGCGGCACCTTGATGACGATCTTGGAGCCTTGGCCCTTGGCCGAGAAAATGTTGATCGAACCGTTGAGCTGGGAGATCTTGGTTTTCACCACGTCCATGCCCACGCCACGCCCGGACACATCGGAAATCTCGGTCTTGGTCGAGAAGCCTGGGGCGAAGATCAGGTTGTAGCAGTCCGACTCGCTCAGGCGCTCGGCGGCGTCCTTGTCCATCAGGCCCTTTTCCACGGCCTTGGCGCGCAGGATGTTGGGGTCCATGCCCTTGCCGTCGTCCGAGATCGACAGCAGGATATGGTCGCCTTCCTGTTCGGCCGACAGCACGACGCGGCCGGTACGCGCCTTGCCTGACGCTTCACGCTCGTCGGGCATCTCGATACCGTGGTCGACCGCATTGCGCACCAAGTGCACCAGCGGGTCGGCGAGGGCTTCTACTAGGTTCTTGTCAAGGTCGGTTTCTTCGCCGACCAGCTCCAGATTGATCTCTTTCTTCAACTGGCGCGCCAGATCGCGGACCAGGCGCGGGAAGCGGCCGAAGACCTTCTTGATCGGCTGCATACGGGTTTTCATCACCGCGGTCTGCAGGTCGGCGGTGACCACATCGAGGTTGGACACGGCCTTGGACATTGCCTCGTCGCCGCTGTTCAGGCCCAGACGCACCAGGCGGTTACGCACCAGCACCAGTTCGCCGACCATGTTCATGATCTCGTCCAGGCGCGCCGTATCGACGCGCACGGTGGTTTCCGCTTCGCTGGCGGCATGCTTTTCGGCAGCCGGGGCCGGCGCGCGAGGCGCCGCAGCAGGTTTGCTGGCCGGCGAAGGCACTGGTGCGGCAGCTGGCTTGGCCACCGGCTGGCTTTCGGCCTTGGCGGCAGCCGGCGCTTGCGCCTGGACAGCAGCCGGGGCTTCTACGGCGGCAACATCGCCACCAAACTTGCCCTTGCCGTGCAACTGGTCCAGCAGGGCTTCGAATTCGTGCTCGCTGATTTCATCGCCGGCGGCACTGTTGTCGGGTGCGGCAGGCGCTGGCGCCTGAGCGGCCGGCAACGCGCCAGCCTGGAAGGTGCCCTTGCCATGCAACTGGTCGAGCAGCGATTCGAATTCGGCGTCGGTGATCTCATCACTGACCGCTTCGCTGCTGACGGCAACCGGCGGCGCGGCAACTTCGGCACTGAACTGGCCCTTGCCGTGCAACTGGTCGAGCAGCGATTCGAACTCGGCGTCGGTGATTTCATCACCGGCACCGCTGACAGTCTCGCCATGCATCTGCTCGTCGGCCGCCGCTTGCGCCTTCACCGCATCGAGCGAATCGAGCAACTGCTCGAACTCACTGTCGGTGATGTCCTGGTGTTGCGCCTCGGCCTCGGCCGGCTCTGCAACCGCCACGTCGGCAACCGGTGCCGGTGCAGGCGCTGCAACAGCTTCGGCGGCGCCAGGTTCGGCCAGGCGCGCCAACGCTGCCAGCAGCGCGGGGGTGGCCGGTGTCACTTCGGCACGCTCGCGCACCTGGCCAAACATGCTGTTGACCGTATCCAGTGCCTCGAGCACCACATCCATCAGTTCCGCATCGACCCGGCGCTCACCTTTGCGCAGGACGTCGAACACGTTCTCGGCGATATGGCAGCACTCCACCAGCTCGTTCAGCTGGAGGAAGCCGGCGCCCCCTTTTACAGTGTGGAAACCGCGAAAGATCGCATTGAGCAGGTCGGCATCGTCAGGTCGGCTTTCCAGCTCGACCAGTTGCTCGGACAATTGCTCAAGTATTTCGCCGGCTTCTACCAGGAAATCCTGGAGGATTTCTTCATCGGCGCCGAAGCTCATCAAACGTGCTCCTTAAAAACCAAGGCTGGACAGCAGATCATCGACATCGTCCTGACCGGACACGACGTCTTCACGCTTATCGGCATGAATCTGCGGACCTTCACCCCGAGTCGGATGTTTTTCTCGATCTTTTTCTGCACGCAATTGATCGTGATCATGGTTTATACCGGCAAAGCGGTCGACCTGGCTGGCCATCAGTACCAGCTTGAGCAGGTTGCTTTCCACCTCGGTCACCAGTGCGGTGACGCGTTTGATCACCTGGCCGGTCAGGTCCTGATAGTCCTGGGCCAGCAAAATGTCATTGAGGTGCCCGGACACCTTGCGGTTACCCTCGGCGCTGTGCGTCAGGAAACTGTCGACTCGCTTGACCAGATCACGAAATTCCGGCGCAGCCACTTCGCGGCGCATGAAGCGCTGCCAATCGGTGCTCAGGGCCTTGGCCTCGCTGGCCAGCTCATTGAGCACCGGCGTGCTTTCCTCGACCAGGTCCATGGTGCGGTTGGCCGCGCCCTCGGTGAGCTTGACCACATACGACAGGCGCTCGGTGGCGTCGGTAATCTGCGACACCTCTTCTGCCTGCGGCATGGTGGGGTCGATCTGGAAACTGACGATGGCACTGTGCAGTTCGCGAGTCAGCTTGCCGACTTCCTGATACAGGCCGCGGTCGCGGGTCTGGTTCAGTTCGTGAATCAACTGCACCGCCTCGCCGAAACGGCCCCGCTCCAGGCTTTCGACCAACTCCTGGGCATGCTTCTTCAGGGTCGACTCGAACTCGCCCAAAGACGTTTGTGATGAATCCATGACGCGTCCCCCCTGACGTGACTCAGCCGTTGACGCGTTCGAAGATCTTCTCGATCTTCTCTTTGAGCACCTGAGCGGTGAACGGCTTGACCACGTAACCATTGACCCCGGCCTGTGCCGCTTCAATGATCTGGTCGCGCTTGGCTTCGGCGGTCACCATTAATACCGGCATGCTTTTCAGCTTGTCGCTGGCCCGCACTTTACGCAGCAGGTCGATGCCGGACATGCCCGGCATGTTCCAGTCGGTCACCAGGAAGTCGTAGTGACCGTTTTCCAGCATCGGCAACGCCGTGGTGCCGTCATCGGCTTCGTCGGTGTTGGTGAAACCCAGGTCACGCAATAGGTTCTTGATGATCCGCCGCATCGTCGAAAAGTCGTCAACGATGAGGATTTTCATGTTCTTGTCCAATTAGACCTCCAAGCAGTCTCAAACGCGCTCGGCCTACCGAGCACGCACTCATTCAATTCGGTACAACGTGGAAAACGACTGCAACGACAGTGGGCTCAACGTGCCCGCCATTCCCCCAGGCGGCTGCGCAGGCGCGCGGCACACTGGCTGTGCAACTGGCTGACCCGCGACTCGCTGACACCCAGTACCTCACCGATTTCCTTGAGGTTCAGCTCTTCGTCGTAGTACAGCGCCAGCACCAGGCGCTCACGCTCCGGCAGGTTGGCGATAGCCTCGGTCAGGGCAGCCTGGAAGCGCTCCTCCTCCAGGCCGCGTGCAGGTTCGACCTGGCCACTGGCGCCATCCTCATGCAGCCCTTCGTGCTCGCCGTCCTGCAACAGGTCGTCGAAGCTGAACAGGCGGCTGCCCAGGGTATCGTTCAAGATCCCGTAGTAATCATCGAGACTCAATTGGAGTTCGGCAGCAACTTCATGATCTTTAGCGTCACGGCCTGTTCTGGCTTCAACCGCACGCATGGCATCACTGACCATACGGGTGTTGCGGTGTACCGAACGCGGCGCCCAATCGCCTTTGCGCACTTCGTCCAGCATGGCCCCGCGAATGCGGATGCCGGCGTAGGTCTCGAAGCTGGCGCCCTTGCTGGCGTCGTATTTGTTGGCCACTTCCAGCAGGCCGATCATGCCGGCCTGGATCAGGTCCTCGACTTGCACGTTGGCCGGCAAACGCGCCAACAGGTGGTAGGCGATGCGCTTGACCAACGGGGCGTAGCGTTCGATCAGCTCGTACTGGGCGTCCTTCGCCGCCCGGCTGTACATCTTGAAGCCGCTGGCGTTCATAGTACGGGTCCCGCGCTGGTGGGTTGCACCAAGCGCTCGACGAAGAACTCCAGGTGGCCGCGCGGATTGGCCGGCAGCGGCCAGCTGTCGACCTTCTGGGCAATCGCCTTGAAGGCCAGCGCACACTTGGAGCGAGGGAAGGCTTCATAGACAGCACGCTGCTTCTGCACCGCCTTGCGCACGCACTCGTCGTACGGCACGGCACCCACGTACTGCAGGGCAACGTCAAGGAAGCGGTCGGTGACCTTGGTCAGCTTGGCAAACAGGTTGCGCCCTTCCTGCGGGCTCTGCGCCATGTTGGCCAACACACGGAAACGGTTCATGCCATAGTCGCGATTGAGCAGCTTGATCAACGCGTACGCATCGGTAATCGAGGTAGGCTCATCACACACCACCAGCAGCACTTCCTGGGCGGCGCGAACGAAGCTGACCACCGAGTCACCGATACCCGCAGCGGTATCGATCACCAACACATCGAGGTTGTCGCCGATCTCGCTGAACGCCTGGATCAGCCCGGCATGCTGGGCCGGGGCCAGATGCACCATGCTCTGGGTGCCCGAGGCTGCCGGTACGATGCGCACACCGCCGGGGCCCTGCAGCATCACATCACGCAGCTCGCAACGCCCTTCAATCACATCGGCGAGGGTACGTTTTGGGGTAAGGCCCAGCAACACGTCGACATTGGCCAGGCCCAGGTCGGCGTCCAGCAGCATGACCCTGCGGCCAAGCTCGGCCAGCGCCAGGGACAAGTTCACTGAAACGTTAGTCTTGCCGACGCCACCTTTGCCACCGGTCACGGCGATCACCTGTACGGGATGCATGCTACCCATGTCTGTTCATTACCTTGTCTCGCTGGGACTCAGGCCACACGTAGGGCAATTCTGCGTGCCCCTTGGCATAGCTACTTTGCACACGCTTCATGGTCAACCCGCTCGCCGTGGGTTGTGATAGAGATCAGCGAACATGTCGGCCATGGCCTCTTCGCTAGGCTCATCCTGCTGCTGCACATTCACCGCCCGCGTGACCAACTGGTGGCCCCGCGGCAGGTGCAGGTCGTCAGGAATGCGTGGGCCATCGGTAAGATAGGCCACTGGCAGTTCATGACTGATGGCAAGGCTCAACACATCGCCAAGGCTTGCCGTTTCATCGAGTTTGGTCAGGATGCAGCCGGCCAGGCCACAGCGCTTGTAGCTGTGGTAGGCGGCGGTCAGCACCTGCTTCTGGCTGGTGGTGGCCAGCACCAGGTAGTTCTTCGCGGCAATGCCACGCCCGGCCAAGGTTTCCAGTTGCATGCGCAGCGCAGGGTCGCTGGCCTGCAGGCCGGCAGTGTCGATCAGCACCACGCGCTTGCGCAGCAGCGGCTCCAGCGCGGCAGCCAGCGACTGGCCCGGGTCGACGTAAGTCACCGGCACGTTGAGGATGCGGCCCAGGGTCTTGAGCTGCTCCTGGGCGCCGATGCGGAAGCTGTCCATGCTCACCAGCGCCAGGTTCTGCGCGCCGTACTTGAGCACGTAGCGCGCGGCCAGTTTGGCCAGGGTGGTTGTCTTGCCCATGCCCGCCGGGCCGACCATGGCGATCACCCCGCCCTCTTCGATCGGCTCGATTTCAGGTACTTCGATCATCCGTGCCAGGTGAGCCAGCAGCATGCGCCAGGCCTGGCGCGGCTCCTCGATCTCGGCGGTCAGGTCCAGCAGCTCGCGGGCGATCGGCCCGGACAAGCCGATGCGCTGCAGGCGGCGCCAAAGGTTGGCCTGCTGCGGCTTGCTGCCCTGCAGCTGATTCCAGGCCAGCGAACCGAGCTGCACTTCCAGCAGCTCGCGCAGGCCCGACAGCTCAGAGCGCATGGCATCGAACAGGCGCGGGTCAACCGGCGCAGCAGCGGGTGCCGCGGCGGCCTCAGGAGCATCGACGTGCGGCTCGATCAACGGTTCGGCAGCGGTCAAAGATTGCCCGGCAAACAATTGGCGGTTGTTGTCGCTGCTGTCCTGACGCTGGTCCAGCTCGGCCTGGGCAGTGGCAATGCGCGTATGGGTCTTGCGCAGCTCTTCTTCCAGCTCGGCGTTGGGCACACGCGGGGCCAGGGCGGACAGCTTGTAGTCCAGCGCGGCCGTCAGTTCGACACCGCCGGCAATGCGGCGGTTGCCAATGATCGCGGCATCGGCGCCCAGCTCGTCACGGACCAGCTTCATGGCCTGACGCATATCGGCGGCGAAAAATCGCTTAACTTGCATTATCCACTACCTCAGCCGTTAGGGCCCACGGTGGCAACGATGGTGACTTGCTTGTTGTCAGGTATTTCCTGATACGCCAGAACATGCAAATTCGGTACAGCCAGGCGACCGAAACGCGACAACATGGCGCGGATCGGGCCGGCGACCAGCAGGATGGCCGGCTGACCCTGCATTTCCTGGCGCTGGGCCGCCTCGATCAGCGAACGTTGCAGCTTCTCGGCCATGCTAGGTTCCAGAAGAACACCATCTTCCTGACCCTGCCCGGCCCTTTGCAGACTATTGAGCAAAATCTGTTCCAACCTTGGCTCCAGGGTAATCACTGGCAGCTCCGACTCAACGCCGACAATGCTTTGCACGATGGCGCGACACAATCCGACGCGCACCACCGCCACCAGTGCGGCGGTATCTTGACTCTTGCCGGCGTTGTTCGCGATGGCCTCGGCAATACTGCGAATATCGCGCACTGGCACCTGTTCAGACAACAGCGCTTGCAGCACCTTGAGCAGCCCCGACAAGGAAATGACACCCGGCACCAGCTCTTCTGCAAGTTTAGGCGATGCCTTGGCAAGTACCTGCAGCAGTTGCTGAACCTCTTCGTGACCGATCAGCTCGTGGCAATGTTTCTGCAGGATCTGGTTGAGGTGAGTGGCCACCACGGTGCTGGCATCGACCACGGTGTAACCCAGCGACTGCGCCTGTGAGCGCTGGCCGACGTCGATCCACACCGCCTCCAGGCCAAACGCCGGGTCGCGCGCGGCAATACCGTTGAGGGTGCCGAACACCTGCCCAGGGTTGATCGCCAGTTCGCGGTCCGGATAGATCTCCGCCTCGGCCAGGATCACCCCCATCAGGGTCAGGCGATAGGCGCTGGGTTGCAGGTCGAGGTTGTCACGGATGTGCACGGTGGGCATGAGAAAGCCCAGGTCCTGCGACAGCTTCTTGCGCACGCCCTTGATCCGCGCCAACAGCTGGCCGCCCTGGTTGCGGTCGACCAGCGGGATCAGCCGATAGCCGACCTCCAGCCCGATCATGTCGATGGGGGTGACGTCGTCCCAACCCAGCTCCTTGGTTTCCAGCGCGCGCTGTGGCGAGGGCAGCAGGTCCTGCTGACGCTGTGCCTCTTGCTGGGCCTTGACCTTGGCCTGTTGCTGCTTCTTCCACACCAGGTATGCGCCGCCGGCAGCCATCAGGCCGAGGCTGAGGAAGGCAATGTGCGGCATACCCGGCACCAGGCCCATGACGATCATCAGCCCCGCCGACACCCCCAGCGCCTTGGGCGAATCGAACATCTGCCGGTTGATCAGCTTGCCCATGTCCTCAGAGCCTGAAGCACGGGTGACCATGATTGCGGCGGCGGTGGACAGCAGCAGTGATGGCAATTGCGCCACCAAACCGTCACCGATGGTCAGCAGGGCATAGACCTTGCCGGCCTCGCTGAACGACATATTGTGCTGCAGCATGCCGATGAGCATGCCACCGATCAGGTTGATGAACAGGATCAGCAAGCCGGCGATGGCGTCGCCGCGCACGAACTTGCTGGCACCGTCCATCGAACCGTAGAACTCGGCCTCCTGCGCCACCTCGGCACGGCGGTGCTTGGCCTGGGCCTGGTCGATCAGGCCGGCATTGAGGTCGGCGTCGATGGCCATCTGCTTGCCGGGCATGGCGTCGAGGGTGAAACGCGCACTCACTTCCGAGATACGCCCGGCACCCTTGGTCACCACCACGAAGTTGATGATCATGAGAATGGCGAACACCACGGCACCGACCACGTAGTTACCGCCGATCACCACCTCACCGAAGGCCTGGATCACTTTACCGGCAGCGCCGTGACCCTCCTGGCCATGCAGCATGACCACACGGGTGGACGCCACGTTCAGGGCCAGGCGCAACAACGTGGCCACCAGCAGGATGGTGGGGAACGCGGCAAAGTCGAGCGGGCGCAGGGCGTAGACACAGACCAGCAGCACCACGATCGACAGGGCGATGTTGAAGGTGAAGAACACGTCGAGCAGGAACGGCGGTATCGGCAACATCATCATTGCCAACATCACCAGCAGCAACAGCGGCACACCCAGGTTGCCCCGGCCGAGCCCGGCCAGGTTGTTGCGGGCGTTGCTGATTAACTGAGTGCGATCCACCGCGAGTCCTCTTGATGCAAAACTTTGACGCCCAGGGGGCGCCTGGGCGTGGCTTTGCAAGAAGCCTTCCAACTTTGTGATCTGCTGTGAATCGGGGTGTTCGCCTTGAGGTTTTTGTCGCCTGTGAGATCGAGCGCCGCGCGGGCGGCGCTCGATCTCACGGGCAACGCAAACCTATCGCCGAACAGATCAACTGTCACGCCGCAAATCCGGCGGGATCGGCAGGTCGTCCTTCAGCGGCTCTGGGCGCTTGCCCTTGCCGGCGCGGTACTGGCGGATCTGGAACACATAGGCCAACACCTGGGCCACCGCCAGGTACAAGCCAGCAGGGATCTCCTGCTCAAGTTCGGTGGAGTAATAAATCGCCCGCGCCAGCGCCGGCGATTCGAGGATCTGGATGTTGTGCTCCACACCAATTTCACGAATCTTCAACGCCATGAAATCGCTACCCTTGGCCAGCAGCAACGGCGCCGCACCGCCTTTCTCCGGGTCGTATTGCAAAGCCACCGCATAATGCGTCGGGTTGGTGATGATCACGTCTGCATCAGGCACCGCCGCCATCATGCGCCGCTGCGACACCTCGCGCTGCAGTTGGCGAATACGTTGCTTGACTTCAGGCTTGCCCTCGCTGTCCTTGTACTCGTCGCGCACTTCCTGCTTGGTCATCTTCATTTTCTTGTGCGTCTGGTACAGCTGGAACGGCACATCTGCCGCGGCAATCAGCAACAGCCCGGCTGACATCCACAAGGCACTCCAGCCCACCACCTGCAAGCTATGGATGATCGCCTGCTCCAGCGGCTCATTGGCAATCGACAGCAAGGCCTGGCGGTCGCCGGAGAGCACCACCACCGCCACCACCAGAATCACGAAGAACTTGGCCAGCGCCTTGAGCAATTCGGTCAAGGCATGCATCGAGAACATGCGCTTGATCCCCGACAGCGGGTTCATGCGGCTGAATTTTGGCTGCAGCAAGCTGCCCGAGAACAAGAAGCCGCTAAGCGCGATGGGCGCCACGAAGGAAACCACGAACAGCAGGATCAGCACCGGCTGCACCGCCCAGATGGCCATCTTGCCCGAGGCCAGCAGGAAGGCCCCCATCGCCCGCTCGTCAACGATGATGTCGCGGGTCAGGCTGAAGTTCATGCGCATCAACGCCAGCAATGTTTCGGCCAAGTGACCACCGAATGCCAGCAGGCCACCGGCGCCCGCCAGGGTCACCGCCACCGTGTTCAACTCCTTGGAGCGCGCGACCTCGCCCTTCTCGCGGGCGTCGCGCTTGCGCTTTTCGGTGGGGTCTTCTGTCTTGTCCTGACCGCTCTCGCTTTCTGCCATGTTCAGCGCGCCCTCGCCAGCTCACGCAGCCACTGCAGCGTTTCACTGGCCAATGCCTGATAGTGAGACAGCACATCGGCCAGGCCGACCCAGAAGACGAACATGCCCATGACCAAGGTCAGCGGGAAGCCGATGGAGAAAATGTTCAACTGTGGCGCTGCGCGGGTCATTACGCCAAAGGCAATGTTCACCACCAGCAGCGCGGCAATCACCGGCAGAATCAACAGCAGGCCGGCTCCGAACACCCACCCCATGCGCCCGGCCAGCTCCCAGAAGTGGTTGACCACCAGCGCACTCCCCACCGGCAAGGTGGTAAAACTTTCAGTCAGCACCTCGAACACCACCAGGTGGCCGTTCATCAACAGGAACAACACACTCACCAGCATGGTCATGAACTGGCTGATTACAGTGACGTTGACACCGTTGGCAGGGTCAACCATCGAGGCGAAGGCCATGCCCATCTGCACCGCAACAATCTGCCCGGCAATCACGAAAGCCTGGAACAACAACTGCAAGGCCAGGCCAAACAGCGCGCCAACGATGATCTGCTCGGCGCACAGCAGCAAACCGCGCAGGCTCAGCGGGTCGAATTCAGGCAGCGGTGGCAATGCAGGCACGATTACCACGGTAATCGCCACTGCCACGTACAGCCGCACCCGTGCCGGCAACATGCGGGTACCGAAAATCGGCATGGTCATCAGCACCGCCGTTACCCTGAACAACGGCAGGATGAAGGTGGCGACCCAGGTGCCGATCTGTGTGTCGGTCAGTTCCAGCATCGCCGCATCAACCTATGAGCTGCGGGATGTTGGTGTAGAGCGTGGTGATGTACTCCATGAATTTCTGTACCAGCCACGGCCCGGCGACGATCAGCGTGATCAGCATCACCAGCAGGCGCGGCAGAAAACTCAAGGTCTGCTCGTTGATCTGTGTGGCCGCCTGGAACATCGCCACCACCAGGCCCACCAACAGGCTCGGCACCACCAGCACGGCAACCATCAAGGTTGTCAGCCACAGGGCATCACGGAACAGGTCGACAGCAACTTCAGGTGTCATCGGCGGCTCTCCTTGACGGCGTCAGACGCCGCCGAAACTGCTGGCCAGGGTACCCATGATCAGCGCCCAGCCATCCACCAGCACGAACAGCATGATCTTGAACGGCAGCGAGATGATCAGCGGCGACAGCATCATCATACCCATGGCCATCAGCACACTGGCCACCACCATGTCGATGATCAGGAACGGGATGAAGATCATGAAGCCGATCTGGAACGCGGTCTTGAGCTCCGAAGTGACGAATGCCGGCACCAGGATCGTCAGCGGCACCTGGTCGGGGCCGGCGATGTCGGTGCGCTTGGACAGGCGCATGAACAAGTCGAGGTCGCTCTGCCGAGTTTGCGCCAGCATGAAATCCTTGAGCGGGCCCTGGGCTTTGTCGATCGCCTGCTGGGCAGTCATCTGCTCCTTCAGGTAAGGCTGCAGCGCGTCCTGGTTCACCCGATCGAACACCGGCGCCATGATGAACATGGTCAGGAACAGCGCCATGCCGGTCAACAGTTGGTTGGACGGCGTTTGCTGCAGGCCCAGAGCCTGGCGCAAAATCGAAAACACGATGATGATACGGGTAAAGCTGGTCATCAGGATGACGAACGCCGGGATGAAGCTCAGCGCAGTCATGATCAGCAGGATTTGCAGGCTGACCGAATATTCCTGCTGCCCGTCCGGGGTGTTGGACAGGGTGATGGCCGGGATCGACAGCGGGTCGGCGGCCAGGGCCAGCGGCGCAGCCAGCAGCAGCGCCAGAGTCAACAACGTACGCAGCGCGCCGCTCATCACTTGTTGTCCTTAGGGTCCTTGCCCATCAGCTCCATCAGCCGCTGGGCAAACTCCGGCGTCGCCTGACGGACGCTTGCCGGTACTTCCACGGGTTCGGCCAGTACGTGCAGGGCCTCGATGGTGCCTGGGGTATGGCCTATCAGGATCTGCTCCTTGCCCACCTGCACCAGCAGCAGCCGGTCACGCTGGCCGATGGCGCGGCTGCCGACAATCTCGATCACCTGCCCACCCTTCACAGCGGTGCTCTGCAGGCGCCGCAGCAGCCAGGCCAGGAAGAAGATCAGGCCCACCACCAGCAGCAGGCCCAAGACCATCTGCGCGAGCTGCCCGCCAAGACTGCCAGGTTGAGCCGCCGGGGTGGCCGCTGGCGTGGCCGCGGCCAGGCAGGCGTGGCTGGCAAACAGCACCGCTGCCGCGGCGATGGCGCGCATCGTGCCCTTCACTCAGCGCAGCTTCTTGATACGTTCGCTGGGGCTGATCACGTCGGTCAGGCGGATGCCGAACTTTTCGTTGACCACCACGACTTCGCCATGGGCGATCAAGGTGCCGTTTACCAGCACGTCGAGCGGCTCGCCGGCCAGGCGATCGAGCTCGATCACCGAGCCCTGGTTGAGCTGCAACAGGTTGCGGATGTTGATCTCGGTGCTGCCCACCTCCATGGAAATGTTCACCGGGATATCCAGGATCACGTCCAGGTTAGGGCCTTCGAGGCTGACATTTTCGTTCGGCTTCGGCGAGCTGGCGAACTCTTCCATCGGCAGGCGGCCCGGGCCGCTGCTGCCGGTGTCCCCGCCCAGCAGTGCGTCAATGTCGGCCTGGCCGGCAGAACCGGTTTCTTCCAACGCTGCGGCCCACTCATCGGCCAGTGCCTGGTCCTCTGGGGAGGTGATCTCGTTTTCGTTAGCCATGATTTCCTCGACAGGCATTCAATTCGTTGTAAGCGACCGGCACACCGTCAGCGGCGTTCGATCGGGTCGATGATCTGCAGGGCCAGGTTGCCCTTGTGCGAGCCCAGCCGCGCCTTGAACGCGGGCACCCCGTTAGCGCGCAGCACCAGGTGCTCGGGCAGCTCCACCGGGATCACGTCACCCGGCTGCATGTGCAGGATGTCGCGCAGCTTTAGCTGGCGTCGGGCGACCGTGGCGGTCATTGGCACGGCCACGTCCAGCACGTCCTCGCGCAGGGCCTTGACCCAGCGCTCGTCCTGGTCGTCCAGGTCCGACTGGAAGCCGGCATCGAGCATTTCCCGCACCGGCTCGATCATCGAGTACGGCATGGTCACGTGCAGATCGCCGCCGCCGCCGTCCAGTTCGATGTGGAAGGTGGACACCACCACCGCTTCGCTGGGGCCGACAATGTTGGCCATGGCCGGGTTGACCTCGGAGTTCATGTACTCGAAGCTGACCGGCATGATCGCCTGCCAGGCCTCCTTGAGGTCGACGAAACACTGGTCCAGCACCATGCGCACCACACGCAGTTCGGTCGGGGTGAACTCACGCCCTTCGATCTTGGCGTGGCGGCCATCGCCGCCAAAAAAGTTGTCCACCAGCTTGAACACCAGCTTGGCGTCGAGGATGAACAGCGAGGTGCCGCGCAGCGGCTTGATCTTGACCAGGTTGAGGCTGGTGGGCACGTACAGCGAGTGCACATATTCGCCGAACTTCATGACCTGCACGCCACCCACGGCCACGTCTGCGGAGCGGCGTAGCAGGTTGAACATGCTGATACGGGTGTAGCGGGCGAAGCGCTCGTTGATCATTTCCAGGGTCGGCATGCGACCCCGCACGATACGGTCCTGACTGGTCAGGTCGTAGCTTTTGATACTGCCAGGCTCGGATGCACTCTCGGTCTGCACCAGCCCGTCGTCGACACCGTGCAACAGGGCGTCGATTTCATCCTGGGACAGCAGGTCCTGTACGGCCATTGCGGACTCCTACTGCAATACGAAATTGGTGAACAGCAACTGGTCGATGACCGGCTTGCCGACTTCCTTCTGCGCCACTTCCTGGACCACTGCGGTGGCCTTCTGACGCAGCATCTCCTGCCCTACCGGGCTGCTGGCGAGGGTGTCGAACCCTTGCCCGGAGAACATCATCACCAGGTTGTTGCGAATCACCGGCATGTGCACCTTTAGGGCATCCAGGTCGGCCTGGTTACGCGCCTGCAGGGTGATGCTCAGCTGCATGTAGCGCTGGCGGCCGTTCTGGTTGAAGTTGACTACGAAGGCCGGTGTCAGCGCCTCGTAGATCGCCGCAGGCTTGACGTTACTGGCCGCGGCCTCGGCGGCCGGCGCGGGCTCGCCCTTGTGCATGATGAACCAGGTAGCGCCCACCGAAAGGCCGATCGCCAGCAACAGGCCTACGACGGCCAGCAGGATCAGCTTGAGTTTGCCTTTAGTGGCGGGGTCTTTGACTGCTTCGCTCTTCGCCATGCCAATAATCCGTCGTCCATCGGGGGTTCAAGGGAGGATGGCTTGGCTTGAGCAAGTGTTATGCCAGAATTCGGCTTGAGGGATTTTACGTCTGTGAGATCGAGCGCCGCCCGCGCGGCGCTCGATCTCACTGGCTCCCCAAAAACAAAGCCATGCACCAGACATCAGGCGTAGTAATCGACCGCACTGTCGCCGACAACCACCTGCTGCTCCAAAGGCCGGGCGCTATCCACTGCCTCAACACCACCCTGCTCGGCCCGGCGCGCTGCCACCCCGGAAAGGCTGCTGCCCTGCGCCTGCCCCTGCTGTTGTTGCTGCCCACGCGACTGGTCAGCCACGTTGACATCCGGCTGCGCCAACCCCTGCTGGGCAAACAGTTCGCGCAGGCGGTGCACCTGGCTGTCGAGGGCATCACGCACGCCGGCGTGGCCGCTGATGAAGGTGACCTGGGTGGCCTGGTCCGCCGCCACATTGACGCGAATGTCGAGGCGACCGAGCTCTGCCGGCTCCAACTGGATATCAGCCGACTTGAGGTTCTGGCTGGACAGGTACATGACCCGGTTGACCAGGCCCTCGGCCCACGCATTCTGGTTCATTGGCAATGGCTGATGCAGCGGGTTCGCACTGGCCGGCATGGCGTTGGCGGTCTTGGCCGTGGCCGCCTGGGTCAGGCTGGCCAGGCGGTTGGCAAAATCATCGATGCGGGTATCGCTGCTGGCACTCTTGGTGTCTTTCAGGCCGTCCTCAAGCAAGGCGCCAAAAGCCTTGTCACCGGATTCGGCGCTTTCGCCATCGGCATTCTCGACCAGATTCGCCAAGGTATTGACGGTTGCCTGCCCTTCCTCGCCCTGAGCCTGGGTAGCATCAAGGGCATGTGCCGAGGTGCCACCCTTGGCTTGGGCACTGTGCTCCAGGGCCAGACGCAGGGTCGGCAGGTTGGCCAGGGGATCAGCATCCGGATCGAAGGCCTCCTCGGCGGACGGCTCTTCAGGCAGAGCCGCAGCAACCTGGGTTTGCGCCGTGGCCGCCTGCAACACGGGCGCCACCGCCTCGGCCTGAGCCTGGATCAGTTGCGCGCCGGGCTGGGCATCAGTGACCTGGCCGGCCACCAGGCTGGCATCACGCACGCCTGTATCGGCCTGGGCCGAATCGTCTTCTGGCAACTTGTTGCCGTCATCGGCAACTGCAGCCTTGCCAGCCGGGTCTTTCTTGCCGCCAGCTGCCGCATCAGGTTTGTCCTTGGGCTTGGCCTGAGCGACCTTGTCGTCCTGCCCGGTCACCTTGTCGCGGCCCTGCCGGGCCATCACCTGGCCAAAGGCATCACCCTTGTCGCCCAGCGCCTGCAGCGGTTTCTCCGCCTGCACGGTGGCCGAACGCGAGGTCTTGGCAATGGCATTGGCTTGCAACAAAGGGTTGGGTGCGACAGGCATCGAGCGGTCTCCGCGCCAGGAACAAAAAAATCATCGGGCAGAGACAGGCAAGACTCGCGCCAACTCGCGTATCAGCCTGCGGAAATACGTTGCTGCTCACCACGGTAAAAGTGCTGCACCACGACAAATTCCATGTCGATGCGGCTGATCAGGTCTTCAATGCCATATAACGGGGGCCGCCGCGCGCGCTCTTCGAGCTGCTGACACAGGCTGGCCAACGCGACGGCACCCATGTTGCTGCTGCTGCCCTTGAAACTGTGGGCTGCCGCGCCCAGCTCCTCGGCGCTTCTGGCCGCGTGCAACTGCCCAAGACGCCGCTCTGAGTCGTCGAGAAAAGTCTGCACCAACTGCAGGTAGCCTTCTTCCATGACCTCACGCAGGTCACTGAGTACCTTGTGGTCAATATGCATGTCAGTCACTTGTTCACTCCTTGATCAAGCCAGATTATGCCCGAGCCAACCGGTGGCTCACCATACGAACTCCACATGCGCGCAACGCCCGCCGTCACTCCAGCGCGCGTCACTGGCCAACTGCCGCACCAGATTCAAACCGCGACCGCTCAGCCTTTGATCCAGCGAAGGCCGCGCAAGCACCTGCTGCACGTCGAAGCCGGCACCGCTGTCGCGCACCTCGATCATCAGACGCCCGCCGCCGCCACGCGGTTCAACCTTGAAATCGATGCTTACAAAGCCGTCGGTCAGCGAGCCCAGCCGCCGGGCGCGCTCCTGGTAATAGTCGGTAAAGCCTTGCACGTCGCGCTTGAGCTGTGAGTCCAGGCCCAGCACACCATGCTCCAGCGCATTGGCATACAACTCGCTAAGCACGCTGTGCAAGGTGCCGGTACGTGCGCGCAGGCCATGAATTTCCTGCAACAACTGCACCAGGTAGGGCACAGGGTTGAAACGCTTAAGGCTTTCGCCACGCACCTCGAAGCTCAGCGACCAATCCAGCGGGCTGGAGCGGCCACTATCAGAGTAGATCATCGGTGCCGGCACCCGCTCCTCGGCAGTGAACATGCGAATATCGCACAAGCTGATGTCATCGCGTGGCTGGCCACCAAAACGCTCCAGGGCCAGCATCAGCTCATCGAACAACTGCACAGGGTCGCGGTTGGCGGCCAGTACCGCTCGCAGGCGCTGTACGCCAAACAGGCGTTCCTGGTCGTCGGCGGTATCGAGCACACCGTCTGACAGCAGCAACAGGCGCTCGCCCGGTGCCAGCGGCAACACTTCGGTGCTGTCATCGAAACGCTCAGCGGCCAGAATGCCCAGCGGCAGGTGCCGCGAAGTCAGTGCCGACAGCACTTGGCCATCCACCGCCAGGCGATAGCCATCAGGCATACCGCCATTCCACACCTCCACCGAGCCGCGCTGCATGCTGAGGTTGAGCAGCAGCGCACAGCAGAACATGTCCACCGGCAGGATGCGCTTGAGCTTGGCATTCATCTCGCGCAGGATCTGCGCCATGCCGTAGCCCTTGGCGGTCATGCCGTAGAACACCTCAGCCATCGGCATGGCGCCGACCGCCGCCGGCAGGCCGTGACCGGTGAAATCGCCAAGCAGCAAACGCATGTCGCCGGCCGGGGTAAATGCCGCCAGCATCAGGTCGCCATTGAACAGCGCGTAAGGCGATTGCAGGTAGCGAATATTGGGCGCAGAGAGGCAACCAGAGTGGGCCACTTTGTCGAACACCGCCTTGGCCACCCGCTGCTCGTTGAGCAGGTGATGGTGATGCCGTGTGATCTGGTCGCGCTGCTCCAGTACCGTTGCCTGCAAGCGGCGCAGGCGGTCCATGGCGCGAATCTTGGCAGCGAGGATCACCGCACTGTAGGGCTTGGCCATGAAATCATCGCCCCCCGCCTCCAGGCAACGCACCAGGCCTTGTTCTTCATTCAGCGACGTCAGGAAAATGATCGGCACCAGCGCTTCGCCAGCCAATGCCTTGATCTGCCGCGCCGCCTCGAAGCCATCCATGACTGGCATCAGGGCATCCAGCAGCACCAGCTGCGGGCGCCGTTCGAGGTACAGCGCTACCGCCTGCTCGCCGTTCTCGGCGGTGAATACCTGATGGCCCTGGCGGCGCACGATCTGCGCAAGCAAAAGGCGATCGACCGCACTGTCTTCGGCGACCAGCACGGTCAACGCCTGTTCGGCCGGCATGTCGGCGCTCAACTGATATCGAAGAGTTTTTCGAAATTGGAGATAGCGAGAATCTTGCGCACGTCGGAGCTGGCATGCACTACCCGCACATCCGACTCATCGCCGCCCGCGTGGTCGCGCAGCAACAGCAGCATGCCAAGCGCGGAGCTGTCGAGGTAGGTGGTGTCCTTCAGGTCGACGACCACCGAATCCGGCCGCCTGGACTGGCGTTCGTAGGCGTCGCGAAACTCTTGATGCTTGCCGAAATCGAAGCGCCCCTTGATCTTGATGGTCAGCTTTTTCCCGTCCTGCGAAAAATCAGTCTCGACTGCCATTCTAGCGATTCCTTCGATGATGGCGGATGCAACTGCATTAAGGTTTAGCAGGGGATGGTGGGGGTGGCAAGGTTTCACCCTGGGGCCTTGTGGCGTTCTTGAGATCGAGCGCCGCCCGCGCGGCGCATCGCGAGCAAGCTCGCTCCTACATTTGTTTCGAGCCAATGAATCCTGTGCCCATCGCGCGCGACCGTCTTGGCGCACGGCTCGATATCGAAGGGTACAATCAAGGCGGCCGCGCGCCGCCACCACAGGCGTGACTGGCCCGAGACAAATGTAGATACC